>CAZUCK010000004.1:22500-60411 GCA_964619505.1 uncultured Fimbriimonas sp. | reverse complement strand
CAATCGAAAAGGCGGGAATTCCCACTCGCGCAAAGCTGAAGTGGCTCGAACGGTTCAGCGTCTTCCATCGGGAACTTTAGCGTCCGAATGACAATTGGGTCTGGTTGGGTGACATCAACATCGCCCCCACTTCCAACGATGTGTATAACTCTGCGCGGGTGTACGGCAAGGTTGGGCACCATCCCTTAGAGTTTGCCGCACTTAACAAGGCGCTGGAATTTGGGTTGGAGGACGTGTTTCGCAAACATCACCAAGGGGCAGGGCATTACACCTACTGGGACTTCGTGATTCCGCGGTCGTTTGAGCGGAATCTTGGGTGGCGCATCGATCACATTTACGCAACGGCCCCCCTTGCTGCCCTGTGCAACGATTGTTTTGTTGATCGAGGGCCGAGAGGTGAGATGAAGCCGTCCGACCACACATTCGTGGTTGCCGAATTCGACGTCTGATCAGAAGTGTTTGTCCGTATCCCACGCGCTGACTTGCCAATTGTCCAATCTCGGATTCTCGACGAACCAAGGAGGCAATTCCATGAACAACACTTCGGCTAGGCTGGCCACGTAGGGTTCGTACTGGACGCGGACTTTAGCAAGCCGTTGCTCCGCCGTGTCGGGATCGACAAAGTGAATGTTGGCCTCAGCGAGTTTTTCCTTCAGTCCCTGAAAGGCGTCGCTTGTCAGCCGGTTGTTTGCGGGTGGCTTCGGCGGTATGTCAAAGATGAGGGCGAGGTCGACGCAGGCATGCCTTGCCATGGCGAAGGTGAGACGCGACTGGCGTATGATGACGCCTTGGTGTTTGTCTTTGTGGGTGAAGCCGAGCGAAACGACAGCGCAAGTGTCTAGAATCGCCGTAACGGCTGAGAGCCAGGACTGTCGCTCATGCTGTGACCGATAGTAGCTCAACACAGGATAGGAGAGGTAGCTCTCCAGCAACTCCGCGGCCGACTTCTCCCAGTCCAATAGAAGAATCTCTAGGGATTCCATGTGATCGTCGTTTCCAAGGCGTCGAAGAAGCTCCGCCGCGGTGGGGGGAGAACCGGCGCGTGCGTCCAGAAGAGATATGGCGATTTCTCGCCTAGAGAACGACTGGTAAAGGATCGGCAGGTAGCTGATGACGACCGCGAGGAAACCGAACCCTACTCCGACCTCGAAGACGGACATGAACCTTCCCAGCGAGGTGGACGGTGTGATGTCTCCAAAGCCGAGGGTGAAGAACGTGACACCGCTGAAGTAGAGGGAAGACCCCAGCGAGGCTTCCGTCGCTCCATTGTAAGGTGTTTGGAGTCCCCAGTTGAAAAGTCCAAAGCCCAAGATGAGCAAAGCTGCCCAGATGCCGATAAGTAAGAGAAGCGACATCGGGCCGAATACGGTCAACAAGGTCTCTCGTGGACGCGCTGGCATTCGTCGCACGAGGGCTGACCAAACGCTCCACGAGACCCGATAAAAGAGCGTAGTGAGGCGATAGCCGCCTTCGACCGTTCGCGGGAGAACGATCGTTTGGAAGGTGTCCCAGAGAACCAGGATGACTGTGAGCGCTCCAAGGATGGCGGCGACGGTACGCATGAGGATCAATGTTACTTAGCTAACTCACATTAAGATTCGGCAAAGGATCGGAGTCCGCAGAAGTGGACGTTCAGACTCCATACAATCCTTGCCGGGTATAAATGACATGGTAGGCCGAACTTCAGCGTCGCAGCTCCGGCAACCGAACGTCCCAACATTTGAATACGAGGACTTATCTTGGCAAAACAGGCCCAGAAATTATTGACAGCGACGCAGACAGAAATCGAACAGTACTACCGCGAGACCCTATTCATTCGGCACTTCGAAGAGAAGTGCAACATGGCGTATCGCACGGGCAAAGCTGGCGGCTACCTCCACGTGTACATCGGGATGGAACCGCTGGTCGTTGGCTGGCTGAATTCGATCCGCAAGGGCTACGACTACGTAATCACCGCATATCGCGACCACGGGCATGCACTGCTCTTGGGCAGCGATCCCGTCGCCGTGATGTCGGAGATCATGGGCCGGAGCGGCGGACTGAGCCGAGGCAAAGGCGGCTCGATGCACCTGTACGACGTGGAGAACGCCCTCTTTGGCGGGTGGGGAATCGTCGGCGGTCACACCGCGCTTGGCGCTGGTCTGGCCTTTGCCGCCAAATACCGCGGTGAAGACAGGGTCACGCTCTGCTATTTGGGCGACGGCGCCAGCAACGCGGGAGTGTTCTTTGAGACCCTCAATATGGTTGGGCTGTGGGACCTTCCCATTGTCTTCATCATTGAGAACAATGAGTTCGCAATGGGCACGCGCCTTGAATATCACGCAGCCGACACCGAACTTTGGAAGCGTGGGCTGCCTTTCGGCATCAAGAGCGAGCGCGTCGATGGCATGGACACAATGCAAGCGAAGAAGGACGCGGAGCGTATCGTCGAATACGTCCGCAGAGAGCAAAAGCCCTACCTGGTCGAAGTCATGACCTATCGATTCGCAGGTCACGGGGCGGCGGACAACGATCAGAGTTTGTACCGGACGTCAGAGGAAGTCGAGCAACATCGCAAGCGGGACCCCCTTCACCTCCTCCAGGAATACATTAAACAAAACAACTTGATGACGGAAGAGAAGATGGAAGCAATCGACTCGGAAATTCAAGACGAGATTGACCGAATCTATGAAGAGGCGGACAGGTCTCCGTTCCCCGACGCCTCCGAAGTCTACGATCACGTTTATACGGACATGGATCCGGAGAAGGGACACTAATGGCCGTTGAGAACATGATTTACCGCGACGCGGTCCGCCAGTGCCTGATCGAGGAATTGGAGCGCGACGAAAATGTGTTCTTGATCGGAGAAGACATTGGTCGCTATCAAGGCACCTTCCGCGTGACTTCGGGCCTATTGGACAAATTTGGCGGGCGGCGCATCGTGGACACCCCGATAACGGAACCAGGCATCGCCGGATTGGCGAACGGGGCGGCGATGGCAGGCCTTCGCCCAATTGTGGAGATGATGACGATGTCCTTCTCCATTCTCGCACTGGATCAGATCGTCAACCACGCGGCGAAGATTCACTATATGACGGGCGGGCAGGCAACAGTGCCGCTCGTTGTTCGTGGTCCCGGTGGGGCGGCGAACCAGCTCAGCGCGCAACACAGCCACTCGTTGGAGGGTTGGTATGCCCATTGCCCCGGCCTTAAGGTCGTCGCGCCGGCGACGCCAGCATGCGCCAAGGGTTTGTTGCGCTCGGCAATTCGGGATGATAATCCCGTCATCTTCACCGAAAACCCGGGTCTTTACGGCTTGAAAGGCGATGTGCCCGATGATCCAGATTTCATGATCCCGTTCGGAAAAGCGCGGATAGCACGAGAAGGGAAGGACTTGACCCTGGTAGCTTACAGCCGCATGGTGCACGTCTGTCTGGCCGCCGCGGAGACGCTGAGCAAAGAAGGCGTCGAGGCAGAAGTGGTTGACGTTAGATCGCTGTTGCCGCTTGACACGGAGACGATTTTCGCATCAGTTCGAAAGACGCACCGCACGGTGGTGGTGTATGAAGACTGGCGCAGCGGCGGCTTTGGGGCAGAGATCGCAGCCCGAATCGGCGAAGAATGCTTCGACGATTTGGACGCCCCAGTTGGGCGTGTGGGAGGCCTCAACACGCCAATGCCCTACGCTAGGGTGCTTGAATTGCAATGCATCCCGAACGACGGCGACGTGATCGCGGCTGTGCGCAAGCTGGGCTGATCGCTGGCTTTGGGATGGGCTTTGCCTGGCCCTTGATTCTCTAGTCGATCGTCTGCGTGTAGACGGCCTTCATGACCTCATCGCAAGTGGTCCAGCCAGACATGGCCTTGTTCTTGCCGTCATCGAGCATCGTTCTGAAGCCTTGGTCGCGTGCGATCTGCATCATCTTAGGGTAAGCGTCGTTGCGCGCGAGGGAGGCCCTGAAGACGGGCGTCCCCAGGATCAGCTCGAAGACACCAATGCGGCCCTTGAAGCCCGTGCCGCGGCAGTCGGAACAGCCTTTGCCCTTGGCGAACTTTCCGTTTTTCAATTCCTCGTCAGTAATATGGAGTGCGACGATTTCGTCGCCGTTGGGGGCGTAGCTCTCGCGGCACTTCGAACAGTTGAGGCGCACAAGGCGCTGGGCCATGATGGCGACGGTGACGCCCGAAATTAAATAGGGCTCCGCACCCATGTCGATCATTCGCCCGATGGTCTCCATCGCATTGTTCGTGTGGATGGTCGTCACGACGAGGTGTCCTGTAAGGCCGGCTTGGATGGCGATGGCGAGCGATTCTGGATCTCGGATTTCACCGACCATCATGACGTCGGGATCCTGTCGCAAGAAGGTGCGCATGACCCTTGGGAAGGTCATCCTTTCTGTGACCTGCACCTGGGCGATGCTCTTTTCGAATTCGTATTCGATGGGGTCTTCGACGGTGACGATGTTTCTCGATCTGGAATCGAGTTGGTTCAGCGATGCATAAAGAGTCGACGTCTTACCGGAGCCGGTGGGGCCCGTGACGAGGATGAGGCCATAGGGGACGGAGATCGCTTTGGACCAGTTCTTTAGAACGTCCTCGGGCATACCCAACTTGGCCAACTCCACTTTCATGGCGTTGGGGTCCAGGAGTCTCATGACGAATTTCTCGCCGTTGAGGCAAGGGACGCAGGAGGCGCGGGCCGAGAGGCGGCGACCGTTGAACTCCATGTCGATGCGGCCGTCTTGGGGCTCGCGCTGTTCGTCGATTCGCATGCCGGCGGCAAGCTTCAGGCGAGCCAGCACGTTCATCGCTTGCTCAGGAGGAAGTTGCCCCGTGTCATGAAGAACTCCGTCCTGACGGTAGCGAATGCGGAGTTGGTCGCGCTCGGGTTGAAGGTGAATGTCACTCGTGCCCGTCTCGAGGGCGCTCATGAAAATGTTGTCGACGATACCGACGGCAAGCGACATGTCTTCGCCGCCCATCTCGCGAGCAGATCCGCCCGTTTCTCGCAAAATCAGCCGGAATTTTTTGGCTGCTCCCCAGTTCGTCTGCGAATAATCTTTTATCGACATTCTTTCTCCACCGCCGCCGTTCTATTCCAGACGTTTACCGTAGTCTAGTTAGTGCAGCCTCGCTCTCCGATTCAACGCTCCCGCCACCTTCTGCCTGGCCTGAGCTTCCCTCTTGCGATCACCGTCATCAGCTGGGCTCTGAACTTCGTTGCCCTCAAGATTCTTTACCCTGAAGTTCCACCACCCGCCGTCGCCTTGGTTCGCTTCGGGGGCATGTACGCTTTCCTGGTGGCGATGTGCAAGGTCCAGGGGCTCAAACTCAGGTTTGATCGCAAGGACGCCTTTCCCATTATGCTTCTCGGTTTCGTTTCCATGGGCGTGTACATGATCCTTTTTCTCGAGGGGATGTCGAGGACTTCTCCCAACGAGGGCGCGATCATCCTCGCCACGGCTCCAATCTTCACGGGCTTGGTTGCGGTTGCTTTTCGGCAGGAGCGGTTCAGCCCGGGCGCTCTGTTCGGGGCAATTGTCGCGTTCTGCGGGGTGGTCCTGGTCGTGATGGAAAGCGCCAGGTCGGCCGATAACCGATTTCTGGGCGATGTCATGATTTTCGTAAGCTCCATCGTTTGGGCCTACTGCGCGGTATTGATGAAGAGCCTTGTCGGCCGATATCACCCAGTTCAGCTCCTGACGCTTGCGATGCCGGCCGCCTTAGTTTTGTTGATCCCCTATGGACTGCAAGCGGTGGTGGCGACCCCTTGGCGCCACTTGAGCGGCCTTTCATGGCTGCTCATCGTACATCTCGCCGTCATCTCCGGTGCCTTCGGATTCGCAGGTTTTTACGCGGGTGTTCGTCAGATCGGCGCAGGAGGGGCGATGCTGTATCAGTACTTTGTCCCGCCGCTCACCGTCTTGTTCGCGTGGTGGTTGATGGGCACACCGCTCATTGGGAAGCAACTTATCGGACTTGCGGTTGTCATCACGGGCGTGGCTGTTTCGATGCATTTTCGAACGGCTGCCCAAGTGAAGCTTGAACCAGAGCCCGCATGACGGCACGAGGTAAAATCCGGGCTCACCCGGAGGAACTTCGTTTGCCCAAACACGCGACAACCGATATGAATGACCCTGGCGAAAACGAAGACTTGCATTCGGAGTCGCAGGCGTCATCGGACTTGGCCGAGCTTCAAGACGCTTTACACAAAGCCATGCACGAGCGCGATACCGCCAACGAACAGATGCTGCGCACGATGGCCGATTTTCAGAATTTCCGGAAGCGCGTCTTGCAAGAAAACGAGCAGATGAAGGCGTTTGCGACGGAGCGCCTGGTCACCCAGTTGTTGCCCGTGTTGGACAATTTCGAGCGTACGATTGCCGCATTTGAAGCTGGCGCGAAACCCGAATCAGTCATGGATGGGATCAAAGCCGTGGATCGCCAGATACGTTCAGTGCTGGAATCACAGAATGTGACTCGGATTCCATCGGAAGGTCACGTTTTCAATCCGGACGTGCACGAGGCGATTGCCACCGCTCATTCCGAGGAGTACCCCGAAGGCACCGTGCTTGGTGAGATAGAGGCCGGCTACAAGATGGCGGATCGGGTCATCCGTCCCGCCAGGGTCAAGGTCTCCAAGAAGCCGTGAGCAGAAAGCTGTTTGGAACCGACGGTGTTCGCGGCGTCGCAAACCGAAACCTGACCCCGGAGCTGGCTTTTTCCTTGGGCCAGGCGACGGGCCGCTACATGATGTCAGTGGGCCTGCCGCTGAAAGCCGTAATCGGCCGAGACACTCGCAGGAGCGGCGCAATGTTGGGTGCGGCACTCGGCGCCGGACTTTGCTCGGCCGGAGTCGAGGTGACCACCCTCGGAGTCGCTCCGACGCCAACTGTTTCCTTTATCGCGCGGACAGGCGATTTTGGCCTTGGAGCCATCATTTCAGCCAGCCACAACCCCGCTCCAGACAACGGGATCAAGTTTGTCGGTCATGACGGCCGCAAGTTGCCCGACGAGGTGGAAGCGCTCATTGAACGCTTAACGGAGGCGCCTTTTGAAGATCGCCCTGAGGGCGCAAAAGTGGGAAAGCTTGCATCGAGTGCAGTCGGAATCGAGGCTTATCTTAACTACCTTTTCGACATCGTTCCAGAGGGTCTCGCGGGGATGACGGTGGCGGTGGATGCCGCCCACGGCGCCGCATATGACCTTGCTCCCAAAATCCTCAATCGACTTGGTGCCCATGTGGTCTTAATTGGTGCGAGTCCTGACGGCATGAACATCAACGAAGAGGGCGGTGCGACCAAGCCTCAGACCATCCAAGAATTTACGGTCAAATCGGCCGCTTCGATAGGTGTGGCGTTCGACGGAGATGCCGATCGAGCGGTGTTTAGCGATGAAAAGGGCCGACTTATCAACGGCGACCGGACGATTGGGATTTGGGGCGCGCATTATCACCGTGTCGGGGAGTTGGATCCCCCTGTCGTGGTTGGGACGGTGATGAGCAACGGCGGTTTTGAGAGTTACTTGGTTCGCACGGGCATCACCTTGGAGCGAACTCCCGTCGGAGACAAGCATGTGTCGCAACGAATTCTGGAGACGGGCGCATTGGTTGGGGGGGAGCAGAGCGGCCACATCGTGTTTCCCAAACGCGGGCCGACGGGCGACGGGCTGGTGACGATGCTGGAGCTTCTCAAAGTGCTGCGAGCCGAGAATCGTTCCGCGAGCAGCTTCTATGACGACTATGAGCCGTGGCCGCAAATTCTTGTGAATGTGACCGTGGACGATCACAAGAATTGGAAGGAGCGCCCGGCAATATCGCAAGCGCTCGCGGATGGGGAAAAAAGGTTGGATGGTTGCGGTCGCCTCGTGGTGAGGGCGAGTGGCACCCAGCCAATGGTTCGGGTGATGGTCGAGGCCCAAGAGTATGCTTTGAGAGATGACGTTGCGCAGACGATCGTAAGCGCAATGGAAAGTGAGGCTGGCGGCAAAGTCTATAGCCGTGTGGATTTGACTCATGCTCTTGGCGATTGACATCGGAAACACTAACAGCGTTTTTGGCCTATGGGACGGGTCCGCATGGCTCGGAGTGTGGCGACGAGCGACGGCGCCCGAGGAGACGGAAGACCAGTTGGCTGTTTGGCTCAAGGGCCTCTTCGATTTGCGCGGCGTTGAGTTCAAGATCGACGCGGCGATTTGCGCTTCGGTGGTTCCGCAGATGGTGGACACCGTTTCGATGCTTTGTTGGCATTGGCTGCACGTCAAGGCGCGGTTCCTGACCGGGGGCCAGGCGGTCGGTTTGGAAGTTTGTTACGAACCGGCGTCGGCTGTGGGTGCCGATCGTATCGCCAACGCACTTGCGGTCTTGACTTTGGGACCGCCGCCTGCAATCGTGGTGGACTTTGGAACGGCTACCACTTTTGACACGATCGACGGCGGCGGGCGTTACATCGGTGGCGCCATTCTCCCAGGCATTCTGATCTCAAGCCAGGCGCTGGCGGCAAGGACCGCAAAACTGCCTCAGATCGCATTTGAGGCACCTGAACGTGCCGTGGGCAGGACGACGGTTGAAAGTCTTCAGTCGGGTGTGATGCTGGGTTACGCGGGGGCGATTGATGCCCTTGCCGCGCGTATCAAGTCAGAACTGGGCGGACAGGCGAGGGTGGTTTCCACAGGGGGCTTGGGGAAGCTTTTCGTCACCCTCTGCGCCGAGGTTGACAGCTATCATCCGAATTTGACGTTGGACGGCCTTGTGATCGCTCACTGCCGTATGGCCGGCTAACGGTTAGAATCGATCCGTCGCATCCATGTTGGAGAGAATGGGCAGAGTGGGCGTTTGTCGGTTGATGCTCGCCGCCATCTCATTGTCACCGTCGCGGACGCGGTAGAAAACCTTCCAACCGAAATCGCCAATGCCAAGTTGCTCAGACTTCATCTCAGCCAATGCAGCCATAAATGCGTGGGTATAGACCCCAGTCTGCTTGCCATGGAGGGTGAAGGAGCTGACATTGTCGCCGGGCATCGTTGCGTGGCTCTGCGCGATGGAGCCCGTCGCCGGGGTATCGAGGCCGAAGAAACGGCCGTTCGTCATGGTTCGGTTCGTCTCAAAGAATGCGAAGATGCGAATGCCTTTATCGATGAAGACCTTGTAAAGGTCATTCTTTGAGACAAGCCCTGCCTCAGCAAATGAGAGGGCTTCGGCGCCAGCCAGAACGTCGTGCCCATCGACGTTTGCACCGACTCCAGCGAAATAGATTAGGACGGTGCTGGCTGGCGCCATTCGGTTGGCAAGGGACCGAGCGGCGGCGAGAATCACCTTCGACGTGGCGTTCAGCGCCAATTCCATGTTTGATTCGCGATAGCCTGCGCTGACAATCAGAGCGTCGTGCAGCTGCTGCGCGTCATTGGCCGCGAAAGATATCTGCTCACCAGGGATCCTGCATTCCGAGTTGCCGATGACCAAGGCGAATTTGCCCAGGGTCTCATGGACCGGCTGTGGGGTCTCGGTTCTTGTCGGGATATTGATTGCCGGTACCGTAGGTTTAGGTATCTGGGCCGGCACAAGAGGTTTGAATTCCGGGACCGGTCTAGGCGAAGTTTGCTGTGTTACGATCACCTGTTTCGGTTCATTGACCGGTTCGGAAACGGGCTGAGGCGTTGGTCCAAGCGAATTTGGCTTGATCGGAACGGGAGTCGAAGTGAGCGGCTCTTTGGGCGGCACGGGCTTTGGCTCCATGGTCGTTTTGTCGCCAGCCTTTATGGGTTTTGCAGTACCGTTGGGCAACGGAGCCGCAGGCAACCCGGCCACCATCGGTTTAGATGGGCCTTTTGAGGGCTCATTGAGCGAGGTGGGCGGAGCCACGGGTTGCGCAGCCGGTGGTCTAACACTCGGCATCAGCAAGTTCGCCGGGACATTCGTGATCGTGCCCGCTGGGTTTTGAGTTGTCGTAGGCTTCAGCTTTGACACATCGATTGAAGCAGGATCAGCATCAGTTTTCGCATGGTTGCCTGAGAGCGTCAATTTCAAGGGCTCTTTAGGTTTTGGTGACGGCGGAGCCGCCGCAGCTGGCTTCGACTGGACCGGCTGCTTTGTGGTTGCTGACAACTCTTGAGTCTTCAGTATGGGTTGCGGTGCCGGCGTGTCGGCGTGGGTCGGTGTTGCGACCGGTTTGTCGATGGGCGGGGGGGGCGGTGGCATCGTTTTGGGAGGAGGAAGGGGTTCGACTGCGGCTTCCATTCGCCTCAACTCGTCAGGATCGACGACTTCGGTGTCGACTCGCCAATCGAACTTGCGAACTCTGGCGGAGAGCAAGTGCGCCTTGCGATCCATGCCGAGACGCTCGTATGCCGCGTTCAAGTAAGCAAGAGTGGGCATGCACGCTTGGCCCTTGTCGATCAAGACTTGAAGTTCTTCGGCGATGTTGGAAAGTAAAGCGTTTTGCGCGCGCGTATCGCCGAGAGAGTCGAGGCTTTTGAACGCTGCGAAGGCAGCAAGGAAGTTCGGCGAGTAGGGTGCACCGTCTCGCCATGTGGGGCGCGCACCAATGGGCCCTGGTAGGATTGTCGGCGCCGAAGCGTCCTCTGGGCGAATCGCCGCCGCTTGTAAGAATGCCTGTCGTGCTTCGGCCCAATGCTGAGCTTTACCAGCTTTCAGACCTTCATCGTACGCCGTGGACCACGACTGCGCGTCGGCGATACCAACGGCGACGAACACGGCACCGATGGTGATCAAACGAAGAGGATTCATAGCTCGTTTGTGAACGTCGCTCCACTTCTGTGAATCTCCGTTTGGCATAGCCGGCACAACGCAAAGGGTACCAGGGAGATTAGGGTCTAGTGATTTGTCCTTCGGTTGCCGATAACTCTAACCAAGAGTGCCTGGCAAATGTATGCGGGTTCAAATGTGGTGTGAGTTTGATGAGAATTTGTCTGTTTGAAGGCTCTGTTTTGGGAGAGAGGGAATGACGCTGTCGGTTGACAATCGGTTTTTGCGCAAGACCATCGAGAAAGCGCTCAAGGATTTGCCCGCGCTTCCTGCGGTCGTTACGCGGGTTCTGCACGCCACCGAAGAACCCAATTCATCAGTTGCCGAAGTGGAAAAGCTGATTGGTACGGATCAAGCGCTCACGATGAAAGTGCTACGGGTCGTCAACTCGGCCTACTATGGTCTTTCCGGCCAAGTGACAAGCCTTAGTCAAGCGGTCGTGATACTCGGCATGCAGCAAATCAGGAACCTAGTGCTGAGCGTGGGCGCGATCAGCACCATTCAAGCGAAAACGGACCGCCAGAGGCAGACGCTCAAACAGTTTTGGCTGCATTCATTCGGCACTGCGGCAGCGACCCAATTCCTTTGCATGAAGAAGGGTATGCAAACGAAGGATGCGGAAACGGCGTTCATCGGAGGGCTGCTGCACGACATCGGCCGGCTGTTCCTGTTTTGCAACTTCACCGAGGTTTACGATGACCTCTTGCAATACGCTGAGCAACGTTCTATTCCGGTCGTGGACGCTGAAGTGACGTTCTTGGGAATGTCTCATTGCAAAGTGGGCGAAGAAATGGCCAAGACCTGGCATCTGCCCGAGATTCTGGCGGACCTCATCGGGCACCATGAGGGCCCCTTCCAAGAGGACTCCAACCCCATGGAATTGGTCGTCCATCTTGGTGATTTCTTGACGAAGCATGTCTACTGCCCACCCGACGCGATGAAGCTTGGTAAGGTTGACCCGATTGCGATGGCCTGGGGCGGCATGAACGTCCTTGAATTCGAGGATCTAAGGCAAGCCACTGAACAGAAGATGGCGGAGGCTTCTAGCTTGTTCGGTTTGATGCACGCAGCGTAAAAGCCCAGGGTGGAGAACCGCGGCAAACGTACCGAAGATTAATCAGTTGGGCGTTTAGCAATGAGTGTAAACAGCAGCCTCTCTGGCGTTACGTTTGGCGGGTTGTCGAGCGGCATCGATACGAACGGGATCATCGACAAGCTGATCTCGATCGAGAAGATTCCGTTGACTCGGATGACCCAGCAGCAGACGGACCTGCAGAGCAAGCAACAGATTTATGCGCAGCTTGGGGCAAGGCTGTCGGCGATTGGAACCGCCGCCGGTGCTCTGGACACTCGCAATTCATTCAATCCCATTACGGGCAGCAGCAGCGATTCAACGGTGGCCACCGTCACAAGTTCCTCTACGGCGAACGCAGGCAACTATAACCTCGTCGTGACCCAGCTGGCGCAAGCTGAAAAGATCGCATCAGGACCAAAACAGGATACGACCTCCGCCCTCAACATGACGGGTACGTTTGTGATAAACGGCGCCTCGGTCAACGTCGTTGGCACGGACTCGTTGACCACGCTTGCCCAGAAGATCAACTCTCTCAATGTGGGGGTAACGGCGAGCCTCATCGACGGAGGATCGGGCAATGCCTACTTGACGCTTGGGTCTAACGCCACCGGCATCTCGAACAAAGTTCAGTTGGCGGACAGCTCAGGCTCAGTCTTAGGAGACCTAGGCATCTTGTCAGGTGCCGCGGCGATTCGTGAGAGCATCACGAACGGCGCCACAAGTTTCGGGTTTGGCAACAGTACTGGCACGCTGGGGACGCTCATTGGTAACCAGTCACTCGGCGCTTCAACGGTGCAAATCAACGGCGTCAACGTCACCATTAATGGGTCGGACACGCTGCAAACCATTGCGAACAACATCAATTCTGCTGGAGCGGGAGTCACCGCCTCGGTTCGAACTGTCACCAACGGATCGACAACCAGCTACAAGTTGGACATCGTCGGCGCGGCTGGCACGCCGACCTTTTCAGACAGCAACAACGTTCTGCAGAGCATGGGGATCCTGCAACAAGGGTATGGGACAGAACTTGTCGCGGGTCAGGACGCCCACTTCTCGCTCGATACGTTGAATTTGACGAGCGCAAGCAATACGATCACGACCGCCATTCCGGGAGCGACGATTACACTTCTGAAGGGAACGAATGCAAGTCCGGCATCGACCACGATTTCAATGACGCAAGATGTCAGCGCCATCAAATCAAAAATCAACGATTTTGTCACCAGTTACAACAACGCGGTTGACTTCGTTGCCCAAAACAGCCAACTTGACACCTCGACATTCAATTCAGGACCTTTGTTTGGAGACTCCATCGCCACGCAAGCCATGAGTTCGGTCACGTCACAGTTGTTCAACAGCGTGCCGGGAGTGACCGGTCAGTTTTCGAATCTGACGGGAGTCGGATTTACATTGGATCAAAGCGGGCACCTCGTGGTGGACGATTCGATCCTTACGAACGCGATTACGAGCAACCCGAACGCCGTCGCTAAACTCTTTCAAACGACGGGCACCGGCTCCGATTCGAGCATTTCTTACGTATCGGATACGAGCAAAACGGTTCCGTCCAGCTTGAATCCTTACCAAATAGACATCACTCAGCTGGCAAAGCAATCCTCATACACGGGTCAGGTGGCGCAAACGCTGGCAAGCGCCTCCGTGGAAAACTTGACCTTCAACGGATCGTTGTTCGCAGGCAATGCTTATCATTTGCAGCTTGCCGCGGGAAGCACGGCGGCTTCGACAGTCAATGCGATAAACAGCGACGCAACACTCAAGAATTTGCTGGTCGCATCACTCGACGTCAACGGCAATCTTGCCATCCAGTCAAAACGCTACGGGTTGCAAAGCAATTTCACGGTTGTGAGTGATCTGGCGGCTGGAAACGACAACAGCGGGCTCGGCATGACGTCTGCCGGAACCACGGTGATGGGACTTGATGTGGCAGGCAAGATCAACGGTGAGGCGGCTACCGGCTCTGGACAATTCCTGACTGGCAACGCTGGCAATGCGACGACCGATGGTTTGCAGATCATGTACACGGGCACGGCCACCGGGATTGTGGGCACGATGAATTTCACAAAGGGCATCGCGGCCCAGATGAGTGACGTGCTCAAGACTTTCACGGACCCGGTAGGCGGCCTTCTCACAACGACCAACGCGTCCTTGCAGCGCGAGATCGATACTCTTACATCGGACATGAACACTCTGGCAACTCAGATTTCGCAGAGCCAGGCCGATCTTCAACAGCAGTTCGCAAACATGGAAAACGTGATCGGGCAACTGCAGGCTCAGGGTCAAAGCCTTGCCGCAATGACGGGTGGCACGGTCACTCAAACTCCCACCAAGGCGACAATCCCGAGCGCCACAAGTTAGACCCGAGTTAAGACCTCTTCTCGATTGAAGAGGGCAATTGCAGCCGCCATTGCCAGCAAAGCGAGGACCAGGCTGATAAACACCGTCACAAGGATGCCGGGCCAATCAAAAGTGCCAAACATGGCGTGGCGAATCGTATTGGCTGCGTTCAAGATGGGCACCCAATTTACCCATTTCGACGAACCCGCATCCGTGAACCCAATGAACTGGCTGGCGAGAGCAGGCATCAGAACGATGAAGCTGATAAGTGTGAGGTGGCTTTGTGATTCTCTCGCGTTTCGGGCGTAGGTGCTTACGGCCAGCATGAGACTTGCAAGAAGGGCTACAGTCGGCGCCATCACAAGAAGAATCACTCCGCTTGCTTCGGGGCTCAGTCCAACTCCCTGCTCGAATAGCTTTTTCGTCATTGGGAGGTGGAGCCCCGCCATGAGGTACACGCCGGCTAGAGCCGAAACGCTGCTCGTGAAACACACGGTTGACAGCGCAAAGAATTTGCCCAAGGCGATCTGGGTCCGCTTGACCGGAGAAATCATCAAGGTCTCAAGCGTGTTTTTCTCTTTCTCGCCGGCAACCAGTTCCGTCACGATGCTCATGCCGCCGTAAAAGGCCCAGATGACGATCAGGTAGGGCAAGAATCCAACCAGGACATCGTTGGTCTTGGCCTTGCCAGTCTTGACTTCCTCGGTTTTCAGCTTGAGTGGTTCAACTTGCTCGGGGGTGATGCCCTTTGAGAGCAGGATCGTATTCCGGCTTTGCTCGCTCGCGCGTTCGAAAGCGTGCCGAAACGTTTCCATTGCGATGAGAGACACTTGTTCGGTTGGGTTAAAGAGGGCGACCACGGTGGTTGTATGACCGGAAGCCAGTCTTTGGTCGAAGTCGTCTTCGAATTTCAATACGACGCGAGCCCTTCCATCGCGGACCATCTCGAGACCTTCTTCGAGCGAGGCGACCTCTTTGACGTCCATCTTCTTGTCGCGCATTTGGCGCACCAATGAGTTATCCGTCTTGACGATGTGTATCTTTTGGCTTGAAGGCTCGCTCATCGCGGTTATGAGGAAGCCGAACATGAACATAATCATCGAAACCATGATCATGGGTCCAAACAAGGCGGAGCTTCTCACGCGCTTGTCGCGCAACATTTCGCGGATTTCCTTGAGGTAAATCACCTTTACGGGGTTCACAAGGTCACCGCCGACGTGTGTCCGATGAGATCCAAGAAGGCTTTCTCAAGGCTCACGCCCCCCGCCTCGCGCCTGATATCGTCGACTGTGCCCTCACTGCGAATTCTGCCGCCGTGGATCACCACGACGTGGTCGCAAAGCCGCTCGACTTCGCTCATGATGTGGGTGCTGAATACGACTGTTTTTCCTGCCTCGCGGGACTCCTCAATGAATTCCATGACGCCCTGACTGGCGAGGACGTCTAGCCCTGCGGTCGGCTCGTCGAAGAAGAGCACCGGGGGGTCGTGAAGGATGGTTCGGGCGATCGAAACCCGCTGCTTTTGCCCTGTGGATAGCTTGTCGCACAAACGGTCTTCGAACTCGCCCAAGTCCAACTTGCGCTTGACGTACTCCATTCGCTCCTTGAGTCGTTGGCCACTGAGCCCATACAGCTGGCCGAAGTATTCGATGACCTCCATCGCACGCAGGCGGCCATAGAGGGCGGTGGAGTTTGACATGAAGCCGATGCTCGCGCGCACCTGCTCAGGGTTTGTCCTCACATCGAGGCCGTTGATCTCGGCCGAGCCACTTGTGGGTCTTATGACGGTCGAGAGCATACGCAGAACCGTCGTCTTGCCGGCACCGTTGGCGCCGAGGAGCCCCATGATCTTGCCCGGTTGGGCCTCAAAGCTCACGCCATCGACGGCCTTGACGAGACCGCGTTTTGAATCGGAGAAGTGTTTGGCGATCTCGAACGTGCGGACCATGAAATTTGAGTGTACCGAGAGCAGTCGGGAACCGGCATTCAATGGGACCTCCGAGCGGCGTACGAGCAGCAGTCCCCGACTAATTGGGCCAAAAGATTCAGTTTTCTCATGTTCAAGAACCTATTTTTGAAGAATTTGAATCCCAACCGCCCGAAGTGCGGTAGAAAACACTATGTCGAACGAGAAGCTACATAAGCTGCCTCATAAAGATCCGGTGACGGGCGGCGAGCTTTACATCAGCGAGCTCACGAGTGATGAGAGTGGAGTGAGCATTCGGGGGCGGTTCGAGATTCCTCGCTTTGCGCGCCTGGATGCGGAACAGAGCAAGTTCCTCGAAACGTTTCTCAAATGCCGCGGGATGCTGAACAGCATGGAGCGCGAACTGGGGATCAGCTATCCCACAGTGCGATCACGGCTCGATTCGCTCCTGGATGCGCTCGACTTAAAGCCAGTTAAGGAAGACGGCAAACCGAGCAAGCTAAACGAGAAGAGAAAGAAGATTTTGGACATGCTCGAAAAGGGCGAGATTACGGCGGAAGAGGCCAAAGCGCGCCTCAAAAACGGAGTTGTGAAGTGAGAGACGAAGTTCAGCGGATCATCAAGTTGGTGCAAGAGGGCAAGCTCAGCGCGGAAGACGCGGCCGAGCTGATTGATGCATTTTCGTCGACTAACGGTGAGGTTCACGAAACCCCACCTCCACCTCCTTCACACGAGTCTGCAAAAGACCCGTTTAAGGCGTTCGTGGAATCGATGGAGAAGTTGGGCAAGGACGCGAGCGAATCAGTCAATTGGCAGGAGATCGCCACCCAGGTCCGACAGGGAACAAAAAAGGGGGTGGATGCCCTCCGTCAGGGACTTGAAGAGGTTTCAAAAGGCAAGGTCAACCTGGGCTGGCTGGGCATGTACGAGACGAAGGAAATCACGCTGCCCATATCACTGCCGACAGGGAAGACATTGCGAATTGAGAACCCATGTGGGAATGTGAAGGTGGTCGGTGGTTTCGACGTGGGGAACGTGACCGCCCATGCCAAATTCCGGGGCGTGACGGTGGATGATGCGAAGGCAAAGGCCGACAGCTACACGCTGATCATTGAGGAAAGCGACCACATTGTCCAAATAAAGCAGCCGGATGTGACCGGTCTCTCAGTGGACCTTGAAGTTCAGCTCTCTGGCGCGGGGCCCGTTGAGGTTCGAGCCGAATCAGGTGATATCCATATCCTGGACACCAAAGGCGGGTGCCGCATCAATGGGCGTTCTGGTGACGTCCGTCTGCGTGGCCTGGACGGCGTGATCGAAGTGGCTTCATCGAGCGGTGATCTCAGCGTTGAAGACTCGGTGACACCTTCTTTAAGCGTGGAAAACAAGTCTGGAAACATTGTGCTGCGGGGTGTTCACGGCAACGTCAATGTCAGATCCGCAAGCGGAGATGTGAAGGCGGCTCGTTGCAGTTCCAAGGTCATGGCCGTTGAATCCGTATCAGGTACGGTCAAAATTGACCTCAT
Source organism: uncultured Fimbriimonas sp. (assembly GCA_964619505.1). GTDB lineage: Bacteria > Armatimonadota > Fimbriimonadia > Fimbriimonadales > Fimbriimonadaceae > JBBQMJ01. Next base: position 42,796 of record CAZUCK010000004.1, on the reverse strand, counting down.
TGACCCAGTCTCGGGGAGTGTCAACGTGAGGACGGTCAGCGGCTCTGCTGAATTGACCGTCGCCGACGGCGGCGACTGCTTGGTGAAACTGTCAACTCTAAGCGGCGTAGTTACGTGCGATCTCGACCTCAACGACGACTCCGCGGGTATCCAGCGGGTTACGGGTCGCTTGGGTGCTGGAACCGGCTCCCTGGACGTCAGCGCCATCAGCGGAAATGTGAGTGTACGGTTGCGTGATGCCAGCGTCGACGATTGAGTCTAGGGGACGACATCTTCTCGCTGTGACATCAACACGTTGGTGGATCGCTCGGAATACGCGGTAAGGACCCTATCTGGTTCTCCTTCCATGGCGATGAGGCCGTCTTGCAGCCAAATGCAACGGTCTGCAAGCCGCCGTATGTCGCCGGCTCCGTGGGACACGACGATGATCGTCCTCCCTTGGGCTTTCAATTCATCAATTTTCTTGGCGCACTTGCCCTGAAAGTCATAGTCGCCCACCCCAAGCACCTCGTCAACGAGGAGGACGTCCGCGTCAACGTGAACCGCAATTGAAAAACCCAGTCGAGCGGCCATGCCGCTTGAATAGGTTCTGACGGGTAGATCAATGTGGTTCTTCAGCTCAGAGAATTCGATGATCGAATCAACGCGTGACTGCAACTCCTTCCTGGAAATGCCCAAAATCATCCCGTTGACGAAGACGTTTTCAAGTCCCGTCAGATCGAAGTGAAATCCGGCGCCCAACTCCAGCAGGGGGGCAACTCGGCCGTGGATTTCGATCGTGCCGGAAGTGGGCCGGTAGATTTGAGCGAGCAGTGAAAGCAAAGTGCTTTTGCCCGCACCGTTGCGTCCGACGATGGCTAGGCACTCTCCATGGTGAACTTCGAAGCTGATGCCGCGAAGCACATGCAAAATCTTTTTCTGAACATGGTGCCGCTTCAGCATCAGTGTTTTGAGGGAGGCTACGCCCGTGTGATTGATGACGAACTCTTTGGTAAGGTCGTTTACCCTTATCACTGCCTCGCCGTTGCTCATCATGGTCGCTCCACAAACTTCCACTTAACGCGGTTGAAAACCGTGTAGCCGATGAAGAAGACGGTGAGGGAAATCGCGCCCGCATAAGCGATGTATCCCCACTCTATGGGGAGCGGTTGAATCCAGGTGCTTTGCTTGCCGTCCTGATAGAGCACCTGCTGCGGCGCGAGGAGGATCTTTCGGTACGCGTTGCACAGAACACCGAAGGGGTTCAAGATGTTGAACGCGATGTACCGGCGCGGCGTCGCATAGCTTGCCCTCTCGGCAAACCACATGATTGGCGAAAGGAAAAGCAACATCTGCATGCCGAAGCCGACGATGTATTTCACATCCTCAAAGAACGTGTTCAGGGCGCTGAAGAGGAGTCCAAAACCTGCGGCAAGAAAAAAGCTGAAGAAGAGAAGGATTGGGAGATAAACGCTGGTCCACTGGAACGGCGAAACCTGCGGGTGCAACGCATAAACGCCGAGGAGATAAACGAAGAAAACGCCCAGAGCGAGGACGAAGTGGATGAAATTGCTGACGATGCTGGCGAGCGGGAGAATCTCGCGGGGGAAGTAGATCTTCTTGACGAGGCCCAAGTTACCGAGCACCGATCCGGTTGAATCCATGATCGCCATCGTGAAGAACATATAGGGCAGGTAAGCGGCAAGGATGTAGGCACCAATGTTTTGGGTGGGAGTGCCGATGGCCGTTTTGAAGATGAAGCTAATGACGAAGACCGTCAACAGCGGATTGAGCAACGACCAGAAGAAACCCAGAAACGAATTCTTGTAACGAACTTTGAGCTCCCGGCTCACCATGCTGAACAGCAGTTCTCGGTACTGCCACAGCTTCTTAAGATCGTTCCACACCAGCCTATTCTACCTTTCGGCGCCTTGCTGGCAAGGTGGAACGGAGCCGGTGCCGGTTGGCATTGGTCGAATGCTTGAAAGTGACATGTTGGGTGGACATTCGATGTTTCAGTTGCGCTCTCGTTGCAACGCTTGTTCTCCGCCGAAACGATCCGGACTTAGGGGATTTCGGCGCAAATTACGGTGAATTCCGTCTAACGTCGCTCTTTGATCACGGCCTTGTCAGCGCTACGTAGAGTGGGCTTGTCCTCGGTCAAATGCTTAGGCAAGGGGAAATCCTTGTCCAATCCTGCCCATCCCGCCTGCCTCATGTCCAGAATGTCGGCCCAAATATCCTTGGGCTGAGGATAGACCGCGACCAGCCCCTCACCCTTGTTGGAGGTTGCTTGGTGAACGGCGTTGTAGGCGGCTCTCATCTGTTGGTGCCGCGTGACGAAATCGCGAATGTTACGCTCGTCTCCCGAATTGATGAGTGACGCGAGGAGGAAGCAGAATTCAAAGGCGAGCACTCTCGCGAACATAGGTTTCAGATAGGCACGTGCGAAGGCGAGCAACATGATGATTGTGCCGATGATGGCCAGATTTGCCACGGTCGTGTAACGGCTCGACAACGCCTGCGTGACTCCGTAACCCATCCGCGAAATGCCCGTCGTAAGGGCGCTCAGAAGCGTATAAACGCCCAGACAGAACCATGGCAAAATGGGCGGGAGCTTGTCCCTTTTGACGAGTAGGATGACAAGCGCGCATACGCCGAGGGCAACAAGCATGATCGCCCCAAAGTGGGCCGCTTCTTCAGAGATGCCTGCGAACGGTCTACCCAGGTAGCGCTCCACGTATCCTAGCAACTTGCCGGGTTGATGGACAAAAAGCAACTTGTCGGGTTGTTGTTTCGGGTTCTTGAAGTGGGCAAGGAAGAGCCACCCGGTGCCCATCGTGCCCATGACCCAGAGGCGTTTGGAAAATCGCGGCGGCTTCGCGAAGGCGAGATACGCGAACCCGGCGATCCACGCGAACCCACCATTGCCTAGGCAGAAGGTGCTGAAGAATGCCCCCAAGAGAGCCAAAGCGAACCAAAATGGCTTCGACCCGGCGATCCAACGTTCAAGCGCAACCATGGTCAGTAGGAGACCGAAGATGCTCATGAACCACTGGACCTGCCAGCCCCAAAGCCAATTCTCCCATTGAACGGGAGAAAACCAGATCCAGGCGCTCACATCCAGGGCAATCAAGGTAAGGAGCCAATCGGAGCGCAGAGTTCTGACCAAGAGCGATGTGAGCAAGCCAAAGCTTGCAACCGCGATGGCGAAGCTGAGGTACATCACGGAAACGCTGTTCCATTTCGTTAGCTTGGCCATTCCAAGCATGATCATTTGCGGGAAGACGAGCAAATGCTCGTTGTGCTGAATCCAGAAGTCGCCGAATGTCAGAGTCCCCGCATTGGACTTTCTGATGAGCATGGCAAGGGACCAGTCGTCCCAGTAGGGCACATTGACCGCGTGCTCATGGATCAAGAACCCCAGCCTAAAGATGGGCAGGATGGCGATCGAGATCATGAGGAACAACAACAGACGCTTTGCCCAGACTTTGACGGCGGGGCGCAAAGCGGCCGCTTGCCATGAGGTGAACTTCACGGCGTCATCCGCCTCACCCGCGGTCATGGCTGTCTTGGCGTCGTTGCCCTGCTCCTCGCGCCTCACGGGCAGGAATGGTACCCAGCTATCCTCCGAGTTGGGTTGAAGCGAGTGCCATACTCACACGAAGCCATGCCGATATGTATCGCCGGAATGCACCGCTCGAACACCTCCATGGTTTCGCAATTGTTGAGTCTGTGCGGCGTGTACGTCGGCCCCCAAGATGAACTGTTGGAGGCCACGACAGACAATCCGGAAGGGTATTGGGAAGATGAAAGGTTCGTTACGTTGAACGACCGAATTCTTGAAGCCCTGGGTGGTTCCTGGCATCAGCCGCCTGAAATGGAGCCGGGATACGTGAATCGGCCCGAGCTGGACGTCATTCGTCAAGAGGCCAGGGTTCTCATTGATTCCAACGCGCCTCACGATCCATGGGGGTGGAAGGATCCGAGGAACTCTTTGACGCTGGCTTTTTGGCAATCGCTCATTCCCGACCTCAAAGTGGTCATATGTTTGCGCGACCCTATCGAAGTCGCTCAATCCCTGGCCAATCGTCAGTACATGCACTTGCAGCATTTGACGTTTCGAGAGAGCGTCGATCTATGGCGACGATACTACGACCAACTCACTCGAGCCACGACGCCTTCAAACGCCATCGTCAGCCAATCGGCGACCTACTTTTATGACCCGGGCGCTGAATTGCAACGAGTCCTGGACTTTCTTGGCCTGAAGATCGCTCCCTCCGTCGTCACACGGGCCCTGAGCGCCGTAAAACCAGGACTTCGACGCAGCGTCGTTGCCGACTATGACGCCGTCGAAGCCGGACTGCCGGCTGAGGTCAAGGAACTGTATCGACGACTTCTGAACGACTCTGGGCCCGTCTTCCAGCACCTCACAGCCGATGGCACGTTTCAGCTGAAGGCTAAGTACACGGATTTGGACACGGCGGTCGAGCGCATCAAACATCTGGAACGTTATTTCTCGGACTCGGCCGAAACGATCGAGGAAATCCATCGGCTGCAGCAGGAAATTAAACTGACGCACCAACATGCGGATGATCTTCAAGCGCTGATCGACGGTTTGCGAGAGGATCTCGAGAATATGCGCAACACGAGGTGGTGGAAGCTTCATGACACTCTGATTGGGCTCATGAAGACCTTTCATCTACGACGATAGATCACTTCCAGGGCCGTTGCGCCCGACTTGGTTCGAGAACGCCGAATGGGTTCAGACTCAGAGTGAGGTTCGGATTATAGGACGGGTCCTCGGCGAACTTGCCCCAGCGCTCGATCATCAAATTTGTTTCATCCGCCAGTCGACGTTTTTTCCGGCGAGTGTCTTCATAACCTCGTGTCTTGGACTCGTGATGTACGCAGGTGACGCTGCCCGCATAGACGTTGCGCAGACCAATCTTCTGAAGGCGAAGGCAAAAATCCACGTCGTTGTATGCGACGGCGAAATGCTCGTCCAACCCGCCAACCTCGTCGTAGACCTCCTTCCGCACGAACAGGCACGCTCCCGTGACCGCTGACATGTATTGATCCACCACGGCACGAGCGGCGTAACCGGCATAGTCTTCGTGAATCCCCAAATGCGCGTGGCCGGCGACGCCGCCATGACCCACAATAACCCCCCCGTGTTGAACGGTGCCGTTCGGAAAAAGAAGCCGAGGACCGACGGCCCCAACGTCATTCTTCATCGCATAAACGACCAAACGCGACATCCAATTGGGCTCGAAGATTTCGATGTCGTTGTTCAACAGGCACAAGATCTCACCCGTAGACTCTTGAACGGCGACATTGTTCAGTCGCGCAAAATTGAATTCCCGTTCATCCCGAATGATCCTCGCATCGTGGAGTTTCTTCACATCCTCGAAGTAACGCAGGGACTCTTGCTCGACGCTGCCGTTGTCCACAATGATCACCTCGAAGTCTGGGTACTCGGTCACCCTATAGAGGCTTTCAAGGCATGCCTGGAATACCTTGACGCGATCCTTCGTCGGTACGATTACCGATACCTTGGGAAGCTTCCTTGGCGGCTTCTCATAGAAGTGGACAATGCCCCAACGGTTGATCCTGACGACTTCTGCCTCGACGCCTCGCCGCTTGAGGGCTTCCTCGACCGTTCTCGTCTGGGCCAGGGCAACATAGGGCTTCGCACCCTCGACCTGAGCCGTTGACCCAGGAATGGAGCGCCAATGGTAGAGGATCGCGGGCACGTGAACGATCTGTTCTCCGCGAACGAGCTCGCTGCAACGCAGGGTGAGGTCCCAATCTTGGGCACCCTCAAAACCAGCCCGGAGCCCGCCTACTTTGTGCACCAATTCCGTTTTGAAAATCGAGAAGTGGCACGTGTAGTTGCAGGCAAGGTACAGCAGGGGGTTCCATTCGGGCTTGAAATGGTGGCTCCCCGGCCGCCCGTCATCTTCAATCTTGTCCTCGTCCGAATAGAAGATTTCGCCCTCCGGTCTGTCCTTGATGGAACGAACCATGTAATAGAGGGCGTGCTCCATCAGGATGTCGTCGTGATCGACAAATCCAACGTAAGGCGCTGTGACCAGTGTGAGGCCGTCATTTGTGGCAAGCGAGATGTGCCCATTTTCAGTTCGAAGAACGACCTTGATCCGTTTGTCCTCCTGGGCATACCGATTCAGCAGGGGAGCAACGTGAGGGGCGCTTGAGTTGTCGTCAACGATGCAGAACTCAAAATTCGTATAGAGTTGGCTGCGAACCGATTCGATGGCTTCGATAAGGAGATCCTCATCGGTGTTGTAAACGGGCATTACGACCGCGATCAAGGGCTTTTCCGTCATCTTCTCAATGTCCTTGAGAATAAGGTCGCGGTCGGTTTGGCTCAACGCGACGTTTGACTTGCTCCAGACGGGATAATTGCCGAAATCTGCGACCGGCACGGGAGGTCCCATGACCTGCCGCTGCAACTTGTCATAGTGCTTAGATAGGACCCGCTTAACTTGGGAACGGATGCGATGCCGAGCACCAGCAGGCATGAGCATATAAACGGCAAACACAACCCGCACCCCAACTTTTGCGATGCGTTTGAACTGCTGTTTCATCATCTTGCCGGAGGGCGCAGTTAAGGATTCACGCCCATCGTGGGGTCAGCCTCCGCCCGTGCATCCGCGTCAGAGGTCCTCTCCGAGCCCCGGACCATAGAACGCTTTGATAAAGGACTTGTAGGAGTCGAGCTCGGTGATTGGCCGCCACCAGGACTCATTGGCCTTGTACCACCGCACCGTGTCTCTCAGGTGGGTCTCAAAGTCCCTCGTTGGCTTCCAGCCGAGACCCTGAGTCTTGTAAGTTGTCATGGAGTACCGCTTGTCATGGGCGCCCTTTCTCGGGTCAGGAATGGACTTGACGAGAGAGATGTCCCTTCCTGTTTCCTCTAAGAGAATTCTCACCACTTCCTTGTTTTCGCGCTCGTTGGCATCGCCTACGTTGTAGACCTGCCCCAGTTCACCTTTCAAGAGCGCCGTATGGATGCCCTCGCAATGGTCCAGCACGTGCACCCATTCACGCACTTGCGAGCCGTCTCCGTAGAGAGGGACCTTCTTGCCGTCGATGAGCCGAACTGCGAAGAACGGAATGAGCTTTTCGGGATACTGCCAGGGACCGTAATTGTTGCCGCCTCTCGTGACGACCACCGGCGTCTTGAACGAGATGAAGTGGGCGCGGGTTTGGAGGTCACCGCCAGCCTTGCTCGCCGAATACGGGGTATTGGGCATGATGGGACTTTCTTCCGTGAAGTGGCCGCTCGCAATGGATCCGTAAACCTCGTCCGTGCTCACGTGAACCATTCGTTCGAGTCCGAATTTGCGTGTGGCCTCAAGTAGGATGTGGACTCCGTAGACATCGGTTTGAATGAAGGAACCCGAATCGAGGAGAGACCTGTCGTTGTGGCTCTCAGCGGCGAAGTTCACGATGTGGGTGATGCCTTCGGACTTGATAATGCCTTCCACGACGCACGCGTCCTGAATGTGTCCCGGGAAAAACTTGCAGTTGGGCCTTGCCACGAGGTCCCTCACAGTCGAAAGGTTGCCCGCGTACGTGAGGGCGTCGAGAATGCAGACCTTAACTCCCGGGTCCTTCTCAAGAACGAGCCGGACATAGTTTGAGCCAATGAATCCCGCACCGCCCGTCACGAGCAGGTTCATAGTTTGAACCTCGATTCGGACTCGTCTTCATGGCGAATCTCATCAACCGGATCTTTCTTCCCCCAGCCCGCATAGAGGCGATTTGGGAAGTTCAGGACAAAAGCGTCCGATTCGCCGACGTTCTTGTACGCGTGGACCACGCCTGGAGGCACAGTCACAAAGACGGGACCATTTTCCCCCACCGGCAAAATCTCGTGCCGCTCAGCTTTGCCCGGCCTGTTCTCCCAAAGGTGGAGGTCAAAGGAGCCCGACAGGAACACGAATCCGTCCGTTTGATCGACATGTTCATGGGGACCGCGCTGAACACCCGGATGGGTTACGCTCAGGTAGCCCATGGTGGGTTCGAACCCATCCGGAAGTTCATCGTCGCGGAAGAGTTCGATGAGCCATCCCCTCGCGTCCGTAAATTTGCGCAATGGGATGAGGGTGACGCCGTCAAAGTGAGTCTCGATCATGGTGGGAAGCCTGTGGTGGCGGCGGGAAGTTTACTTCAACCGCGCCTCAGTCTCTCCAGTAACATTTCGGCGGCGAATTGGGTTCCGCACCCAAAGGCAGGAAGTTGCGACAACCTCCCGCATGGGGTGGCCCTGTACAACCGTTTCACGTATCAAATTCTGGCTACGAACGCGGCTTCGCCGGAACACCTAAAGCTACAACGCCCGCCGGAATGTCCTTCACGGCTACGGCGCCCGCACCGAGGAGGGTGCCCGCGCCTATTGTGACATCGGGAACGCAACTCGCGTGAGAGCTGAGGAAAACCCCATCGCCTAGGGTCACGCCCCCGCACACGTCGGCGTGGTCGCTCAGAGTGACACCGTCGCCCAGGACTGCGTCGTGGCCGACTGTTGCTTGCAAGTTCAGCAGACAGTGACGGCCGATCCTCACGTCAGTGGTGATGATCACGTAGGGGCAGATAATCGCTCCTTCGCCGATGGTGACTCGCGGGCCAATCACTGCGGTCGGGTGGATGATGCTAGCGAACCTGAATCCTTTGGCTTCCAGAGATCGGCACATCTCAAGGCGAAGCTTGGAGTCGCCTATGGCGCAAACGAAGGCGTCGCGCTCGGACGGTTGAAAGGTATCGGGAGCGCCGACGATTTGGATGGGGGTGTCAAAGCCTTCAAGAACGTTCGCACGGCTGTCCAGGAACCCCGCGAGCTCCCAATCGCGTTTCTCTTCGGGAACATCAAGCGCCCACGCAAGGGCCTCGCGGCCAAACCTTCCAGCGTTGATGATGTGGAGCCGGTTCTTCAACTTGGACCAAGGCTACCCAAGGGCCAATGTTATAATGCATGTGGCCCACAGCCTGAACCCCATGAAAGAGAAAGCAAGCGAACTCGCAGTGTGCGGCGGAACCCCGGCTTTCTCCGAAAAGCTTCACGTTGGTCGCCCGAATATCCCCGACCAGCGGGCATTCTTCGCCCGCGTCCAGAACATGTTTGAAAGCAAATGGCTCTCAAACAACGGGCCCTACGTGCAAGAACTGGAGAAAGAACTGTGCAAGTATCTTGGAGTCAGACACTGCATTCCGGTGTGCAACGGTACGATTGCCCTTGAGATCGCGATCCGTGCAGCCAGTCTGACGGGGGAGGTGATCGTCCCCTCGTTTACGTTCATTGCCACCCCCCATTCGCTGCAATGGCAGGAGATCACGCCTGTGTTCTGCGAGGTCGATCCAAAGACACACCTACTTGATCCGGCTGCCGTTGAAAGGGCCATAACACCAAAGACGACCGGAATCATGCCGGTTCACGTGTGGGGCCAGGCTTGCGAGCCCGAGGCATTCGAGGACATCGCCAAGCGGCACAAATTGAAGGTCATCTATGACGCGGCCCATGCGTTTGGGTGCAGTGACAAGGGCAAGATGATTGGAAACTTCGGTCTGGCTGAAGTCTTCAGCTTCCATGCAACCAAGTTCTACAACACGTTTGAAGGCGGTGCCATCGCCACGAATGATGATGAACTCGCCCAGTCCATGCGCCTCATGAAGAACTTTGGATTTGCCGGTTTGGACAACGCGGTTCTGGTTGGCACAAACGGCAAAATGACCGAGGTCTGCGCGGCGATGGGCATCACAAACTTGGAGAGCATCCAAGATTTCATTGACGTAAACATCCGCAATTACCGGCAGTATCTGTCGGAGCTTTGCGGTCTGCCTGGTGTCAGCATGCTCGTCTACGACGAAAGCGAAAAGCGTAACTATCAGCACATAGTCTTGGACGTCGACCCTGAGACCTCGCTTTTGACTCGTGATGAACTTATCAAGGTCTTGTGGGCGGAAAATGTGTTGGTTCGACGCTACTTCTACCCAGGTTGTCACCGCATGCAACCCTATCGATCCCGCGACATCGTTCAGGACCTTCCGATCACCGATCGGATCTCGGCTGGGGTGATGGTGCTGCCTTCGGGAACAGCCGTCTCGCCGAACGATATTTCAAAGGTATGCGACATCATCCGCGTTGCAACTAAGAACGCGGCGGAATTGAAAAGGTCACTTACGGTGGCGGTCGGCTGACGGCTTCACACTCACGGACACTTGATGTGTTTCTTTATTCAGGTGAGGTGCGCGTCCCGGGTTCGCGTAATGGCTGGGTTAAGGTCGGCGTCCACTTAATCAAAGCAGTTCTTGGTTGCCGCCCATTTCGTCGAAGAACTTCGCCCGTTGCTCACCGTCATAGTCACGGTAGTCAAAGAAGTTCAGCACGCTGAGGTGGCGGTGCACCACCTTGGTTGAAATCTTCGACTCATAGCCAAGAGCCTTGATCGATTGGTGCATCTGCCAATCGGCTTGTAAGGGCACTTTCGCGAGCATCTCTGTGCGGAACAACAAGAGCCTTCCGGGTGGGTTGTGGGGCTCGATCAATTCGGGACGGTCATCGACCACCATGCGCTCAGGGCTCTGAGGTTTCAAGAGAAACTGGAACTGTTCTTCCGGTAGATCGGGGTCAACGCGACGAGCCGCTTCGACGTTCACAAAGTCTGTCTTTACGATGTGGGAGCCCAACATCCAGAGTTTGGGGTTCTGGCGCATCAGGCGCATCATCGTTTTCAGCCAACCATCGGCCGAGTCCATAACCTCAACGTCGGATTCAACGAAACCAAAGAACTCGCCCAACTCCGACCTATGCTCATGGATCATCCACTTGACCCGATCCACGCGGTTCTCTTTGCACATATGGACGGTGTGAAGCATGCCGCGCCGTTTGAATCCTTCGATGACCCTTGCCACCAAAGGGTCCGTCGAACAATTGTCTGCGAGAATGAATTTGACGGGATATGTGGTGTTCCGGAAAAGGCTGTCCAGGCAGACCCAAAGGTAGATGGGCCGGTTGTAGCTCAGGATGAAGACGGTGATCGGTTCTGTCGGCGCTGCGGGCGCTTGGATATTCCAGGATGGCCGCGTGATTTGGAGTCGCTTCATGTGAGTCTCTGCGGGCTAGTGTACATCTGGTCTAGCGCCTTGCAGGATTTCCAAAGAAGGCGTAAAAGTACCAACGAAGGTAAGAGGGCAACCACTTCCAGATGCGAAAGTTTGACTGACCCGCGGTTCGGTCCTTCCAGGTGGTGGGGATTTCGACAATCTTCAGCTTCAGCTTGAACGCCTTGACGGTGATCTCCATCGCTATCTCGAAGCCGCCCTGGCTCTCAATCCTGATGCGCTTTAACAAAGCGGTGTCATAGAGTTTGAAGTTGTTCGTGACGTCGTGGGTTGGAAAGCGACGGATGTAAAAAAGCGAAGTTCCCGCCATGCGCGAGAGGAACTGCTTGAACTTCGGGCCCCCAACTTGGCTGCCGCCTTTCATATAGCGGCTGCCGCACACCACGGAGGCACCCTGCTCGTAAAGCTCCACCATGCGGTCGACTTGAGTGAGGTCATCTGAGAGGTCGGCCATGATGACGAGGCAAGGGCCGGATTCGACCGCGGCGAAGCCCGCCTTCATAGCGTTCAGAACGCCTCTGCCCAACGTGTTCTTGAGCAGCTTCACGCGGCCATCTTTGGCTGCGATCTCCCTGGCCACGGGCACCGTATCATCGCCATCGAAGTCATACACGACCAGCATCTCGAAGGGCGTCTTGATCTGGGTGTTGACGGCCTCATATAACTGGGGGAAGTTGGCCCCTTCGTTAAAGACAGGCGTCACGATGCGGAGAAGATCGTCGGACATCAGATGTTGCCGTGCTCTAACTGCTCCTTGATCCAAGGAATAACTTCATCCAGCATTTCACTGAGCGTCGTCTTGCACTCGTAACCAAGCACGCGCTTCGACTTTGTCGTATCGGGAACCCGGCGCTGCACGTCGTGCATGAAAGGCTCGTCGGACTCACAGGTGAACTTGGCGTCACCCTTGATCTTGTGCCAGATCATCTCAGCCAATTCCAAGACGGTCGTCGACTGATCTGTTGACACGTTGAAATCCTGATTTAAGGCTTCGGAGCGCTCGATGCAGAGTCGGATGCCTTCAGCAAGGTCACCGCCGTAAGTGTAGTGTCGAACCTGTTGGCCGTCGCCCAGGATGCGGAGAGGGTCTTGGCCCTTTAGGACTTTCTGGACGAGATCCGGCACGACGTGGCTCATGGCGAGCTTGACGTTGCCGGAATAGACCTCTTTGTCGGTGAGCGCTCGCTTTTCTCCGATGCCCACGCAGTTGAACGGCCTCACGATGGTATATGGAAGCTTGTACTGCTCCCAAGCACCTTTGGCGAAATACTCGGTGGCCAGCTTCTGGAATCCGTAAGTGGACAAAGGCGGTGGGGACGTAAGTTGCGCCCCTTCCGGGGTTGGGAATGTTTCTGTGGACTCGAAAACCATGGATGACGACATCACGACGATCTTCTGGAGTTTTCGTTCTTGATGAGCCCAGATAGCGGCGTCGAAGCTCGAAGCGGTGATCCGTTCGTTCTCGGAGATGAGGTCGTAAGCAAGCTCGTGGAAGTATGAGATGCCGCCGATCTTGGCGGCGCCGGCAACCATGATGTCACAGTCGGACACCAATTTCTTCATCAGGTCGATGTCTTTGCAATCACCTTCAGCGAAGGTGTAATTCGGATGGTTGGAGTAGCTCTTTTCGACCTCACCGTACTTGGAGAGATTGTCAACGCCAACGACCGCATGGCCGTGATCCAAAAGCTCCTCAATGGCGTAACCGGCGATGAATCCGGCCGCGCCGGTAAACAGAATCTTCAATTGATCAATCCCCCTCGTCCGTAAATGTTCCAAATGTCGACCACGGGCACTTTCCCAAACTCCAATGCGGCATACTCGCGATGCGGAGCGCCCACGATGACGATGTCCGCCCCCTCCCGAATCGCCTCGACGGTGACGAAGTCTGGGCTTTGGATGTGCACGTCGGTGCAGAGCACCGTCATAACCTCGAGTTCAAGTTTCTTTTTGAGCCGGTAGGAAAGGCTCTCGCGTGGGTCGTCGCTGCCACCTTTAAACGCCATCCCAAGGATTCCCACCGTCATGTTGCTGAGGTCATGATTCTCGCGAAGGCGCGCCACGATGTAGTCGGGGAGGCCCTCATTGACGAGCATCGCGGAGTGGCCAAGAAAGAAGTTGTTGTCGCTGAAGGCGGAAAGCTGCATGCAGTCCTTGAAAAGGCAAGGTCCAGCGGCGAAGCCCGCTCGGGCGAACGAGGTGAGCCTAGGGTAGTCCTTCGTCATCGCGTTGTAGATCTTATAGAAATCCAGCCCATGGCTGTCTGCGATCATGAAGAATTGGTTGGAGATGGCAAAGTTGATGTAACGCCATGTGTTGGTGAAGAGTTTGGCCAGTTCAGCTTCCATGGGGTCCAACTCTTGAATCTGCGGCGTCAGAAGCTTGAACAGTTTCTCGGCCCTTTCGACAGCTTGCTGGGTGAATCCAGAGACAATTTGAGGGAGTGAGTAGAGTTCCGTCAATGCGTGCCCCTCAGCGATGCGCTCTGGGCAGAAGGCGATGTCGAGCGATTTGCCCTGAGATTTCAGGTAGTCGCGAATCTTGGCCGTGACGCCTGGATACACCGTGCTCCGCAGAACAAGAAGTTGCTCGTCGTCGAGTTGCCTTTGGATTTCCTTGACGGCGCGGATCACGTCACCCAGCTTCGGATTGAGGTGCTCGTCAACGGGTGTGCCGATCACCATGACCACATTTTGAGATTGGCTGATACACGCCGGGTCGGAAGTGGCCTTCAGGCGGCCCGCGTCGACGACTTTGGCAAGGACTGCATCGGCGCCTCCTTCCATGAACGGCATCACCTTGTGATTGACCTTGTCAATGGTCGCCTGGTTGATGTCGTAAAGGACGACATTCTGGCCCTGATCGGCAAAAGCCATGCCGAGGGGAAGACCCACATGGCCGCAGCCACCAACGATGCAGATGTCGAACGATCGGTCTCTCATTCAAAACACTCCCGATTCAAGCGGGAAATCTTATGGGAATGGGCGTGGGCGCACGCAGGCCGGGTCGGAGGGAGGTCAACTTCTGACATGGTTGTGAATTCCTACGAGCGCACTCGCATGGGGTCCAAAGAAACAACCGTATCTAGATCGTTCGCCTCGCCGGAAACCGTTCGCGCACGTTCAATGCGGCCTATATGTTATCTCATTGGAGAAAGCCTTGAGTTCAAGCCGTTCGTTGGTGAAGGATCGTCCGCACCGCGTGCAGCAAGTCCTCGGCCACGGGTCCGTCATAAGGGTGTAGTGATTTAAGTTGCTCAGTCCCCATGCCGGTTTTAACAAGAATCCCCTTGACGCCGGCGGCGACGGCTGCTTCGATGTCCGTCATGTTGTCACCGACCAAGAAAGAATGCTCAAGATCAAGGTCGAAGTCCCTGGCGGCCCTGAGGAGCATTCCTGGTTTGGGTTTGCGACAGTCGCAACCGTCTTCAGGCTTGTGCGGGCAGATGTAGGAGGCGTCAACCTTGACGCCCGCTCGTTCGAATAGTGCGACCACTTTTTCGTTCAGAGCGTTGACTTGCTCCAGCGTAAGGATGCCGCGGCCAACCGCCGATTGGTTGCTGACCACCACGAGTGCATACTCCGAGGCAGTGATGAGTTGGCACGCTTCCAGTGCCTGGGGGAAGACCTCGATATGCGAAGGGTGCCTGACGTAATTCGGGCAATTCTCGATGAGGACGCCGTCTCGGTCGACGAAAATGGCTGATCTTCGCATGTCAGGACCTGCGAAGTCGCTCAAGTACGGCCGCCATCAAATGTTCAACGCTTTCCGTCTCACTTTGAGTCCCTGTGTCCAGCCTCAACTCCGGCTCTGCGGGCCGCTCGTAGGGGGCTGACACGCCGGTGAACTGTTTGATCTCGCCCGCCAAGGCCCGTTTGTAGAGACCCTTGGGGTCGCGTTCGATGGCTTGATCGACGGTGCATTCCACGTGAACTTCCATGAAGGCATCACCGACCGTCTTTCGTGCCAGTTCGCGTTGCGACTGCAACGGCGAGATGAAGGAACAGATGACGACATAGCCCTGGTTCGCAAGCAGCTTGGCCATTTCGGAGGCCCTGCGGATGTTTTCGTTGCGATCCACTTCGGAGAAGCCCAGGTCGCTGCTGAGGCCGTCACGGAGCGCATCCCCGTCGATTTGCAGGCACCCGACACCCAGATCGGCCAGAGCCTTCTTCAAGAGGCCTGCGAGCGTTGATTTGCCCGCACCGCTGAGGCCCGTCAGCCAAACGACGAGACCCCTGCCGCTCGCGACCGCTCCTGCAAGGACCTCGGGTAAGGTTGCGTCTTCTTGAGTCTCGTGCGTTCGTGTGATCATCCCTGCCGCCATCACGAGGTTGGAATCGGCGTCGACCAGGATGAAGCTTCCCGTCACCCGGTTCTGCTCGTAGAGGTCGATGAACAAAGGCTTGGCAGTGCGGACCACGATGCGGCCAATTTCGTTGAGGGACAAGCTCTCAACATCCTCGCGGTGGAGACTCTCCACGTTAATGCGGTAGACAAGCTCCTCGACGTAAGCCGTGACCTCTTTGCAGGCGTGTATAAGCTTATAGCGCTTACCCACAGTAAGGGCTTGATCGTTCATCCAGCACGCCATTGCTTCAAAGCGGGTTGAAACAGTGGGCGTATTCCTGGGTCGCACAAGCATGTCGCCCCGGCTGATGTCGATCTCGTCGGCAAGCTGGAAGATGGCACTGTCGCCCGCGGAAACTTCCTTGCCGTCGCCGTTCGGCGTGTTGATCGCCGTGATCTTTGTGCGCATCCCGGACGGAAGCGCCATAACTTCTTCGCCGACCCGAAGCGCTCCGGAAGCCACTTCACCGGCGAATCCCCGGAAAGTGCGGTTTGGCCGAATGACGTACTGAACTGGGAATCTGAAGTCAACGCGGTTGCGCCGCCCCGAAACATGAACGTTGTCGAGATAGTCCAACAACGCGGTCCCCTGGTACCACGGCATCGCATCGCTGGTCGTCGCGACGTTGTCACCCTCCAGCGCAGAGATGGGAATAAACGTTAGGTTGACGAATGTTAATTTCTCGGAAAATGCCTTGAACTGCTCGACTATTTCG
The DNA here is from genome assembly GCA_964619505.1 of uncultured Fimbriimonas sp. Taxonomy (GTDB): domain Bacteria; phylum Armatimonadota; class Fimbriimonadia; order Fimbriimonadales; family Fimbriimonadaceae; genus JBBQMJ01. The sequence continues at coordinate 26,603 of CAZUCK010000004.1, read as the reverse complement.
TTGAAACGCTCCTCTTTGTAGCCGACCAGATCCATCTTGTTGACCGCCACCAGCACGTGCTGAACGCGGAGCAGGGAAGAGATGAACGCATGTCGCTTGGATTGATCGGTCATTCCCTGGGCCGCATCTACGAGAAGGATGGCGACGTCGGCTGTGGATGAGCCCGTGACCATGTTGCGCGTGTACTGCGCGTGACCTGGCGTGTCGGCGATGATGAAACGACGCTTCGGCGTCGAAAAATAGCGGTAGGCGACGTCGATCGTGATCTTCTGTTCACGCTCCGCACGAAGGCCGTCAGTAAGGAGAGCGAGGTTGACCCGGGTTTCGCCCGTGGCCTTGCTCGACTTTTGGATGGCCTCAAGTTGGTCATCGAAAATGGCATTGCAGTCGTAAAGCAGACGGCCGATGAGAGTGCTCTTACCGTCGTCCACGCTCCCGGCGGTGGAGATGCGGACTATCTTGTGGTCACGATTCTGGATGGCTTCCGCTTTACTCATGGGTGTCTATCGCTAGAAATAGCCTTGCTTCTTGCGATCCTCCATCGCGGTGTCGGAACGCTTGTCGTCTGCGCGAGTGCTTCGTTCGGTCACCGAACTTCTTCCTATCTCATCGATGATCTCGTCATAAGTCGCGGCGGTGGATTCCACGGCGCCGGTGCATGTGACATCGCCCACTGTGCGAAAGCGTACGCGGCGCAACTCGGGCTTATCAGAAGGCGCGGGAATGAGGTGAGGGCTTTCGGCGAGCCATACGCTGTCGCGCCTGATGACCATCCGCTCATGGCTGAAATAAAGCGTTGGGATCGCGAGGTTCCGCGCCTTGATGTAGTGCCACACGTCGAGCTCAGTCCAATTGCTGAGTGGAAAGACCCTGAACTGTTCACCATGACGCTTGAGGCCATTGAAGATGGACCAAACTTCTGGCCTTTGGTTCTTGGGGTCCCACTGGCCGAACTGGTCGCGATGAGAGAAGAATCGCTCCTTGGCGCGAGCCTTTTCTTCGTCTCTTCGAGCGCCACCAATGGCTGCGTCCAGTTTGAACTCCTTGATCGCGTCCAATAAGGTCACCGTTTGCAAGGTGTTGCGGCTCCGGTTCGGGCCGACCTCTTCAACGGCCTTGCCTGCGTCGATGCTGTCCTGCACGTATCGCACGGCCAGTTCGACGCCCATGTCCTTGGCAAACTGGTCACGGAAGGTAAGCGTTTCGTCAAAGTTATGCCCGGTGTCGATGTGCAACAACGTGAACGGAATTGGGGCAGGGTGAAACGCAAGCTTCGCTAGGTGCACAAGGACGATGGAATCTTTGCCACCGGAGAAGAGAATCGCAGTTCGATCAAACTGTCCGGCGCACTCGCGGATCACATAGATCGCTTCCGCTTCAAGTTCTTCTAGAGCGACGCCGTCAAGCATGTTGAATTCGAATTCCGTTACTATTTGGGACGACCGAATTGCGAGCCGCTCCCTGCACGGACATCTTAGGTTTCTACTCTTAGAACCGCCGAATCATGCCGCTCTTGGTCGCACTCAAAGTTGGTTTGCCCAACCTTCTCCTGATGGCCCGCTGCCGATTCCATGTTACCTTGCGATCTCGAAGGAAACCTGGACCTTGCAAGGAGGCGCGATGGCGCCTGTCGGCGGCCTCAGAAACAGTTCCCGTACAAGGGAGTCATCGTTGAGCACATCTTGGTGGCCGTTGGAGCGTCCTTTATGGTTTGGGTCTCGTTGACCACCCGGAATCGGCCCGGCAAACTTTGGACGGCAAACTTGTTTCGTGGCGGTGGCCATCGACGTAATTTTGATCGGCTACGCGGGCCACTTTGGCGGCGCATTCGTCTACGGAGAGTGACCTCCGGCTGAAAACAAGCCGTGCAAGGAGCCTTGGCTTATGCCTCGGTTCCTTGCACCGTTCAGTTCTCAGCGATGCACGAGCGATCTGCCTCGGATGGTCGCGTAAGTTGGGTAGATCTTGGGTTGAATCCCCTGGATGCCGATTGCATCCATTGCAGGCATAAGTTGCTCACCGAACTTTCTGAATTTCTCCTCGGAATCCCAGACGTCGGTGACGAGCAGAGAGGTCCCCGTTGGTGACGCACAGTGGAAGATCAAGCCTTCCGGGGGATTGCTGTCGGATACGTTGGCGCGACGGCAAACGTCGTCGTATTGCGTCGTTGTCATGTTTGGAAAGTCAAAAACAACAGTAGTCATTGTCGATCTCCTTGCCTCACCTGGGCGGGTGGGGCCACCGTCATTGTAAGACCGAAATGGGCCGTTTTCTTGGAAGATCGGCGGGAGTTTTCCACCGTGGGCGGCGCTTTGAGCTGGGTTCCCAAATTGTGGGGAGCAGCTTTGACGAAGTGATTTTGGGGAACTTCCGCGGCCTACGCTCGCTTCGTCGCAAGCCTAGGGTGCCGCAAAGTCCGGCTTATTGGAGGTGGCGCATCGCATCTCGAAGGGCAAGGAAGCTTATCCCAAAACTTCGAGTGTGTCCGTCTGCAGTTCGAAGGTCAAATCCGAGGCTTGGACCAAGGTGTGAAATGACGCACTCCGCTTCGGGTGACGACAAGTTGATTCGAAATCCGTTGGCGAGCTTGGCGAGTTGGTCCAAGGGGAATTGAATGCGATAACTCTGACTCCTGAAACCATATTCAACGACAAGAGAATCCTTCTGAGCAATTCCTAAATCCAACCAAGGGCGGTCCTGATCGAGGGCTTCCTCCCATACGCGATAGCGGCTTGTCAACTCCGCAGTGTCTCCTGGCCCATCAGGAGGGTCGTGGTCGGCCCCGAACGGGCCGTTGCTACTTATTGGCATGCTGTTCATAGACTCCTTTGGTGGGCACATTAACCCACGTTGAAAAGTATCGACTGCGCGGTCGTCCTATTGCTGTCGCATTAACTCAGTACGAAGGCCAGTAGATGTCCCGACTTGTGCCACGATTCGCAAGGGCATACAATAGCTGAGTAGAGCGAATGGCTGATCAACACGGCGCACCCCTCTCGACAAGGGAGGAAAGCATTTTGCTGCTCACGATGTCCGGTCTTACTGACAAGGAAATCGCCTCAACTGAGCACTTGAGCATTCATACGGTCCGCACCTACTGGGATCGGATCCGCGAAAAGCTGGGTTCAGCCAGCCGCGCCGAAGCCATCGCGGTCGTCTCGGCAGAAAAGGCGCTGCGCGAGTCCCAATCGACCGCTCTCAACCTCGATATAGTCAAGCATGAGCTGGCTGCGTCGCAGAAGCAGGCAGCCGTCCTCGCCGCCCAACGGGCGGCCCTCGAGGAGATCATCGGCCAAGCACCTCAAATGACGTGGGCAAGCTGGCCAAACGGCGACATCTATTACGCGAACGAGCGGTATTACACGTACACAGGACACGAGCCCCAAGAACACCTGACCGTCTACGGCACTTGGGATGAGTTGGTGCTGCCGGAAGACCGCGAACTCGTCGAGCAAGAAGTCAAGAGAAACCGGGCCTCAGGGCTGCCCGTTGAGAGCGAAGTGAGGGTGAAAAGGCGCGACGGGCTGTACCGGTGGCACCTGATTCGAAGCATTCCGATCTTTGATGAAACGGGCAGGGAGGTGAGGTGGATTGGCACAGCGGTGGACATTCATGACCTGAAAGAGCGGTCTTCCTCCATCGGCAACATTGAAAGGAGGCTTCAACTCATATGCGAGTTGGCTCCAGTTGGAATTGCCTATTGCGATCCGTCGGCTGGAATCGCGTACTGCAACGACGTTTTTGCACGCATCGCTGGCTTCCGACTGACGCTCGAGAACTCGGAGTCCAGGTGGGATTGGGTGCAAAACGAAGATCGGCTTGGGGTTGTTGCCGCATGGAATGATGCCGTGGAGAGAGGCGCCCCGTTTCAGGCTCGCATCCGCTTCATTCATGCCGATGGGCAGGTCGTCTGGGCGCATGTTCGTTCAACGCCCATTCGGGTTCGCGAAGTCGGGGCGTTTGTAATGTTGGTGGAGGAAGCCCTCCCATTACCCTCGGATGAAGGAGGTCGTGAGAAGCTTTCAAAGCTAGCAGCGCTGCTTGAAGACGCCCTTGAAGCAAGCACACGGCGGTCGTAATGAAGTCCTCCAACACCTATTCGT
>CAZUCK010000004.1:0-22400 GCA_964619505.1 uncultured Fimbriimonas sp. | reverse complement strand
GCTTCACTTGCGTAACGTCATCACCCAACCGCCTGATGACGTTCGGTCGCCAGCCGTTCGGATCGCCACCGTCGAACCCGCTGGCAATGATGCAAAGCTGGCCAGTTGATCTCGATTGTCATAATCGTCGCGCGCTCCTACGTGCCGCCAGTTCCCAACGATGCTCCACGCGGCAAGCAGGCAGAACGCTTGCCCTGCCAAGCGTACGATATTGCTTCTTGTGACCTGGGTGGCAAAGACGACGCAAACGAGCAACATGAGACCCAAGATGAAGAAGTACCTTTCACCTTGGCCGGCCGTGGCCAACCCGAGCCACGTGGCCCCGCTCTTTAAGGCTGCGAGGACTGAGACCATGCCGACGAAGATCAAGCCTTTGAAAAGTCGCGGCCCCCTCACAAAGCCCCAGGCGAGGAGTGTCAGGCCACCTATCGTCAGAGCCAATTCACCTAGGTCGAGTAAATACGAGTAGGTGTACTCTTTCGTGCCGGAAAGTCCCATCGTGCCGCCGACAACCACTTGCGTGCTGAAAACGTGCAGGAGCTTTGAGAGATCGGTCTTGCCCGGGATTCCAAATCGCGGCTGCGACATCATGGCCGCGAAAGAGGCGACTGCGCCTGCGCTCAAAATGACGGCCATGATGAGGTGGTAACGACTCTTACGGCTGCTTGCCCATGCCAAGGGAGCAAGCGCCACAGAGAAGGGTCCCGTCAAGGCGGTCAACGCTATCAAGGCGTAATCCGCAATCCGCGAGACCTGCCGCTTGCCAGGTTCCGAGAACAGGAGGGCAACCGCCAAGATGAGAAGGAACCACTGAGCGTGGGACATATTTCCATGCATCTCATCTGAATTCGGATAAGCAATGATGAGAAGGGCCATGGCTCCGCGAAGCCACACAGAAGGAACCTGCTTCGACAAGCGGCTCGACATCATGAATGCCGCAACGCCGGCTTGGATGACAACGGCGACGAGACTCATGATGAGCGGCGCATAGTGCAGCGGCAATGCGGCCGAAACGAGAGCGACCAACCGGGGGACGACGTGATAGTAACCCGCATAGACGAGTGACAAGGACTTGCCGCCAATGTTGAAGGCGTTTCCGAAATACTGAGGACCGTCCTCAATGTAGAAACTGGGCTTAAGGATCACGTTGGGCCGACGAGTGATCAACAGAGTCAGGGCAACGAGGAACGCCACCACAGGTTTCTGCACTTGCACACTTGCAAAGGCAATCGCCCTCGACCTGGTGACCCGTTCCAAGAACGGCTTGGCAAGGGCAGAAATGCGCTCAATCACTTTGCCCACCATAGTGTCAACGCGCTTGAGGGGGTCGATGACGGATTCGCCGCAACGGTCTGCGAAAACAAGAATTCGTCGGTGAACAGGAATGCCGGGTGCGAGACACTCCTCGGTTGCCGCTTGCATCGGGCGCGCGTCAGTCAAAGCTGTTGGTTTCACATCACACCCAGGGACCGTCGCTAACGCCATCAATGATAAGGGAAGTTCGCAAAAAAGCCAAGAGCATTGCAAAACTAACTTGGCTGATAAGCCAAGTTAGTCGCTCTAGCTGGGCCGGAGCCAGGGGGCTGGGATCTGAGCTAGAAAGCATAGAGTTCACTCGGGAATGGTTCCAATCACTTCGCTGACACGCTTGCCAACGGCTTGAGGATTCACGGCCGCGGCTGACTGACTACGCCTGGAACCTTCCGGTGCGCTCGTCCGTACGTGGTGGCATGCTATCGCTGCTCGCCGGTCTTGCCCTGCTTCAACGCCCCCATGTTCAAAGCCTCGCAGATGCCGAGCGGGCATTCGCCAGAATGGGGGCTGAGCTGGGGGTAAGGGATTCATTCCTCCATTTCTTTCGGGAAGATGCGGTGGCGTTTGGCCCAGACGGACCGCATAACGCGCCAAAGAAGCTACGGGCTTCGCCCATATCCAAGACCAAACGGGAGGCCAAGTTGGTCTGGGAGCCGATCTGCGCCGACGCGGCTGGCTCCGGAGACCTTGGTTACACGTTCGGACCCTCCTCGGTACGCAAAATATCGGACAACTCCCTGATCCCCGACTCTACCGGCATCTACATGAGCATTTGGGCGCGTAAAATGGGCGGGCCTTGGAAGGTGGTTGCGGACATTGGCGTGGACAATCCAGCTCCAACCCTACAAATGGAATTCAGGGAAGGTCCCATTCCTTCCGCGACGACTGGCCCACGGGAGAAGGATCCTCGCAAGATAGAAAGGGCGTTGGCTCGGAAAAAGGGTTCTGCGCTTCAAGAGGCGTTAAAGGCGTTAGTGGCCTCGGAGGCCGCCGTCCTGTCGAAGGATGTCGGTCCTTGGTCAAAGGGCGCTCTGGACCAGGTGACCGAATTGAACTATGCCAATGGTGGACTTTCTCATGACCTTAGTTTTGGGTACGCATATGGGACCTATAAGTCCCCATCTGGCCATGGAAGCTACTTGCACGTATTTCGCCGCGCGGGCAGCCGGTCCCCTTGGCGAATCGTGGTGGTCGTGCAACAGCCCAGTTGAGACGGCATCTTCATAGCGGTTGCGAGGTAGGCTCAGGCTCAGCGGGAATTGAACCCGGACGAGGGCCATTGGAACCTGAAATAGTGCTGCGAAATGTGTTCGTCGAAGACTTGGACACATTCTATGAGAATCAGTTGGACGCCAAAGCCAACCGTATGGCAGCTTTTACGGCGAAGAATCCAGCTGATCGCGTTGCTTTTGATGCCCATTGGGCAAAGATTCTCTCAGACCTGTCGATCACGAACAGGACGATTCTCTATGAAGGACGAATCGCCGGAAGCATCGCTCGATATCTGCGAGACGGGAAACCCGAAGTGACCTATTGGATTGGGCGAGAGTTCTGGGGGAAGGGCATTGCGACTGCGGCTTTGAAGGCGCTGTTGGAAGTTCATAAGGCGCGGCCGATCCACGCTGCCGCAGCCAAGGACAATGTCGCCTCCATACGAGTGCTCGAGAAATGCGGCTTTACCCATTGTGGGGAGTCGAGGGGGTTCGCAAACGCCAGGGGAGAAGAGATCGATGAGGCCTTGTTGGTGCTGACCCAGTGAAGCTAACTTTTGCCGAGCCCATGTTGAACGGGGAGCCGTGCGACTTGCGTCCTATGCTTAGAAACCGCCATTGCCGGAACTTGGTTCGGTCCTTGATTAACGACCTTGACGGCTGCCAAGCGCTGAATGGATGTTCGAAGGACACTCTTCAACCGCCTCAGTTGAAGGCAGAACGATGAAAAGACACGAGTGTTTACAGCCTTTCTCGAGAGACCATAACGTTGGGCTCGTTGTTTCTCGATATCTAATGGATAGACCCGGCAAGACAAGCCTTTCGGAACTTGTACAAGCCTGGGACGATGAACTGCAGGACCACTTTGAAGAGGAGGAGCGCCTGCTGCTGCCAATATCGCCCCCCCAAATGCAGGAGCGTATGCGAACCGAGCATGATCGCATTCGCAAATTCGTGGACGAGGCAAGAGCGGGCAAGCTCCTTCACTCTGAGATCATCATGGTCGGCCTGTACCTAAGTGACCACATTCGCTGGGAAGAGCGGGAGTTGTTTCCCATACTGGAGGGGCAGCAAAGTCGATTGGAGAACATTGCAGAGGCGAGCAGAGCCTTGGAGGCTAGAAGAGCCGGTTCGACACATAGCCCCCGACGTGGTGCCTAGCGGTTCCTCTCGCGCGACAAGGGCGACTCTACTCCCGCAGCCGTATTGCATCCGCAAAGCCACGCGGGATCAATTTCGATTGCGCGTGGTTCGTTTTCTTCGATCGTGCGGACGTCCAGCTCTGCCAGCCATGCCATGAGCCGATTTTCGTCAACGGATGCTTCAAGGATGTCAAAAGCTTCGCGCTTGTACAGAGCGCAGGTCGGTTGGAGATGGCCGTCAAGGAGCGGCACGAGAGTCTGCGCCCTTTCGATCAGCTTGCGGAATGCTTTTGGGATGTCACTCCTGAAGAGGGGCAGGGCACACGAGGCGACAAAGATGATATCGGCCGCGGAAGGATTTCAATGCCAGAAGAGGACTCCGAAGTTCTCAACGTCAGCTTGGAACGAATATCCTGGCAAGGGTTCACGACCAAGGATGGTTTCCTTGTCGACGACCGTCGCGAGTTCACGGGCGACGCGAAGACCCATCGGTTCGCCCTCACCGAGCAGCGACGCTTTGTCGGAACCCATTCGACGGCTTGATCCGCCCGCAAAACGATGCCTTCGATTATCCAATTTTCACCAGTATGGAGGAGCCAGAATGAGTTCGATGGGCAAAATTCCCAAGCGCTACTTAAAGTTCATGGAGCAGTATCCCGACGTAGGCGCCGCCTACAAGTCGCTGGGTGACGCGGCGATGAGGGCAGGCCCCCTTGACGAGAAGTCCAGAGCGCTCGCCAAACTCGCGATTTCCGTCGGAGCCCGCATGGAGGGCGCGGTCCACAGTCACACACGCCAAAGCCTTGAGGCGGGGGCGAGCGCCGCAGAGGTTCGCCACGTGGTGCTGCTTTCCACAACGACCGTCGGGTTTCCGAACATGATGACCGCCATGTCTTGGGTGGACGACGTCCTGGACGAGGCGTGACCCCATTTCCTGGACATGTCGCGCACGGCGGGCGAGGACACGGGCCAGGGCGCACTCGGGGGCATGGAGACTCAATGCCTCGATCGCACCCTCACGGCGTGGCCGAAAGGCGGCGGCGTCGCCGATCACACGAATTGCGAACGCGACGTCTTGATGATCGTCATGGTGGGTCGCGCGCTCATCGAAGTCGATGGAAGGGGCCAAGAACTTGCTCCGGGACACCTGCTGCTGATTCTCAAGGACACGACAAGGCGCATTGAAGCCCTCTACGATCGATTGGTGTATTTGAACGTCCATAAACGTCGCAAACCGATGACGCTGGGCAAGATCGAGAGCTACCGCACCGGACGTTGAGACTGGCGACTCTGGTGTCACATTCGTGGTTGAGAAGACGAGCACATCTGTGAACGAATGTTGCCGAAGGGGCGGGTCAAAACGGCAACCTGGGCACCCCTGGCCCCATCGGCAACTTTGCGATGTGTCGAATCGTAATGCGTTTATGCTGTTGACGTCAGGATTTCTGGTCGCATGTGCCTCTTTCGCCCTCGCGGGAAGGACGGATTCCTTCCAACTTCCTTTAACCTCGACGAATGGCTTGACCCTACAAGATGTGATTGGGTCTCCAGCGACCTACAAGGGCAGAAAGGCCGTTCGACTCGTCGAGAAAGATATGAGCAACATGGCGAAATCGACCATCGCTAAGGTCGATGGAATCGACTTCGGCGACGGCACGATCGACGTCGACGTTGCCGGACTTGTCGCCCATGGGGCGGATGAGGGTGCCCGGGGCTTTGCCGGCATTGTGTTTCGGTCGGACCTCGCCGGTGACAAAGGCGAGGTGTTTTATATTCGGCCGACGAATGGGCGATGCGATGACCAACTTCGTCGTAACCACGCAACCCAATACGTATCCAGCCCTGACTACCCTTGGGAACGGCTACGTAAAGAAAATCCCGGCGTGTACGAGTCGTATGCCGACATGGACGCCGGGCTCTGGACGCATCTCCGCATCGAGGTCAAGGGCGATCACGCCAAGTTCTTTGTCGGCAAAACGGAACAACCTTGCCTTGTCGTCAACGACCTGAAACTCGGGTCGACCGCACATGGCGCCGTCGGCCTATGGATCGGACCCGGAACTGAGGCTTATTTCGCCAATCTGAAGATCAGTAAGCAGTAATGGCAAGGACCGTCATCCAGACCGAAGCGGAGGGATCGTTGCCGGTTACGCGACGCTCTCTCTCAAGGGGACCACGCTCGCATTCACGACAACTCAACTCCGCTCAAAATGGCGGCGTCAAGATAAACTTCTGTCGATGCCCGACAACTATCCCAGCGCCGGCGAAGTCACCAGAAACCTAGCTCAGGTCACCGCTCCTTTCGAAGTGGTGTTAACGGAAGGGCAGTTCCGAGTCGTGCGATTCGACAGCCCTTTTTGGGGTGGATACGAGTACTGGGTCGTCAACGAAAAGGGCTTCCTCTGGGAGCCGGCAGCTTCGCAAGATGCCGCCGTCGAGTATCTGCTGTCCGAAGAGGCAATCGAATACAACGCTGGGGAGTGAACGCGGCTGTCATCCCGACCGAAGCGGAGGAATCGTCGCCGGTCACGCGATATTTTCTCTTAAGCAAATGCGCTGGCTAACCGCTGTCTGGAGAACCATTAGCTAAACCACGCCCCCCATATTCCTGCTCAACTCCTCCGCCGATACCTCCCCCTCCCACCGACTGATCACCACCGTCGCCACCCCGTTCCCGACGAGGTTCGTCAGCGCCCGGCACTCGCTCATGAACCGATCGATCCCCACCAGAATCGCCAGCGACTCCACCGGAATCCCCGGCACCACCGCGAGCGTCGCCGCCAGCGTGATGAACCCCGCCCCCGTTACTCCGCTCGCCCCCTTTGAGGTGATCATTGCAACCACCAGCAGCCCAATCTGGTGGCTCAAATCCAACGGCGTGTTCGTCGCCTGCGCCAGGAAGATCGCCGCCATCGCCATGTAGATGTTGGTGCCGTCCAGGTTGAAGCTGTACCCGGTCGGAATCACCAGCCCCACCGTCGAGCGCGCGCATCCCAGCCGCTGCATCTTCTCGATCATCCCCGGCAGCGCCGTCTCCGATGAACTCGTGCCCAAAACCAGCAGCAGCTCGTCCTTCACGTAGCCGATGAAGCGGAAGATGTTGAACCCGCACGCCTTCGCAATGCTCCCCAGCACCACCACGACGAACAGCCCCGCCGTCAGATAGAAGCCGCACATCAACCCCGCGAGTTTCGCCAGCGCGCCGAATCCGAAACTCCCGACGGTGAACGCTATCGCCCCAAACGCGCCAACGGGCGCCGCCCGCACCACCAGCCTCATCACCCCGAAGCAAAGTTCAGACCCCGATTCGATCACCCCCAGAATCGGCTCCCCCCGCTTGCCCATGCCCACCAGGGCGAAGGCGACGAGGATGGAAACGAGCAGCACCTGCAGAATGTCGCCTCCCGTGAAGGCGGAAAACAGAGTGTCGGGAATGATGTGCAGGAAGAAGTCGGCCGCGCTAAGCCCGTGCGCCTTCTCGGCAAAGCCCTGGCTCTCCGTCGCCGCCTTGGCCGCAGCATGGAAGGTCTGCCCAGCGGGGGTGAAGCCCACCCCCGGCTTCAGCGCGTTCACTACGATGAGTCCGATGATGAGGGCGACGGTGGAGACCGTCTCGAAGTAGAGAAGGGTCTTGACCCCGATTCGCCCCAGCTTCTTCAGGTCCCCCATCGAGGCGATCCCATGCACGACCGTGCAGAAGATGATCGGCGCAATGATCATCTTGATCAGCTTGATGAACCCATCGCCGAACGGCTTCAACCCCTTGGCGAACTCAGGAGCCAAGCTGCCGACGACAATGCCCAACGCCACCGCTAGGAGCACCTGGACATAGAGGACCTTGTACCAGGGCGTTCGGGGGGAGGTGTCATCAGCGGGCGGCATTTGGCTGGGAGGATACTCGAACCACAACGACCCTCCTGACTCGCGTCAACACAACGTCGGCAACTCTTTGACAATCTCACGATGCCAAGGCGCCGCTCCGCCTGGGCTGGCCCCCGAGGTGCAAATGTGGCGTTAAAACCAGGACCTTCAAGTCAGGTTCAAAACCTTGTGCAACAAACCCTAAAAATCCCACGCTCACGGAAGAGGAATAAGTCCGCGCTGGCTTGAAAATGGATCACAAGACGCCTGGCGAACCGCCCATCCTCCATGAGGCGTCAAGAAGTCACCATGAGAAGAACATTAACGCTCAGTGTTTTGACTGCTGTAGGTCTTTCCGTCGCAGCGTACGCCGCGTTCGGGCCCGGCAGACTCACTATCGGCGACAAAACGATCGAAACCAACTTCATCGTCCAAGATGGACACACCTACGTCAAACTGGCAGATGTCGCCGACGCCCTCAATTGCGTCGTCCAGAAGTCTGACGGCGGCTTCACGCTCGCTCCCGTTGGCAAGGGCAACATGGTTCAGGGCAACGAAGGCAAGATCGGGCAGACGATCGGCGTTCCCCAGATGCAGTTCACCGTCACCGGCATGTCGCAAGCCGATCACTATGATCGCAAGTATGGCGAAGGCGCGATCGGTGCCTATGATTCGAAGATGACCCTTGTCATCCTGGCGTGCCGAGTCCGCAACGGCACCGGCAAGACGGTGAACATTTGCACCCTCGGCGGCGCCAAGACGGCCCTCACCGACATGGATGAACACAGCTATGAGGTTCTTACCGGAGACGGACCGCGCAATGTGGACATCCTCCCCGGTGCCGTCACCGACTTCGCCATAGCATTCAAGGTACCGAAAGCGGAGAAGACCAAGTCGCTCGTGTACCAAACCGATGGGTTCCCGAAAGTCGAAATCTTCCGAGTTTCCCTGGCCGACTCACAGTGATCCTTGTATCCTAAGAGCATGACAAACGGACCGTCGTTCCAAGACGCCGTCCAAGGGTTGATGCGTGGCGACTTCTCGCGCCTCAACCCCTTGTTTGACGACAACGGACCGATTGTCCATTGGTTTGAGCAGGGCCTTTTCGCATCCGAGCCGGACGCCTTGAACGAGGCGTTGACTTGTGCGTGCTTCAACGGGAGAACAAAGATCGCTGAGCTCTTGCTGAACGCGGGCCTCGACCCCGCGGCAGGCACTGCCACCGAAATGAGCGCTCTCCATTGGGCGGCCGATCGCGGCAACTTGGACACCGTCAAAGTGCTTCTGGAACGCGGCGCACCCTTGGAGGTGAAAAACCAATACGGCGGCACCGTCCTCGGATTTGCCGTGTGGTCCGCCATAAACAAGCTGCGCCCCAGTCACATGGAGATCATCTCGGTTCTGGTCGAGGCGGGTGCCAATGTCGACGCCGCGGGCTATCCGACGGGTGACGAGCAAATCGACGCTTTGCTCAGTCGGGGTAAGTCGCCTAGGTAATTGTTTCGGGGGCATCATGGCCCTGCACAGGCGATCTGGTCGCCCCCGTCGCCCTTAGCTTGACGTATGCTCGCCAGTCCCACGTCGCTGCGTCATCGCAACACCGGATTGCAACAGGCGACCCAATCCGTTTCGCCAAATCGGTGAACATCTCCAAGCAGGAAGGATTCTCCGTGATCGCTGGATCTCCAAAGGCCCGCGTCTGACTGCAGTTCGCGCACACGGCACGAAGATTGATCGGTCTGTTTCACCCGCTGCCAACGTTGTCAACGGTTGTCGCCGGCGCCCCGCAAGTCTCACACCGGCCGCCCTTGCGTTCGATCGTCTTGACCATCGTCTTTTCAGGGATGAGGCTGATGCGAAGGGGGTACCCACCCCCAAGCAAACGCCATAGCTTTTGCCCGAGAGCGACCTGACGCTCAGAATCAAAAATGCTGCTCTCGGCGAGCCCGCTCCGCACCTGCCTCACGAAGGCCGCCTCCTCGCGACAGCAGTCGCTGCAATAGGGCGAGCGGAGGGAATTGGTCGGAGTGTCGCAGTTTGGGCAGAGTTCTGCATTTTCGATTGCCGATTTTCGATTTTCGATTACCGACGAAGCGTTCGCGACGGCGTGAACGATCACCCAGGACAACACAGCCCGCGCTTGATCCGACAGAGACGACGTCGCCTCAACCTCGCTGAAGCGAGGCAATTCAGCGGCGAGTCGTCCGATGGCCTCAACTTGATACATCAACGATTATGTTAGCGCGGGCTGCGCCGACCCATATCCGCCGAACGACGTTCCAGCGGGCAAGCAGAGACCGAACTCCGAGTTCAATATCTCTAGCAACGCTGAATCGCTTTCAATCTCGATCGTCTGGAGAATTTCGGCGCCGCGTCGTCGCGTAAAACGGCCGTCCAGGAGCCCAATCCTTTCGCCGTTCGATCTCGCCAGCCCGCAATAGACACCTTGTTTGAACTTTGATTTGGGGCAGGTGCTCGTCCACCAATTCGAAAGCTCACGGTCGACGAGGGGCATTTCCTCACCGGTGAACTCGCACACATCCTTCCAATCGCCTTGGATGAGCACTTGGTGGTAGAGGACGCCGTTCTCCTCGGTGATGCGCCGTGTTTCATGGGGCGTGGTCTGCTCAAGACCAAGCTCCACTTTGATGGGCGCCGTAAGAGAAAAACCGCCGAATCCCCCATCCACGATCCACGACGTGCCATCAACCGTTGCCAAGACGAACATATGGGTCCTTGCCGGAACTTGACTACGCTCCAACCCTATGCGAACTCGGGCAGAAAGAGGCTTTACATCGAACCCAATTTCGCCGAGGATTTCGAGCAAGAGCCCATTCTGCTCGAAGCAGTATCCACCCCGCCTCCGATTGACGATTTTGTCCTCGATTGAGGCCGGATCGAGAAGAATCGGCAGACCTTGAAGGACGTCCAGATTTTCAAACGGAATGCTTGACGAATGGCCAGATTGGATCGCGGACCAGGTCTCGATGTCCGGCCTTGGAGTGCCGCCGATGCCGATGCGCTCCAAGTACTTGGGCAAATTGATGCGGTGAGACACGATGAAGACGATACCGCGAGTTGAGCAGCTAGGGGCTCAACACGGGCCAATCGGCCAAGGCTCTCCGAATGTCACATTCGACATCCTGCCTTGTGCGCCCGGAGCTCTTTTTCACGTCGAAGCTGTGATCTGCACGATGTATCCAAATGGTGCGCCACAAAGCTGGGTCAAGTGGGCTGCCCACCGTTTCCATAATCGATCTGGTGCAGAAATCATCTTCGGTACCGTTGAGTTGAAGCGTCGGAGTTTTGATGTTGGCGAGGTGCGCATCGCGAAGTTTGTCAGGCTGGCCTGGCGGATGCAAGGGGTAGCCGAAGAGGAGCAAGCCGTCGGCCGTCGCCGCTTCAGCCTCGACCATCGAGGCGACGCGCCCACCCATCGAATGGCCGCCGATGATCACTCTGGAGGGCGAAAATCGCTCGCATACGGAATCCATGACGGCGCGATAGGTTGCCATCAACTTGGGCATTCGATCGGGCATCGATTTGCCTTGCGCTCGGTAGAGGAAATTGAATCGTACAACTCGAGCACCCGATTCGCGAACAAGTTCAGACAGCCTCGAAAGGGTCCGGTGCTCCATGTGGCCCCCCGCACCAGGAGCGAGGATCGCGATGGTCTTGCCGCCTGAGTCATCGGCAAGAATCGGCACCTCGCCGTCTCCAACAGGGATCGTCCATTGCATGATTGAGCGATTGTGACAGGCTCAGAGGGCCGCAGAAGCATCCAAATGCGGGAATGATCAGTCTCGTATCTAAGAGGTGACCAAATATTGAAGAGGGAACAAGTAATCCAGATTTCGTTCTTACTGCTTAGGGTCGTGTACGCGCTTCTGTTCATTCAGTCAGGCGGACTCAAGCTTTTTGGATGGTTCGGCGGCATGCCGATGGGTCACGGGACGGCGGTTCCGATGACGCAGATTTGGTTTGCCGGAGTGCTGGAAGTGTTTGGCGGCGCGCTGATCATGTTGGGCCTTTGCGTGCGTCCGATCGCATTCGTGCTCTCGGGGGAAATGGCCATCGCTTATTTTCAGGCCCATCAACCACACGGAACCTGGCCAATCCAGAACCATGGCGAGCAGGCCGTTCTCTACTGCTTCCTGTTCCTCTTCATGGCTCCTTTCGGGGCAGGCGACTACCGCCTCGATGCTTTGATCCGACGAAAGAAGGGACAAGCGGGTGCAGCCGATGCCTGACCTTGAGACCTTGAACCCCGATTGCGCGCCACCTCTGTTGGGACCGTACAGTCCCATGGTTAGAGTGGGGTCGATGATCTGGGGATCGGCCATTGCGGGCGTCGACCCCCAAACTGGGGAGCTTGCGGGTCCGGACGTTTTCAATCAGGCTGCCCAGATCATCAAGAATGTCAGCGCAATGCTTGAGACTGCAAATTCCGGACTCGACCATGTGGTCAGCGTGAACGTCTTCCTGAAGCAAGTCGAGGACTTTGAGGGCCTCAACGCAGCGTATCGAGCTGGGTTCCGCGGTCACGCCCCAACGAGATCAGTGGTGGTCGTCTCGGACTTGCCAAAATCGGGGGCCGTCTTGACCATGAATTACGTGGCTGTCACGAAAGATTGACCGGAGAGATTTTCTCGACCCATGCCGTGAAAGCGGTCATAAACTTCTGCAGGAATTCCTTGGCGCTCTCGGCCACCAGATTGCCCTTATCATCGAAAAGCTTGCTCACCCCGGCCAAATAGACCTCTGGTTGCTGCAACGTCGCCACGTTCAAGTACATGAGGGTCTGCCGCAAGTGGTGGTTTGCTCCGAAGCCGCCGTAAGCCCCCGGAGAAACGCTGACTACGGCGCCAGGCTTGCCATCCCACACGCTCTTGCCGTAAGGTCTGGATCCCACGTCGATGGCATTTTTTAAGGCTGCAGGTATAGATCGGTTGTATTCAGGCGTGATGAACAAGAGAGCGTCTGCGCTGCGGACCCGATCTCGAAATTCAACCCACGGGGTAGGCGGCGTTTCCTCCAGATCCTGGTTAAAGAGGGGAAGGGTGCCAATTTCAACAATCTCGAAGTCGAAAGAGGGCACCATTCCGATCAGGGTTTTGGCGACCAATCCGCTGTACGAACCCTTGCGAAGGCTGCCGACGATAACCGCAACTCGAAACTTCTTACTCATGGGTCACTCTCACTACGATCATTGGGGTGGTTGCCTCAGCCTAGCTGAAAAATACAGTGCCGAATCCGGTCACTTGGAAGCGTTGACACCGACCTTTGCGCGAACCTTATCAGGTTTGATGGGACATGGATTGCCGTCAGCATCGAAGGGTTTGATGAAGTTGAATGCATGGGGAGTGGACCCGTGCTCGTGCAAGTGGTCAAGGCGGTCGGCGCCTTCTTGATAGGTGAGCACGTGGTCTGAGTCCACCCACCAGGCCACATAGGACGGCGCATCATTGTTCTTGAACCACTCCTTTCTCTTAGCCATGGCTTCACCGTGTGCGCCGTGATAGGCAAACGCTGCGACCGATTCCAGGTCGTCCCACATAGACAACGTGGACGGGGCTTCCGTAAAGTCAACGTCACCGAAGCACTTCGGTGCGATGACGGGACCCCAAGAATGCAGAAGCGTCTCCATATCCCGTACTGATCTGGCGATGAAGCCATCGCTCCCATCGGCGGCGCCATAGACCGCAGGGATACGGTCCATGAAACCCTGCACGGTCGGGTGGCCCATTGGCTCAAGCAGCACACCGACGGTCATGAAAGCAATCTTTTTCGGCATGCGGCGGAGGTTACCTTTTGGTCAGGCTCATCCGGAGGCACGGGCCTTGCTGAGAGAGTAATCTTGGTTGTGGACATAAGATGCCCCACCGACAACACTTCGCAACGACAGAGCCCTGGAACAAGAACCGTCCCCACATCCTTGTGGTTGCCTGTTCTGACGGTCGCCTTCAAGAACCTCTGGACGAGTTTCTCCACGATGCCTTAGGCATCGTCTACTACGATCGGGTCTATCTCCCCGGTGGCCCCGGGGCATTGTCAACCGCCGGGCAAGAGTTCACTCGTGCCTCTCGAATGACCGATGAACTCCAGTTCCTCATTGAGGCTCATCAGATCGAAGAGGTGATTCTCATCTACCATGCCCCAGCCCCCGACGGTCCTGAGGAGGCTATCTGCGCCGACTATCGTCGTGTTTACAGGCACCTTGACGCGGAGGAAATCCGTCAGCAGCAGGTCAAAGACACCGAGCAGATTCTCTTGGGCCCGCTCCGAAACTTCCCGCGAGAGAGGATTCACGCCTACCGCTTGGAAGTGACAGGAGAGCTTGGCATTGACGTCAGGCGAATTTTGTAGCGATCCAACCTGAAAGCGGCTCGCGGCAACCTTTGCGCTGCACCCCACCAAGCAAGCGACCGTGGGAACGCGAACGGAGCGACTCCAGTCCCAGCCTTAGTGAAACCCGCGGTTTTAAAACGGCTCTGACGTGAAATTCTCAGTGACGGCCAATGCCATCGACCCTGATGCCGTAAGTCCGACACCGCGACATTGCACCTCAGCAGAGGCTGAACCGCAAGAAGACGACCAAACCCTCGGCGACATTCGTCGCCGCGGGTTTGGTCGTGGTGAAATGTTGCAACCCTATTTCATGCCCTTCAGGACAGTCTCTTCGTCAGTTCAAATCCAAGAATTCGTCGGACGATTAGGGCATTCGGTTCAAGTCTCAAATGCGAGACGGATTACAGAAGCTTCTTCACAGGCACGCAAAATCCTTTGCAACCTCGAAAGAGGTCCGAAATATTGGTAGATTCTTGAGATGGCCTCCCAATCCCCAAAATCGGTCGATGATTATCTCGCCCGCGTTCAATCCGCCGATGCACGCACCACCCTCAGCAAGCTTCGGGCCATCATCCGGAGGGTAGTGCCGGAAGCGGAAGAGGTCATCAGTTACGGAATCCCGAGCTACAAGCTTAACGGCTATCTCATAGGCTTTGCGGCTTTCAAGAACCATTGCTCCCTATTTCCCGGCCACACCGTTGCCGATTTTGCTGAAGAACTTAAGGGCTACAAAACATCGAAGGGAACGATTCAGTTTCCGCACGATAAACCGCCACCCGAAGAGCTCGTCACCGCCATCCTTAAGGTTAGGGTGGCCGAGAATCTAACTGCGGTCTCCAAAGTATGAGAGCCTCCGAGGGGTGCCCCGATTATCTTTGCTGCTGCAGGAGATCATCCGATTCGAGCCCCAGAGTGGCGCCAGAACCGTACCCTAGTTCAATGAAATCCAATCCTTCCCATCGAAGCGGTGCACGCTTTATTGTGCTTGCGAGATCCTGATCGTTGTTCACGGAGAGCACATGGCCATGAGTGAGCGTCAGTTCTACATCGATCCAAGCGATTCTTGCCTGCTTTCTTGTGCGGTAGCGAGATAGACATACGCTCTGCAAGGATCTTTCTCACGAGGTCTTTCAGCCGTCTATGATGTCGGAGGCTGCCGAGTCGCCAAGGTTTGTCGAAACGAAACTCGGGCCGCGCAGAGCGGGCGGGGGATGTCGTCGCTTCACAGAAACCGCCAGGACGTGGTTGCAGTTATGAACCAGTTACATCATCATGATGGAATGGAAGTTGGAGGCGGGCACTAGACATGCTTTCCGTCGAAAAGATGGAGGTCTTGCTCCTTGTCGCCGCGCTGGTTGCACTGGTCACCAGAAGGGTCAAACTGCCATACACCGTCGGCCTCGTTTTCGCCGGCGTTGGGTTGGCCTCGGTGGGAGTCTTGGAAGGGTTTCCCTTGACCAAGGACCTTATCTTTCGCTCATTTCTGCCACCTCTGATTTTTGAGGCGGCCTTCTTCATACGCTGGCGCGAACTTAGGGCAAACCTCGTACCCGTCCTGGTTCTCGCATGCGCAGGCGTGCTGATCGCTTCCGCTGTCATAGCGCCGGCTATGGTTTACCTCGGAGGTTGGTCCTGGCCAGTCGCCATTCTCTTTGGAACATTCATGGCAGCCACCGACCCCGTCTCCGTCATTGCGATGTTCAAGGAGTTGAAGGTGCGAGGGAGACTGCGTCTTCTTGTAGAGGCTGAGAGCCTTTTCAACGACGGTGTTGCGGCAGTCCTCTTCAGCATAGCGTTGCTGTACGTAGGGGGTGTAAGCCTGTCTCCCATCGTGGCGACAGGAGCCCTGCTAAGGCAAGTCGGAGAAGGAATTGCGAGCGGCACCATGGTCGCAGCTGCGGTCCTCTTTCTGGCCGGGCGAACGGACGAACACCTGGTTGAATTGACATTCACGGCGGTAGCCGCTTTTGGAGCCTTCTTCTTAGCGGAACTCTTCCAAGGCTCTGGAGTGCTTGCCGTGCTGGTTGCCGGCCTCGCGATAGGCAATCTGGGACGCATTGGATCGATCAGCCACGAAGGGCACGAAGCTGTAGGAGCGTTTTGGGAGTTCGCCGCGTTTGTGGCGAATTCCCTCGTGTTTCTCCTCATCGGGGTCCGCGAACATGCCCTTGCCTCCTTGCTGATTCGACACTTGGACCTCATTGCCGTGGCGGTTGTGGCGACGCTAGTCGGCAGATCCATTTCTGTTTATGGCGTTATGGCCCTGTTTGGCCGTTCCAGGCACAAGGTCGAAATCTCGCATCAACACGTTCTGGTCTGGGGTGGACTTAAAGGTGCTCTCTCACTTGCCCTCGCCATTGGGCTGCCAGAGGGCGTAGCCTATCGAGAAGAAATCGTGACGGTCACTTTCGGTGTCGTGGCGCTTTCAGTGATCGTTCAGGGCATGACCATGCCACTATTGCTCCGCCGCTTGCAGTTGATGCCGCAATCTGGCCACTAGCTTCCTCCGCAATTGCAAGGAGTCCTTGCCCCTGAGATCTCAAACAGGAGGGCGGTCACCAGGTTTCGGTACGCCACTCGTCCCAGACATTCTTCTCTTCCCATTCTTGGGGAGGTTCCTGACCAGCTAGCCGAAGTCCGAGAAAGATCAGTCCAATGTGCCAGCCCTCGTGCCACACCATGTGTTGGAGAAACAGAACAGGATTGTCGTACCAACCGAACTGACCGACCCCGTCCCTGAGTCCAGCTTCCACCGCACGTCTGACGGCATCACCGCTTGCCTTGAGGAGGTCCCTTATTTCAGCAAGATTTGCAATCGGGGTCGTCCATCCGTCGGTGAACGAGTCACCTAATGACGACGCTATTTCCGGCGAAACATTGTTGAGGAAATAGTGTCGCACTTTATGCATGTGTGCCAGTTGAAAATCCAAGGGCCAACCCTCTTCGGAGGGTTTGTTGTGCCGGTTAGACTCATTGATGCGAGAGGCGACTGCCTCCACGATCCGGCATTGGCGGTCCCAAGAATCGAGTAGAGCATCCGTTACGTCCATGGTTGGAATTCTAGCCGCTCATTCGCGCCCTAAGTCGTTGCGGCCGACGAGAATAGCTGCCGGACCTTGGTCTCGATGTGCGGCCTAACCGAGACCTGTGATGTCGAGGCGTATTGCATGAATGACTTGACACCGTGTTCAAGGGAGTTCCAAAATGCTGGACCTAATTCGACTTGCTCGAAATGCCATTCTCTCAGCTCCAGAACGCCATCACGGCACCAAAACTCTGCCCGCGCGATCAATTCGTCGCCGAACAGGATGGGCAGGACGTAGTAGCCCCATCGACGTTTGGCCTCCGGCATATAGATTTCCCACACATAGTCGAAGTCAAAGACATGGGCGATCATCTTGCGATCCCACAGGAACTGATCGAGGGGAGCAATGAACACAATCCTGGGCTCCGGGGATGGGCTATCGAGCAGCGACAAGAACTCGGGCGTAGCGTGAGCTTTGACTCCTTCGACTTCGACTGGAACGATGCTGCCAGCTTGAACCAAAGTTGGAATGGACTCTTTCCGACCCTCCATGAGGGCGCTATAGGACCACACTTCCGGCGGGGCGTTGGGCCTGGTGATCCCCATGGCACGGTGCCGTTCAAGAATGAGCTCCCGGACGGCGTCCTTCGTTTTTAGTACTGGTCGGTTCCAGATGTCAGCCGGAACAATCCGCTCTGTCAAGTCATAGAGATGCTGCCCATTTTTCCTGCCCGCGGTCATGACCAATCCGGTGTGCCACAAAGCTCTCAGCGTTTGCTTGGTGACGCTTGGCCCGTGCCACGAAACCTTCCATTCCTCTTTCCGCTGCTGAAATTCAAAATCCCTTGGCATGAGCGGCCCGCGTTCGGTGATCTCCCGCAAAATGCGTTCAACGGCATCCTTGTGATCCACGAAAATCTTCTTCTCGAAGTGGCCCCGATATAAGTCGTAAAAGTAACGACGCAACGCCCAGCCCTCATACGGGATGAGCGAAGCCTGCTTGTCCCACCCATCGTAGATCAGCCGATCTTCATAAGCAGTCTTGTTCCAGTCCCCGACTTTATAATCAGGTACGCGAGCCTGTAGAACCAGATCGTGGTTGCATCCAGCCGGGGCAATGGGGTCAAACTGGATGCTGCGGAGGCGGTCAAATGCTTCGCTCTGCTTCTTGCATGGAGCAAAGTGGTGACGCACAAGGGCACGCCTGACGTCGATCTTGGACAGCTTAACGGCGTTCGCCACTGCCTATCTTACTTCCGTAGATCGCCGGCTTGGCAGAAGCATCGGAACCAAAAAAATTGCCTCGTTCCAAGAACTATCGATCCGAATGTATTCCCTTAAGCCACCCGACGATGTCGCGTGCCACTTCTTTCGCTCTCCGGCTCATCAACGGACCAACATGGCTTACCCCTTTGTACGACTTAACTTCACCGCCGCACCAGGCCGCCAGTGCCAAGCCGGCCTCATGGGGTACATCGGTGTCCTTCTCACCTAGGACGATCAGGCTCGGGCACCTGGGCTTGTCGACGATGACTCCCGTGAACATCTGGTTCATCACGGCTCCAGATTCATCCCGCCACCGTCTCCATGCCCACAAAATGGTCTTCCGATCACTGTCGGGCATCGAATCTACCGTGTCCTTAAGCGGTCCGTTTGCCCAACGCATGACGTCAGGCACAGGTTCGCGAAAAGGCATTTGGAAGACTCCATACGGGGGCACGCTGTTGACGAGGACGATCGCATGTGGTTTGATCTTCTCCGCCGCCTTAAGCGCGATCACCCCGCCCATGCTTGCCCCGACTAAGATCACCTTTCCTTTCTTGGGACTCCAGCTAATAACCTGGTCAACGTAGTCCCTAAATTGGGTGCCGGCGAGCCCGCCCTTTGCCGGGACTAAGTCACGAGCAACCACCCGATAGCCGGATTTCTCGAAGACCGGTCGCCATTGGTCGTACTCCCATCCCCCGCCTCCCGCTCCGTGGATCATCACGACCGTCGTCCGCACGGTGGCGACCAAAGCTGGCACGACAGGAAACATGGCTGAATTGTGGCAGACCGCGTCCGGGTCACTGCGCTCACTCTTGTAAGCTATTGAAATTGGCTCGGCGGACCAAGACCGAAGGCCTCGCACAACAAGGCAACGTCATGACGGTCATTATCGTCAGGTTGATAGCCACAGTGAAACTCGAGTTGGATGGAAGCGCTCAAGCATTTCACCGTCTTGCCATTGATTGATCCCATCCCGGCCAGTCCCTCGGCGGTGTAAATCCCAACCGAACCGTCACGCAACTTCTGGATTCCATCGCCCCGCTCATTGAAATGGAGCGGATGTAAATCAATGCGTGCATCGCCTGTCTTGACTAGTTCCAAGCGAGCTGGCATCTCGTCGCTGCGGATCAAGTATCCGACTTCAAAGAGCAACTTGAGAATCGCGGGCATTTCGTCGGCATCAACGGCCAGGTCTAAATCGTCGTGAATTCGGGTCTGCCGCCCGAGAAGGGCGTCGACGCCCCAGCCACCATCGATCCAGCAGGCAAGTTTGTGACTCGCGAACAAACCAAGGACTCGCTCGACTTCAACGATGTTCATGGCAAAACGTGCGACTGAGCTGTACCCTGTCCAGTCTAGTCGACGTCTGGCGCGCATTGGCATGAACTTCTTGCTGGTACGTTTGACATATGGTCACGAGCGCTTCGCCAATCTTCGCTACGTCCGACATCGCTGCAACACTAAAATTCTACAAGGAAGTTCTTGCCTTTGACTCCGTGTGGACCTGGGGCGAGCCGCCGACGTTTGGAGGAGCTTCCAAAGGCCCCGTCTCGTTTTTGTTCAATCTACAGCCGGACTTGGCCCAGAAAGTGGCGGGCCATGAGCATTGGATTAACGTAAAAGACCTTGACGAATTATATGCGGTTCATTTACGAAGGGGCGCAAAGATCGTCTGCGAGATTGGCGACCGGCCGTGGGGTTTTCGTGAGTATGTTGTGGAAGATCCGAGCGGATACCACTTAAGGTTTGCGGGACCGCTGTTAGGAAAAGTTCCGACCTCGGAGCCCCTCCCGGCGGGGGTGACGCTTGAGCGGCGATTGCCATCCGCTGAGGAGTATGAGGCAATCGCTGGAAGCGCGTTCTATCGTACAGGCACAGACTCCGAATTTCTGGACCATTCTTGGAACGGGGTTGTAGCCGTTTCATCGGCCGGTGCGGCCATTGGGATGGCTCGAATTGTGAAGGACGCCCCGGGTTGGTTCAGCGTATGGGATGTCGCCGTTCTCCCAGCTTGGCAAGGAAAGCACATCGGCCAACAGATGATGGCAACGGTTCTCGCCATGGTTGCCGAAATTTCACCGGGTGCCAATGTGTTCCTGTTCACGAACAAACACGGCTTCTACGAACGCCTAGGATTCGGCGTAGAGGATGTATCAATGCGCAAGGCTTAGCGGGCAAGGAACTTGTTGTGCTCTGGCCGGGGAGCGCTCGACAGTCATGGTTGAGGTTAGAATGAGGTTGCTCGTGTCATTGCGGTCAGCCACCGCAATGACACGAGCAAGGAAACCATATGTCCGCGCGCAACCTTTTCATCAGCTTAACTCTCCTTTGCGTTTCCCGGCTCGTCACCGCCGAGTCGCTGGCTAACCGGCAAGAGTCAGCTTCGGCGCGTAGATTTGTGCAGGGCTTTTACGACTGGTACGCACCGAGAGCCGTGAAGGCTCCTTACTTGGGTGTCGTCCTGAACAAGAAACCCGGCGTGTTGACGCCTAAACTCGCCAAGGCTTTACGGGAGGACTTGGCCGCCGAGGCCAGGTCAAACGGCGATCTCGTTGGCCTCGACTTCGATCCGTTTCTCAACAGCCAAGACCCGGTCGCCAGCTATAAGGTTGCATCGATCAAGAAAGTAGGGAACGAGTACGACATCAAAGTCCTAAGCGCCCCGTTGTCCGGATCGAACGATAGATCCAGCATAATTGTGGTCGTCATCAAGAGGCACGGCCGTTGGTGCTTCGAGAATTTTCGCTATCCGGAGGGCCCCGATCTCTTGACGGTGCTTAGCACGCTCAAACGCGATCGCGCGAAGCCAAACCGATGAGAATGATAATGATTCCAATTTTCGGAATTGGGAAGGTTTGTAACCCCTGACCCTTTAGGATCGTCCATGTTGGCATTGAAATGCCGCGCGAAGCCGAACCAACTCGGCACGCCAAGGAAGAATGAGATGATCCACGAGACCAGCGAAATCGACACGATTGCACACCCTCCGATCACCAATCGAGCGGAATGGCTTGCACAGCGACTCAAACTCTTGGACGAGGAAAAGACCCTCACGAAGGCCTACGATCGAGTCAATGCGCAGCGACGTCGACTCCCCATGGTCCAGATCGACAAGGACTATGCATTCGTCGGCGTCGACGGCTCAAAGCGACTCGTCGACCTCTTTGAGGGACGCCGACAGCTGATCGTTCATCACTTCATGTTCGATCCTAGCTGGGACAAAGGTTGTCCAAGCTGCACTTGGCACAGAAATCAATTTGGGGACCTGTCGCCGCTGGACAAGCTTGATACGCGGATGGTCACCGTTTCCCGCGCTCCCATTGACAAGTTGCTGACCTATCAGCGCGAAAAGGGTTGGACGACGCCGTGGTACTCCTCGAACGGCTCTGACTTCAACTACGATTTCATGGTCACACTCGACCCAGCGATGGGCTCGGTGCAATACAACTATAAGTCAGGCGACTCCTTGAAAGAGGTGGCAGGCGACCTCGACGGTTCATCCGAGTGGCCAGGGTTCAGCGTGTTCTTCCGCATCGATCAGGACGTATATCATACGTATTCTGCCTACGGTCGGGGCGTGGAAAGGCTGATGGATGTTTTGGGATTGCTCGACGTCTTGCCATACGGACGTCAAGAGGATTTCGAGGATTCGCCCAAGGGTTGGCCCCAAAGTCCCACATACGGTTAAGCGTCCCCGCCGGTCCTGAGATCCAACATTGACGGTAGGATCAGGAATATGGAAGACACGGTTGCGGCATATAAGTCGAGCGCAGTTGATGGGATGGAGTACTTCTTGAGGAACTTTTCGCACGTTCCGGACGGCAAGCTGACTTGGACGGCAACGCCGACGGCGAAGTCTGCCATTCGGATCGCCGCTCATACCGCCCTTTACGCCGCACGCTTTGCGAAAATGATTCGCGAACGTCGACTGCCTGCTCCGGATAACCTAGAGGAATGGCTGTCGCAGCGGGACTCTGAGGAATTAGCGATCAAAAATCGCGTGGAAATGGAGCGAATCTTTCGCGAGGGCACTGCAGAAGTTCTCGCGGCCCTGGACGCATTAGAAGCCGAGGACCTCGAGGGTTCACTAGATTCCGGCCAGGGATGGTCGATGCCGATGAAACAGTTGCTGGGCCTGCCCGGCTGGCCCGCAACGTTGCATGCCGGCCGGATCGATTACCTACAGACTTTCCGGGACGAATCACATTGGTATGTTGGATTAATCAGCGG
>CAZUCK010000003.1:10794-80863 GCA_964619505.1 uncultured Fimbriimonas sp. | reverse complement strand
TTTGGGGGCTAAGGGGGGTGGAATAGAAAAACGGTTTTTTCCTTTTGCATTTTTACGAAGCATGACGCGATTCTGGCCATCGCTGAATTTGGTCGATGTGCAACGACCTAGATCGACGCCAAGATATTCGGCGATTCGTTGGGACAGTTCCGGGTTTGCGTTGCCCGAGAACAGCTTCATCCCGCTCAGACTGCGCTTTTCCAATGAAGTCACGACTGCATTCTCTTCCGCCAATGTATTGCCCATTCCTCTTTGACCTCTTGCCTTGATCGTCCGATACCCAATGAGTGACCCGGAACATCATGCGTGATGACGCTTCCCGCCGCGATGACCGCCCCATCCCCTATTGTAATGGGAGCGACCAACGTGCTGTTGGACCCAACAAACGTGCCCGCGCCAATTTCCGTGCGGTGCTTTCCGTACCCGTCGTAGTTGCATGTGATCGTTCCCGCTCCAATGTTGGTGCCGGCTCCGACTGAAGCGTCTCCTAGGTAACTCAAATGGGAGGCGGCCGCTCGCTCGCCAAGCCTGGCGTTTTTGACTTCAACGAAATTGCCGACTTTCACTTTGTCACCCAGGACGCTCTTCGGTCTAAGATTCGCGAAAGGCCCGCACTTCACCTGCTTGCCAAGCCTGCTCTCGGACAGACGGCTCATGTAGACCAGGGAATCCTCTCCGATTTCCGAGTCGTCGATGATCGAGTAAGGTCCAATCCGGCAGCCGCCGGCTATGGTCGTCGAACCGTTCAAAGTGGTGCATGGTTCAATCGTCACATCGGGAGCTATTTTCACGTCAGGGCCGATAAAAATCGTGTCAACGTCGCGCACGGTGACTCCGCTCAGTGCGTGAGACTTCAAGATCCGCCTTCTCAACGTCTTCTCCGCGTTGGCCAATTGCCAGCGGTCGTTGACTCCTATGACCGAATCTGGATCCTGAAGCCCTTCGACGATGGCCCGGCCACCTTCGTCAACAATCGCCTGAACCACATCAGTGAGGTAGTACTCACCCTGCGAATTTTCGTTTTTCAGGGCAGGGAGATGCCTCAAAAGCGTGGGGCCGTCGAAACAATAGATGCTGAGGTTGACCTCACAGATCGCCCGTATCTCGGCGTCGGCATCCTTTTCTTCGACGATCCGAAGCAGATTGCCATCGGCGCTACGCACGATTCGCCCATAACCACCGGGGTCCCTCATCTCAACGGTCGCCACCGTGCAGTGAGCTTCTGCATCCTTATGCCGGCGGACGACCGCGCAAAGGTCGGAAGCTTCGAGCAAAGGAGTGTCCCCTGGAACGATCAACACGGGTCCGGTGTGGCCCTTCAGGTTTGCCGAAGCCATCAGGGCGGCATGGCCGGTGCCTAGCTGCTCCGTTTGCCAAACGTAGTCATAGCCTTCACCCAGGGCGTCCTGGATCGATTGCCCACCATGGCCAATGACCAACATCGGCCTTCTGACACCTGCACCCCTCATCGCGCGGCCGATCAATTCGACCATGGGGAGCCCACAAACGGTGTGGAGACCTTTGGGAATTTCCGATTTCATTCGGGTTCCCTTCCCCGCTGCGAGGATGATTCCGGCGACCGGTGCGATTTGCATGATAATTCAGGGTCGCCCACCCGCGATTGCCGATGGGGTGTCAATGCCAGAGAACGTCTATTTTGCATCACTTAAGGTCCGCCCGACAAGTTGACGCACGATTCAATTTGCGTGACAATAAAATAATGCCCGTTCACGTCGTCAATCACCCGCTCGCTCAGCATCTGCTGGCCCTCCTCCGCGACGCCGATACGCCTCCCGAACAATTTCGTACGCTCTGCAAAACGCTGACTACCATCCTTGTTCTCGAATGCACGCGCTCGTTGCCGAGCACCAGGACCCGAATCCGCACGCCCCTCGTCGAAACGAATGCATCGTTGCTGTCAAGGCCCATTGCCGCGATACCGATTCTCAGAGCGGGCCTAGGCATGCTCGATCCAGTCGTGGAGATGTTTCCGTCCGTCGCGGTCGGATACATTGGCCTTGAGAGGCACGAGGCGACTGCGGTTGCCAAAAGCTACTACTGCAAGCTGCCCGATTTGTTGGGGACCGACGCAATATGCCTTGATCCCATGCTCGCCACTGGGGGCTCCGCATCACAAGCTCTGTCGCTGATTTCCGTTCGAAACCCAGCGTCGATGACCATGGTCTGTATCGTCGCAGCACCGGAGGGCGCTGAAAGACTCGCTAGGGACCATCCGGATGTGGCCGTGTTCATCGCTTCACTCGATGAAGGGCTGGACGAACACAAATATATTGTCCCTGCCTCGGCGACTTTGGTGATCGGTTGTACGGAACCCTATGACAACCCATTCACTCAGATGAGATGGTGATGTTATGGCGAACAGTCGTCTTCTGCCACCCGTCCGTTACCTGCTGTTTCACCTGCCGTTCCAAACCGTTCAGTAGAATCGTGATCGTTGGATCGCTGGGGCGTAAATTTTGAGCAACCTTGGCAGCCTCCAGCGCCTCCTCGTACTGCATCAAACGGTCAAGGCACTGAGCTAACTTTAGGGCCGCTTCCCAGTAAGTCTCGTCCAATTGCAACGCGGTCCTAAAGGACTTTGCGGCGTCGTCAAAATTTTGCTGCCGATACAAACAAAGACCCAGATAGGCTCGAAGTTTGGGGTTTGAAGGGTGATCAACCACAAGTTGGCGGCACATTGCAAAGGCACCGTCCCAGTCCCCTCGACCCATCAGTTGCTCAACTTCCTGCGTCATCGGTTCTCTCTCGGCAGGCTGACGCCAACTTCGGCGATTGACTGCTGCCAGTCCATATTAATCCGACTTTTTCGGGAACATGCCCTAGCATGCAACGAATGCGCAATATTTCCCAACTCCCTTCAACTTCAAGGGTGCCTCGAAGCAATCACCCTGGACAGATTGCAACTTGGGACTACAAAGCGAGAATCGCATGCCGATAACACCAATGTGGGTTAACTTCGCCCGCAAAAATGATGGACTCCATTCAGAAGATTTTCAAACATACGGACCTTATTGTGGGCCTTGGCATGCTGGTCATTGTCGCAATGCTGATCCTACCGCTGCCGCACTGGGCGTTGGATGCGGGTCTCGTAGCGGCCATCGCAGGATCCGTGATCATTCTTCTCGCCAGCGTCAGTATCAGCGACCCGTTGCAGTTTTCAGTCTTCCCAAGCCTCTTACTCGTCACCACCTTGTTTCGGCTATCACTTAGCATCGCCGCTACAAAGTTGATCTTGGGTACCGGTCAGGCCGGACACGTCATCCAAACCTTCGGGGACTTCGTCATGGGCGGAGACTTCGTCGTCGGTTTCGTCGCGTTCCTCATCCTCGTGATCGTGCAGTTCATCGTCATCACGAACGGCGCTGGGCGCGTCGCGGAAGTCGTTGCCAGATTCACATTGGATGCCCTGCCCGGCAAACAGATGGCCATCGATGCTGACCTCGCCGCCGGCCTCATCGACGAAGAAGGCGCAAAGACGCGTCGCAAACAGATCAAGCAAGAAGCCGACTTCTACGGTGCGATGGACGGCGCGTCCAAGTTTGTCAAAGGTGATGCCATCGCTTCGATCCTGATTATCGCCGTCAACATCATTGGCGGCTTCGTGGTTGGCTTCATGCGCGGAGACGGGGACGCCATCTCGATCCTTCGCACCTATTCGCTCCTATCCGTGGGTGAGGGCCTCGTCTCACAGCTGCCAGCCCTGCTCATCAGCACCGCAAGCGGTCTGATGGTCACGCGAGCCGGGCAAGACAAGAGCATGGGCGGTGAACTACTCGGCCAACTTTCAAAGCAGCCTAAAGCCTTCGGTATCGCCGGCGTGGCTCTCGCCGCAATGGCCTTCGTTCCCGGATTCCCAGCAACCATTTTCCTTCTCGCCGCATCCGGCTGCATCGGCCTTTCACGCGCGCTGTCCAAGCCACAAATCGTCGCCCCCAAAGTTGACAAGCCGAGGGCCGCCGCAACCGGACCCGAAGCCGTTCTTCCCCTCCTCGGCGTCGATCCAATCGAAATCGAAATCGGCTACGGCCTTACAAAGCTCGCCGATTCCCGCGTGGGCGGCGACCTCGCCGAGCGCATCACCGCAACAAGGCGGCAGATCGCCCTTGAGCTTGGCTTCGTTCTGCCGACGGTGAGAATCCGGGACTCCATCCACCTGGCAAATGATGAGTATCTTTTCAAGGTCAGAGGTGAAGAGGTCGCTAGAGCCAAGTGCAGCAACAACATGTGCCTCGCAGTCAACAGCGGCAACGTCATCGGAACGGTGCCGGGCACCCCGACCAAAGACCCTGTTTTTGGACTGGACGCTCTCTGGATCGACGATTCCAACAAGGAAGCTGCCCAAAGGGCTGGCTACACGGTCATAGAACCCAGCGCGGTCATCTCAACGCACCTTGCGGAGATTGTCAAATCGTACGCGGCCGAGTTGCTCACTCGCCAAGACGTCCAGACCCTGCTCGACAATGCCAAGGCCACCAACGCAGCTGTGGTGAACGAATTGGTGCCCGACGTACTTCAGATCGGCGACGTCCAAAAGGTCCTCCAACACCTGCTTCGCGAGCGGGTCCCAATCCGAGACATGGCCACGATCTTGGAGACAATGGCCGATTTCGGGGGCCGGGTCAAAGATCCCGACCAACTCGGCGAACTGGTTCGATCAGCCATCGGCCGGACGATTACCAGGCAATTCCTGGATCACGACAACAAACTTTTCTGTATTACGCTGGAACCCTCGCTCGAACGATCGCTGGCCGAACAGGTCTCCATGACGACGATGGGATCGACTCTTGTCATGGACCCAAGTTCACAAAAAGAACTGATCCAGAAACTGCAGGCCGAATCGGATAAGGCCGCCGGTCAGGGCTATCAGGCAGTCCTTCTATGCGGAACACAGCTTCGTCTGCCACTTCGAAGATTGCTGGAAGCATCCGTGCCCTCCCTCAGCGTGCTGGCCTATAACGAAGTTGCGAGCAGGGCCGAAGTGGAATTTGTGGGCCAGGTCCGCGCCGCCTAAACCGCACGCTCGCGCCTATGTGAGTACAATGCGCGGGATGGACCGCCTTAACTCTGAGGGCATACCCCGCGAAAAGCTGTCCTACGTGCTGAAGAACCGCAGGCTCGTCGGTATTGCCCGCCGCATCAACAAATGCCTCTTGTGCAAACGCCACGGCGTCAACGAAGCTGGACTTTGCGATGTGTGCTGCGCGCTGCTTAACGAAGAAGAACTGACGCTGGCAAATCGCTGGCTTACCGGAGAGGGACCCTAGCTTGTTCCGCTTCTTGAATCGAAAACCGAGGTATTTGTCAGACACCGAATATTGGGTCTATATCCCCGAAGACGCCCTTCCCGAACAGGACGCCATCATGGATCGGCTCATCAAGGGCGTTCCAGATGAGGGAATACCATCCACCGTGGGTCCTCAAGAGGGGATGCTCTTCAGCGACCTCAGACTGGGAATCGCCCTTGCCCTGCGAAGCAAAAACCCTCATGCCTTCCGCCCTGACCTAATCGGGGATCAAGTGGCCGTGACCAAACAGCTTCTCGAGGTCCTGGCCGAATCCAACGCCATGATCAAGATTCGGTATCTCTCCGAGGAACCCCTTGCGGACAACCGACATCTACGCTTACTGCCGAATTTGGTCGTCGCCGCAGGTGCCCTGGCGCTGGCGATGGCCGTTTACGATGTGGAGGCTCAAATGCTGTTCGCATTCGACAATTTCGTCAGCGCGTTGAGAACTAACCCTGATTCTGCTCGACCAGATTTTCATGTTAGGTCGCTATGGCACAGCCTGGAAAGCGGTGGACGCGCGGAGAGTAGGGGCCTTGCAAAGGTTGGTCTCAAGGACTTCGCAACGAAGGATATGAACACGGATGAGCAAGTGCTCGTGTCAGCGGTCGTGGATGAAGCGGCAAGGCAATTGTTCGCCACCTGCCGCTACCCAGAAAGCCTCGTTGTCGAGACCTTTGGTGACAAGTTTAGAGTCGTCTTTGACCAAAAACTGAAGGACGGTATGGTCCAAGCCGCAATACTTAGGCTTCAAGGTAACGCGCCTTAGCGCGAAACGACGTTGAGCCATTGAGTGGCTTCCAGCGTAGTCCCGTCGACATCTGCTCGGAAAGCAAGAGGGAATGCCCCCTCAGCACCCGCCGGAATGAGCAGATCAAACGTTCCGCGCGATACGCCCCTTTGGGTGGAGACCAGGAACGTGCGATCGTTGCCCCTCAAAATCTTCCAGCCATTCGGCGGGACGATCTTGAGCGTCCCCAACATTCTGGTCGGTGAGTTCGATTTCAGGAAAAGGCTGAACCGCTGGACGCGCTCATCTGGGCTCGCCTTGATCATCGAAATGGGCACGTCGAAATCCATGACGGGAGCAACCCTAAACGACGATTCCATTACGCCGCTGATGCCATCTGCGGTCGTCACCGTGCATCGCTGAAGATACCAACCGGCAGCAAGTCCCTTTCCGATTTTCGATGGGTAATCCACAAACGCACGGCCCTTGCGGTCGAATTCCGGGAACGGCAGTCCAAAAACCGCCATCATGTCCTTCGCGTTTCCTTCCGCTTGCATTTCGATGCGACGAACCTTGAGCGTGGCGTTTCCGTTGAAGGTATGGCGGATGTGAATCCCATCCCCGGGCACTGCAGAGCGGTTCTTAACCTCGGTCTTCCAAATCAAGCCTTTCGGAAGCCCCGCCGATCGATCGTATTCGAGGTTGAGCGGCGTCATTGCCCGCGGCAAAAAGGCTTCGGTCGGCGAGCTGTCTGAGGCAAGGGTGTCGCATCGGATCGCAATGGTGGAGGGTGAATCTGGCAGCAACCCAACACCCGGATCCTGCAAGGTGAGTTCGACCGTCCATGCTCCAACTTCCGACGACGCGCTTACCGAGGCCGCCTTGTCCCAGCCCGGAATTTCCAACCAATGGGGCCCCTCTGCCCCGCCGCCGTCCAATGCCCGAACGTGCACGAATGGCTTTCCATCCTTCAGCGTGACACGCGCTTCAAGATTGTCCTTGCCAATCAACCATCCGTCGGCCTCGCGATCGAGGCTGAAGACGAGGTCCTGGCCCAGTGGCAATTTTGCCGCAATGTGCAAGGCTCCTGGTTGCCATTGGAAGTAGGTCCTGAACGCGTCGCTGACCGTCAAAGGATCCCATTCTTCTGAATCGATCTTGCCATCAAGCTTCGGGCTGATCGCCAAGCGGTTGATCTCAGCCACCGCCATCGCCTTGGAAAATGGCAATGCGGGTGCGACCGGGGCCGGTGCCGCAACCGTAGCTGGGGCGGGTGACGCGGCTGGCGTCTGGGTCGGCGCCTGAGCGGCGGTCTGAAACAAAGCGGCACAAGCGAGCAGCAACATCACGAAGATCAGGACGGCTCAGGCGTCGGGAAAGTGCCTTTGATGTGGCTGTAAATGAGTGGCCCCCACCGTTGATCGGCGGGGGCAAATTTACAGAACCCGCACCACTTTTACTGAGTCTTCTGTCGATGCTCGCGTATGAATGCGGGGATGTCTAGATCAGACTCATCGAAAACCGCGGTCGTATCCACTTGGCCGGTACGAACGGCGACGGCCGCGCGCTCTCTCGCCTGCCCTACAAAGTCCGCAGCGTTCACCCGCGTGACCATCGTGGGAGCAGGTCTTGGCGCCGCCACGACCGGCTGGGCGAACGTTTCTTCGGCGACTTTGCGGCCCTCGCTCGTATACGGATTGAAACCCGTCGCGAGAACGGTGACCCGTACCGTGCCTTCCATCGCAGGATCGACCACGGTGCCGAAGAAGATGTTGGCATCATCGGCATCGCAGAGCTGTTGGATGTACTGCATTGCCTCGTTGGCTTCCGTCAGCGTGAGATCTTCGCCGCTTGTCACATTGACCAGGAGGCCTGTCGCCCCATGGATGGTTTGCTCGAGAAGGGTGCTGTTGGTGGCAGATTGCGCGGCCTGGAGTGCTCGGTGCTCACCGACTCCGTAGCCGATGCCCATCAGAGCGGGGCCCGCATCGGTCATGACCGCTCGAACGTCGGCGAAGTCGACATTGATCTGGCCAGGAATCGTGATGATGTCGGAGATGCCTTGGACGCCCTGCCGCAGCACGTCGTCCGCGACGCGGAAGGCGTCGACGAGAGTCGTTCTGCGCTCCACGACGCTCAGGAGTTTATCGTTGGGAATGGTGATGATCGTGTCGACCCTGCCCATGAGCGAGGTGACGCCCTGCTCGGCCATCTTGCCCCTGCGCGGCCCCTCAAACGCGAAAGGTCGAGTGACGACGGCAACGGTCAAAGCGCCGATCTCTCGTGCCAAGTCTGCAATCACGGGAGCAGCCCCCGTTCCGGTGCCGCCGCCCATGCCGGCTGTGACGAACACCATATCCGCACCCTCTATGACCTTGCGGATTTCGTTCTTGCTTTCCTCGGCGGCGCGCTTGCCGACCTCAGGATTTCCACCGGCGCCAAGCCCGCGAGTCAACTCGCCACCCAGCTGGACTTTCTTGGGAGCCGCAGATAAATCCAGAACTTGGATGTCCGTATTCATGGCGATGAATTCCACGCCTTGAATTCCACTTTCAATCATCCGGTTGACGGCGTTCGAACCGCCTCCACCGACACCGATCACCTTGATAACTGCGTTTTGTGCGCTCACGTTTTTTCCCATAGTCCTAGTCCACATTGCCACGAATGGCCCTTCCCGACGCATGCTTAGACCGCTCGATGGATAGCTGGTCCGGCTGGGGACGTCCATGTCCTAATGCGGTCAAACACAAGACTTGAAACCCCGGTTGAGCGATTATATATGACCATCCGCTCCGCGAAAGCCCTTACGCCAAGAATCTGCGAAAATTCTCGCTTTTGTTTGAAACTCTCACCCCACCAATACCGTCTTTCGCGGCCGCGGACTACGTAAGACGGACCGGCGACGGTCCGTGTGGCGCTAAATCCCATGCTGCGAATTCACGATGCGCCACTCGTCCGCAGTCACTGGCATCACGCTCAGCCGCATACCCTTCCTCGTGACCATCATGTTCTCCAGTCCTTGAATCGTCCGCAGTTCGGCCAAGGAAATGATCCGGTTGAATTTACTAACGAACTTAACGTCTCTCGCGAGCCAGCGCGGGTTGTCCTTCGGACTTTTGGGGTCGTAATAATGGCTCGTCGGATCAAATTGGGTTGGGTCGGGGTACGGCTCGCCGACGATCTCCATCGTTCCGATGATGCCGCTCGGGTCGGCATTGGAGTGGTGG
The DNA here is from genome assembly GCA_964619505.1 of uncultured Fimbriimonas sp. Lineage (GTDB taxonomy): Bacteria > Armatimonadota > Fimbriimonadia > Fimbriimonadales > Fimbriimonadaceae > JBBQMJ01. The sequence goes on along the minus strand of CAZUCK010000003.1, from coordinate 71,600 downwards.
AAGAAAGCCAAGTCTCCCGGCTTCATCTCGTCCCGCATGTAGTTGCGCACGACGTAGTTGCGACACCCCTCCCACATTGCGGGCCCACCCGCCTTGATCAAATCATCGATGCCATAGGTGTCCGGTTCGGACTTCATCAACCAGTAACGCATGGGAGTGAGAATATCACGGAACCGGAGAACGCACCGCAGCGAACGTACAAAGCGCGTCAAGTCTTCAAGTAAATGGCGGTTTAGGCAATTGCTTGCCTTCATTCGCGTAGGTGCCTACTAAGAAAAGCCAATATCTTGCAACGATTCGAGCAACGAGATAGGCACCTGGCCCGCCTTTCGCTCGAACACTATTCAGGCAAACCGACGGACAACAAGCTGACGGCCAAAGGGCTTCACACTGACAGCCGCGGGCCCAAAGACAGACCGATGAAGCCTACAGGTTCACCTTCTCCCCACCTTAATCCCCAAACGTTTCGGACTCCAGCATCTGACAGATCGCATGGTGAATCGGCAGGTGCGACTCCTGGATTTCCGCCGTACTGTCGCCCGGCGCGAGAATGGTGCAGTCGGCCAGGACCGTCATTTTGCCCCCATCCCGCCCCGTGAGAGCGATGACTTGCAACCCAAGCGCCTTCGCCGTCACCGCCGCATTCACGACATTCATGGAATTTCCGCTGCTCGTGATGCAAAGCAGCGCGTCGCCCTGCCTCCCCTGCCCCAAGACCTGCTGGGCAAACACGTAATCCCCACCAAGATCGTTGGCGACGGCGGTCATCAGAGCCGCTTCCGAGCAAAGTGACACGGCTCGGATCGGCGATTGAAGCGTTTCAGCCAACTTGATGTCGAATTCTTCCAACTTCGCCCGTAGGGTCTTCGGCAATGGGCGAGGAAGGCTGAACGACTTCACAAGCTCCCCGACAATGTGCAAGGCATCGGCCGCGCTGCCTCCGTTTCCGCACACGAGCAACGTACCACCGCCTTCTTGCGCGTCCAAAATGAGTTCGAACGCTCGCTGGATCGAGGATCGGCAGACGCGCAGTTCGGGCCGGCGACGCATCAAGTCGTCCAGAACTTTCGCCGTCTGTTGCTTCATGGGGCGCCATCCTTCACGAAAGACAGTCTATCGCACCCCAACCACCGCTTTCAGCGGCTCGCGCGGCACTTCCTTGTTCACCCACCACTCGACCGCAAGCGCCGACTGCTCCACCATCAAGTCGCGCCCACCCAACGTCTTCACGCCCCGCAAGGTCGCCTCGCGCTGAAGCTCTGTCGGCACACGGCGGATGATCAAATCGTAAACGACCGTCTTCGGAATGACGTGGCTCCATACCAACGGCAATTTCTCGCCTGCTCGGACACCCACGGGGGTGGCATTGACCACCAAGGTGCACCCGGCTGGGTCGGCTTCATGTGCGAGCTCAATTTCACCATAGCGCTTGAACATCGTTTGCAGGACCCTGGTCTTCATCGCGTTGCGGTTCCAACTGCGTATCTTCCATCCCGTCTGGAACAGACCCATCGAAACGGACCTAGCGACCTGGCCAGTGCCCATCACGAGTGCTTTTCCCGGTGGCAAATGCGCTATCGTCCTCGCGAAACCAGGCACCTCCGTGTTGCGGGCGTAAATCTTTTCTTCTAATGTGAGAGCATTCGCAACCCCAACCGAGTCTGTGGCAAGGAAGAATTTCTCGCCGAGGCGAGCAGCCAGAACTTTATGTGGATTCCCAACGGCCGCAACTCGGAAACCACACTCCTTGAGGTGAAACACCGCTTCGTCGAACTCGGTGGCGTCAGGTTCGATTTGGATGATCTCCGCCTTCATGTCCAGGCTGGCAAACGCCGCGGTCAGCACTGCGACGTGCATCTCATTGTCGACGCCCTGCGAAATGAGGCCGAGCCGCAAATCGAACCCCGTTCTCGTGCCGACCTCTCGCCAGTCCATACTGTCAACCATTCTAGATGGAATCTCACCTAGAATGGACACGGGAGGATCGGGACAGGGGCTCGAAGTCCTTAGAACAAACTCAGCCTCATCGAAGCTGGACTAAGGAGTACCGGATATAAACTGTGCGTCGGTAATGAGAGAGGTTCACCGGATTTGAGAAAACTGCTCGTATGGGGCATCCCCGCTCTGTTGTTGATCACTCTGGTAGGGTGGCGCTTTGCGGTCAAAAATGCGACCCAAGCCCAGATGGGCAAGCAAGGCGCAGGGGGCCGGGCACAGTCGGTTGAACTCGCTGCAACCCGCAGCCGAACCATCGTTCAGTCTGTTCAAAGCGTCGGCAACGTCGAATCGCCGTTCAGCGTCGAAATCTCTCCCAAAACGACGGGCAGAATCGAATACCTAGAGGTGCGTGAGGGAGATGTTGTCACCCCAGGAGAAGTCCTCGTCAAGATAGACCCGAGCGATCTGCAGGGTGCAGTGCTCCAACAACAAGCAAGCGTCGCCGAAACCCGATCACGCTTGGCCCAGGCAAAGCTGACGCAGGTGTCAACAAATGTCGGCGTCTCGGCACAAATCGTGCAGCAGCAAGCAGGGCTCGGCAGCGCTCAGGCGAATTATCAGCAGATTCAGCAGAACTATAAGGCACAACTGGCCACGGCCCAAGCACAAGTCACAGGAGCGCAAAGCGGCGTCGCCAACGCCAAGGCGGCCCTCGATAAGGAGAATGCAAACCTCAGAAACGCTCAAGCCAAATACGACCGCACCCTAAGCCTGTACAACCAAGGTTTCGTCGCCGTGCAAGATGTCGACGATGCCCGAACGGCTTTGGACGTTGAGAAAGGCTCCGTAAGCGTCACCAAAGGACAGCTGGAGTCCGCAGCATCACAGTTGGATGTGCAGAAAGAGAATCTGAGCATCGTCAAGAACAAGGGACTGTCTGACATCGAAGCGGGCAAAGCATCAGTCACGCAGGCGAAAGCGACCCTCAACGTGGCCAACGCGAATTCCTCCCAAACGCCCGCGTACCAACAGAACCTCGCCGCCCTTCAAAGCCAGGTGGATGCGGCCGTTGCACAGCTAAAGCAGGCACAGTCGAAAGTCGGCGACACCATACTGCGCTCACCCATCGCTGGAACAGTCACGGCAAGAAAAGCCAACCCGGGCGCCCTTGCATCACCAGGCACAACCGTTCTGGAAGTCCAATACCTGGATTGGCTTTACGTGACGGCAACACTTCCCATCGACTCCAGTTCTCAAATCCACGCTGGCCAAATGGCCCAGATCACGATAGACGCCTTGCCCGGCAAAACTTTTGTCGGACCCATCACCAACATCAACCCCGCCGCCGACCCTCAGAGCCGACAATTCGGTCTCAAAGTTCGCTTGGACAATAAAGATCATGCCGTGAGGCCCGGCATGTACGGTCATGTAAGCATCATCACAAACCAGACGAAGGCAGATATCGTCGTCCCTAAAGAAGCGCTCCGGATTGGCAAGGACGGCACGACTGTGGCCGTAGTGGATAAGGACGGCGTCGCCCACGTTCGCCCCGTAACAGTCGGCGCAGCGGATGACAAAGACGTCCAAATTCTGTCCGGCGTCGAGAAAGGGGAAAAGATCGTCGTATTGGCGTACGCGCCGGTGAAAGACGGCCAGAAGGTCAACCTTGGCGGCCCGGGCGACGGCAAGAGCGGCGGTAAGGGCAAGGGCGGCAAATCCAAAGGTGGCGCCTCAGACTCAGGGCAAAAAGGACAATGAATGTTGGCAAATTCTCAGTAACCCGGCCAGTCGCGGTCACGATGCGGATCGCGGCCCTCGTGTTGCTGGGCGCCATCTGTCTGCTGCGACTCCCGGTGGACCTACTGCCGAGAATCACCATTCCGACGATCGGGGTCAACGTCTCCTGGCCAAACACACCACCGGAAAACATGGAGTCGCAGATCACGCGACCCCTCGAACAGGCCGTATCCACCGTGCAAGGCATTTACATGGTCAGCTCGAGTTCCCAATTGGGCAACTCAAGTGTCAGGGTCCAGTTCATCTACGGCGTCAACATCGACCAGGCCTCGCTCGACATTATCCAAGCTGTCCAACGAGCAAAATTCCGCTTCCCGAACGACCCCAACATCTCCGAACCGGGTGTCTTCAAATTCGACCCCAATTCCCTTCCCATTCTGACTTACGGAATCAGTGGTGAGCCAGACCTAACCCATCTGCGCGACATCATGATCAACGAGATCAGCCCGATCATCGAATCGGCCGGTGGAGTTGCACAGGTCACCATCAACGGCGGCTACGATCGATCAATCATCGTCGACATCGATCCCGCCAAGCTGCAAGCGTACGGCGTCACGATGGCGTCCATTTCAAAGCGGCTTGGCGAGGAAAACATCTCCCTGCCCGCAGGTTTCGCGACCGAGGGTCATACCCAGTACAGCATTCGCAGCGTGGGCTATTTTAAGAATCCCGCGGAAATACCCAAGATGCCGCTGGGCGTGTACAACGGACAGCTTGTCAGCCTCGGGCAAGTCGCCACAGTTCGCGATGCCACACAAGACATCCAGTACTACACACGCGTCAACGGAGAGCCTGGAGTCGGACTCAGTGTCCAAAAACAAGCGGACGCCAACACCGTCGAAACCGTCGACAGCATCAAATCCAAGATCGCCGACATCCAGAAGCGTTACCCAAACCTTAAGTTCAAGACCGTTTACGATCAATCGACCTTCGTCACTAACTCAATCGATGACCTTGAACGCACCGCCATCATCGGCGGCGTGCTCGCAATTCTAATCATTACGTTCTTCCTCCGCAACCTGCGAAGCACGTTCGTCGTGGCGCTATCGATCCCGATTTCGATCGTCTCAACTTTTTCGCTGATCTATTTCTGTGGATTCACCCTCAACACCATATCCCTCAGCGGCCTTGCCTTGGCGTCTGGACTGATCGTCGATGACGCTATCGTGGTGCTTGAAAACATTTACCGACACATCGAGCGCGACAAAAAACGGGCCGTGGAAGCCGCCGTCAGCGGCACTCAGGAAATCATCTCCGCCGTGCTCGCCTCGACGTTCACCGTCATGATCGTCTTTCTCCCTTTGCTATTGGTCAAGGGACAGACGGGCCAGACCTTTACACAATTTGCCCTCGTCGTCATCTTCTCGATGTCCGTTTCTTTGCTGGACGCTATGACGGTCGTCCCCATGCTGTCCTCGCGCATGATTCGGGAAAAGGACGTGATCGCGGAGGCTCATCCCGAATTGCGAGAGGAACTGGGCATCCAGTCGACATGGCACTCGAGGCTTTTCGACCGCATCGGAGATTGGTTCCATGGATTGGACAACTCCTATCGGAGCGGTTTGAAATGGGCCATCTACCACCGAATTGCCATCCTTGGCATCGCCGTAGCAGCAGTGGTCGCCGCGGCTGTCCTTTGGCCGTTTGTGGGTTCGGAAACCCTCCCTCAGACGGACAGTGGCAATCTGAGGATACGGATGCAAATGCCGCTCGGCACCTCTTTGGCGACGACCGACGTGGCGGTCAAGCAGTTGGATGCAATCCTGCTCAACGACCCTGCCGTTGACACATTCATTTCGGGCTCTGGCTTCAATTTCGGACGCGGCGGTGGTGGGCCCGCAGGACCAGAAAACGGCGGCGCGACCGTCCAGCTGAAAGGAAAGCGGAAAAACTCAACAAACGACGTGGTTAAGCGGCTTCAGGCTCAGATGCGCAAAATTCCAGGGGCCAAGATCACCGTCCAGCCGTTTGACATCGTTGCAAACATCATTGGCGGCAACAACTTTGGAGTCGCGGTCGACGTCTACGGCCAAGACCTTGTGCAACTCTCGAAGACCGCGAAGGACGTTCAAGCGGCGTTGGAAAAGATTCCGGGCATGGACGGAGTGGACGCATCCCTCCAGGACGCATCTCCAGAAGTCCAATGGACCATTGACCGGGACAAGGCGAGAACCCTAGGTGTTTCCTTTGCAGACATCGCCAACACGCTCGCGAGTAGCACGAATGGCCAACTGTCCACCTATTATCAAGAAAACGGATTCCAATATCCGATCTACGTTCAAGTCCCGCTCGACCTGCGCAAAGACATCGCACAGTTGTCGAAATTGCCCGTCGCCGGCACCGAAACGAGGCCCTCACCTGTGATGCTGGGCCAGGTGGCAAAAGCTAGGATCGGAGCTGGACCCGCGGAGATCCAGCGACAAAACCGGCAACGATACATCGACGTCGGCGGTCGCGTCGTCGACCGCCCCCAAAGTGAAGTCATGGCCGACATCACAAAGGCCATGGACAAAGTCCAGTTCCCCGAAGGGAGCTATTGGACGTTCAGCGCCCAAATCCTCCAAAGCGGCAAGGACTTTTCAGGACTCGGGCTCTCTGTGTTCCTCGCAATCGCCCTCATCTACATGTTGCTGGCGACCCAGTTCGAGTCATTCGTTTATCCCTTGATCGTCCTCTGCTCGGTGCCGCTTTCCGCGATAGGTCTGGTCTTGGCCCTGTTCCTCACCGGGCGCGCCTTCGGCCTCACCGCTTTCATCGGACTCTTGATGCTCATCGGCATCGTCGTGAAGAACGGAATTCTCCTGGTGGACTACACGAACCACTTGAGAGAACGCGGCATGTCCCGCGATGACGCAGTCCTGACCGCGGCACCTACTCGACTTAGACCCATTCTGATGACGACTTTGGCCGCCATTCTCGGAATGATGCCGTTGGCACTTGGCATCGGCACCGGTTCGGAAATGTACGTCCCGCTCGCGACCGCCGTCATCGGAGGGTTGATGACGTCGACCTTGCTGACACTCTTCATCGTCCCAACGGTCTACACCGTGTTCGACGACCTCGCCCGCAAGGCGAGAAGGTCGGACAAGGACTTATCCCACCCCTCCGAGATCGTGGAGCCATCCGAAAGCGCTTTCGAGCGCTTGCCCGAAGCGGGCTTCCCTTCCGGAGGCAAGGGGAATGAGTGAACCCGGCAAGCGTCGAGTGGGTCAGATATGGGGTGTCCTGGCCAAGCGGCCGCCGCAAGGGATGGCCAAATCATAAGGATCCAGTCGTCGTTCCTTCAGCCAAGCAGAAACCTAGGAGTTTTGGATTGAATAACATCATCAAGATTCTCGCAGCGTACGCAACCATCGTAGGCTCTTCCCTGGCTCTGTGCCAAACCCCTGCCGACCAACAAACCCCGCCGGTTCAGCTGAAAGTGCAAGAAACTCCGATGCCACCGCCCATTGCAATAGCGGCACCCCCCACCGTAATCGGCGAAGTCAGCCACCCACTGACCGCCAAAGAGGCCGCCCAGATCGCCCTTAAATACCAGCAGTCCCTGGTAACCTCTGCTGCGGACGTCCTCAGCGCGTCGGGACGCGCTCAAGAGGCTCGGTCGAGTCTCTATCCTAACCTCGGAATCTCGGGCTCGTACAGCCGGAGCGAGAATTTCCGAATCCCCGACAGCGGCGTCGGACTGGCAGGCGGTCCCGGATACAACTCATCCGCCACCCTGCGACAGCTCATCTTTGACTTCAACAAGACTCGAGACGTTGTCAGCCAAGCCTCCGCACAAGAAGACGCCGCCAAACACAGCTACACGAGCGACCAATCGAACCTGGTCTTTCAGGTCAAACAGGCGTTCTACTCCTTTGTCCAAAACATCCATCTGGTCACCGTCGGCGAGGCTAATCTCTCGAGCCGAAATGCACAACTTGCTCTCGCCAGGGCGCGATATAACGTGGGAATCGGCCAGCCGGCCGATCTGGTTCAAGCCGAAACCAATCTCAGCGACTCCCAACAGAGCTTGGTGCAAGCAAGAGCTAACGCCGCCTCATCGCAGATGGCGCTGGCACTGCTGATGGGCATCGATCCGCGAACGCCAATCGTGGCCGCAGAAGCCCGAGAAACGATTGCGCAGGAAGACGATATGAACGCGCTTGTCAACGTCGGCCTCACCCAAAGGTCGGAAGTGTTGGCCGCCAAATCCAATGTTAGGGCGGCGGGATACGGCCTTTCGGCAACGAGAAAACTGAACGTACCAAGCCTCACTCTGAGCCTCAGCGCCAATGCCCGAGGCAACCCGGACCCGTTCGATGGCTCCGCTGGCACCGCCTCATTGGGTCTCAGTTGGACGCTTTTTGACTCGGGCTTCCAGGCGGGCAAATTGAAAGAAGCACACGCCGCGTCTCAGTCCGCAAATGCGCAGTTGGCTGGAATCACACAACAGGTCGTGAGTGATGTGACGCAAGCGTATTTGGCCCTCAAAAGCGCGGAGCAACGCAAGGCGATCACAGCGGCTCAAGTGGTGAACGCAACGGAGGGTGTGCGCATCGCTCAAGGACGTTATGAAGCGGGGCTCGGCACCTTCATCGACGTGACCACTGCGCAAGCGCTCCTAGTGTCGGCGCAGACGAGCGACGTGAATGCTGATGCCACGTTGGACCAAGCAAGAGCCTCCCTCGCCCGCGCAATCGGCCAGAGCGCACCTTAATCAACCGTGTTTGTCGTCCTCCTCACCTACGTGAAACCCCTAGAGATCATCGACGGCCTCATGCGCGACCACATGGCCTATCTGAATAAGCATTATGCAAGTGGTACGTTTGTCGTCTCTGGTCGAAGACTTCCTCGGAGCGGAGGAGTCATTGTGGCAACGGGTCACGACCTCGACCTCATGAAGTCCATCGTCGATGAGGATCCCTTCATAAAGGCAGGAGCGGCGACGGCGGAAATTATCCACTTCAATGCTTCCCAAACTTCGCCTAGCCTTGGACATGCAATCCCGAAGGGATCCTAGTCGATTGCGAAATCCGTGAATCAACGCAGAAGTGTTGTAAGGTTAAGCAGTTCAAAGGCGAGGTTTATCAGATGTCCATAACAGATTTCGTTGGCAGTATCCCAGAAAAATACGACGCCAAGCTCGGTCCATTTCTATTCGAGCCTTTCGCCCAAAAATTGGCGGCGCGGGTCGCTTTATTGAACCCATCGACGGTCTTGAAGCTTGCCTGCGGAACCGGTATCGACGCAAGGGCCGTTAAGACTGCAACGCCAAACGCACGTCTTGTCGCCACCGATCTCAATCAAGCAATGATCGACATTGCCAAAAAGAAATTTACGGCAGGAGAAGTTGAATTCAGAGTGGTAGATGCTCAGTCGCTACCCTTCGATGATCAATCCTTCGACGTCGTGACGTGCCAGTTTGGAATCATGTTCGTGCCAGATAAGGACGCAGCGTTGAATGAGGCATTGAGAGTTCTCAAGCCGGGGGGCACCGTGATCTTCAGTGTCTGGGACTCCACAGACGTGAATTTGCCTGCAAAGGTCGCCCAGGAGGTGGTCTTCGAGATTTTCAAGAAGGACCCACCTCTCTTCTACAACACTCCATACGGCTTCAACGATCGTCGCGAACTGCGCTCACTGCTCGAAAGGAATGGGTTCGTCAACGTGAAAATCGAGCCAGATTCTCATGATGCGGAGAGCCCTTCCGCTCGCGATCTCGCCGATGGATTCTTAGCCGGTAACCCCATCTTCCTTGAAATCCAAGGGCGGGACGAAATGGCCTTTGATGACTTGCATGATCTCTTGACGGCAAAGCTGGCAAAACATTTTGGCGATCACCCCTTGCGCGCTCGCATCCAAGCGATTTTCTGCTCCGGGGTCAAACCGGGTTAGGATCATGCAGCCGGTTTTTCGGAGGACTCTGCCCTTTGAGCGTACTCTGCAGGCAAGTCACCGAAGTGAGCCGTCTGATTCCGGCCGCTTTCCTTTGAGTAATAGAGCGCCGCATCGGCTCGGAGCCAAAGATCACGGGGAGAGTCGACCGACGGTTCCAGTGTCGCGACGCCAAAACTGGCTGTATCGTGGTTCTGGTTCAGCTTCCCGTGGTGATCCGCCTTGCGAAACCGCTCCGCGGCAGCTACGGCCTGAGCCTTCGTGCACCCATCTAGAATGACCGCGAACTCTTCACCACCATAGCGCGCGGCTGCTTCACCTGCTCGAGTGTTGCTCTGCAAAATGCCGGCAAACTTTCTCAGCACGTCGTCCCCGGCTTGGTGGCCAAATGTGTCGTTATACGTCTTGAACTTATCTACGTCCATGAGAATCGCAGAAAGGGGTCTTCCCGTCTCGCGACATTCCTTGAAACGCTGTTCCAAATCGCCCTGCATTCGCCGGTGGTTGAGGAGACTAGTCAAGCCGTCCGTATCCGCACGCAACGCAAGTTGTTTGTTTGCATCCTCCAGCGCGCGCTTTTGAATCTCGAGCTGGTTCGCAAACTCGTTGATCTGCTCCATCTGCTCTTGTATGCGATGCTGCGCCTCGTAGCGTTCTGTGACGTCCAGGTTCGCGCTGATCGCTCCTACCAGTTCGCCCTTTTCATTTCGCAAGGCGAATACATTGCAGGCAAGGTGACGCTCGTTGCCATCCTGACCCCGGTAGCACCAGTCGACGGAAGGCAAGCCGCACTCCTTGACGATGCCCTCGATCAGTTCCTCCGTCCAAAACTCATTTCCATTTTCGCCAAGCACTTCCCAAAGGGGCTGTTGAAATGCGCGGTAAGACGGGATTCCGAAGACTGATTCCGCGGCGCGGTTCCATTCGTGGATCAATCCGAGAGCGTCAAAGGTGAAGCATGCGACGGGGAGACCGTTGAAGAGTTCCGCGAATCGACGCGAAGCCATCACAAGGTGGGAATTCATCTCCTGGAGAGAATCGCCCGCCTTCTGCAACTCTGCCTTTTGCAGGTTTAGGTTGTCTTCCGTGCTTAAGATTCGCCTTGCGACCTTAAGTCTGGAATGAAGTTCATCGGAGTCGAGAGGTTTGCAAAGGAAGTCGTCCACGCCGGCTTCAAAGGCCTCCAAACGATCCGCGCGCTCACCCTTGGCGGAGCAGAGAACGAAGTAAAGGTAACTGCCGTCGAGCGCTCTCAGCGTCCGACAGAGTTCAATGCCGGACATCTCGGGCATCATCCAGTCCGACACGACCATCCTGTATGGATGCTGGCGGTGCATCTCGATCGCCTGCATTCCGTTCGTCGCGTGATCCGTTGGAATTCCTTGTCTTTCCAGGAGTTTTCGAACAAGCAGCGCCGACACGGGATCGTCCTCGACAACGAGGACGTTCGCCCGTTCTTGCCCTCCAAGAACATCGGTCGGCATGCTCAGCTTAAGATCCAATACGATTCAACTCCAAAGCAATTGAGCCGCCAACGAGCAGCCCACGCATTTATCATCGGAATCGGATTCGGGAGCCAACACTCCGGAATTACCTGCTTTTGTCGAGATTTGGACCTTGCCTTAACCGGGACGAAGCGAGATGCGGTGATCCATCACGTTGGGCACTTGCGCCGACAGGAATGCGGTAGAAACAGATTGCCATGTTCGAACTTGATATCCGACCCTTGCAGCTTGATGAGAGGGCCAAATGGCAGCCGCTGTGGGATGGCTATCAACGGTTCTATAAGAGCGACTTGGGCCCTCAGATGGCCGACCTGCTCTGGAGGCGGCTGCACGACCCCCACGAGCCAATGTTCCTCCTCGGTGCCTTCAATGGTGACAATTTGCTTGGCATCGTCCACTACATCTTCCATCGCTCTTGTTGGTTGGAAAATGACTCTTGCTACCTGCAAGACCTCTTCACCGTCCCTGAATCGAGGGGTAAAGGAGTGGCGAGGTCCCTCATCGATGCGGTTGCTGAAAGGGCTCACGAACATGGATCATCCAAAGTCCACTGGCTCACCCACGAAACAAACGCCACCGCCCGACGGCTTTACGATCACGTCGCGATGTCAACTGGCTTCATCCAGTATCGGCTCGATCTGGGGTAACACAAACCAACCCCGTTCCTGAGCACCCGGATGACGATCAGAAGAGCCTCTTTAGGGGACGCCCCGGCCATTGCCGACGTGCACGTGAAGACGTGGCAAGACGCCTACCAGGGCCTCTTCCCCGATGCATTTTTGGCGAACATCTCCTTGCCGGAGCGAACGGATCTCTGGCGCCACTTGCTGACTGATCCCGGAAACCATGCCGTAACTTTTGTCTGCGAACGCGACGGTGAGCTCGTCGGCTGGTGCGTCGTGGGCCCGAGCAGGGACGAGGACGCCAGTGAAACCGTGGGCGAACTTCTCGCGATCTACGTAATCCCCACCGCCCAGGGGCAGGGAGTCGGTCGCACTCTCATGGCAGCTGGCCTGCAAAAGCTCCGCGACGATCGATTCACGAGGGCCACCCTCTGGGTGCTTTCCGGAAACATCAAGTCACGAGCCTTCTACGAATCACTAGGCTGGCAACCCGAAGATAAGACGAAGATCGAAATGAACAAAGGCGGCTTCGAAATGCACGAAATCCGCTACGCCACGAGCCTCTCCAGCCCAGGTGAGTGAAAGCGCTGGTTTAAACCTCCTTGCGACAGGGCTTGGTTTGACTCCCCGCCCATTTGGGGGAGATCTGCCTCACATACCCTGCGGAGCCCGTCCCTTCAATTTACGATACAGGACGCGAAGCGTGCCGGGAGCCCAGACCTTTCGAACTTTCGGCTAAGGAATGGTGGGCGATGCAGGACTTGAACCCGCGACATCCTCGGTGTAAACGAGGCGCTCTACCAACTGAGCTAATCGCCCTTACATGGGAATGGTGATCCATGGCGAAACCCCGGAAAACGCAATACAAGATACCACCAAGCTTCCTCCGCAAAGCCGACCAAGGGGGACTGCCGGACCAGCCACTCCTGGTATTTTTGCGGAGCGGTCAACAAACGACGAACTTTGAAGCGTCATACATGAGAACTGACGGCGAATGGAACCGACAATAATGGAATCAGTGTACAATCCACCAAAAGCTCAAGGATGAAGCGTCTTCTGCTCGCTCTGGTTCCATGGATGGTGACGACGACGGCAGCTATCGGGCAACTGCGCCCGGCAACCGTCTTCCTGAGCTACCACGGCATTTTGAAGGGCGCCGCCTACCGAGTCGGCGATGAATGCTTCGTGCCCGTGGACGTACTCCGAGCCGCCGGCTGGCGCATTCAGCTTGAGGACAACCGCGCAAACATCAATGGCGAGGGACGCCTCGTCGATGTGCCCTTGCGAACGATCGATGGCACCTCTTCCATTGCCCTTCGAAAGGCGATCGACAAGCTGGGCGGTGACACTAAGTGGCTTGACGGCGATCAACTCCAAGCCTTGTCCATCATCAAATCCATCGACATTCATGATGGCAAAGTCCAAATCGTAAGCAGCATGGATATCAAGCCGACACTGGCGTTTTTTGACGACCCCAACCGGATCGTCATCGACTTCCCCGGCTCGCGGCTCAGTCGGTCTGGCGACTTCCAAGCGGAGGAAAGCGCGCACGTCGGCCAGTTTAAACCAGACACGGTCAGAGTGGTCATCAACGCCGACGACCCCGCCGCTGCGCCGCCAGGATTTGATAAAGCAACCCACACGTTTTCTTTCGACACCCGAGTGAAGGGCATTCGGCCGCGTAGCCGAACGCTTGAAAATCCTGCCGTCGAGCCCAAGTTTGGTCAGATGAACGATGATGGAAGCGAAGGAGGCGTTTTGCCGCCTCCGGCTCAACAAACATCGACATTGCCACTGGTTCCCAACGTCGGGCCTCTATCCGTTGAGCTTGAGAGCACCCAAGCCCTCGTTATGTCCATGAAGCTCGCGGGCCCGCTCAGTTCACCACCTTTGGTGACAAGGCCGGAACTTACAATCCTTGAAATCAGCCTTCCTGGAACCGATCTGAAACTCGCGGATGGGTTTAAGTTGGACAGCGACACCGTCGAGCAGGTGACCACGCGACGGGAGGGCAACACATCCTTCATCTCACTCCGCACGAAACGCCCCGTCGGCGCGGAAGTTGTTGCGTCTGCGACCGAGATCGTCATTCGAATTTCAAAGCCGAACGTGGGAGATGGCAAACTCGCGGGTAAGACCATCGTGGTTGATGCAGGGCATGGTGGGCATGACACCGGCGCCAGGGCACCTGATGGCTCCGTGATAGAGAAAGACCTAACCCTGTCTTTTGCCAAAGCTGTTTCGGAGCAGCTTATTGATGAGGGTGCGATCGTCATCATGACCCGCAAAACGGATGTCTTCATTCCGCTCGAGGAGCGGGCTGACATTGCCAACCGCAACCATGCGGATTTCTTCATTTCGATTCACGTGAACTCAAATTCGGTCGCAAGCGGGTCGTCCGGAGGGATCACCTTCTATCATCTGAGCGATCCCGTCTGTCAATTGCTCGCTCAATCGATTCAACACGAAATTGGGTCTGTCGTCTCTATTCCGAGCATGGGCGTTTGGAGTGACGGCAGGATGTACAGATCGGGATTCTCCGTCTTAAGACACTCAAAAATGCCGGCCGTGCTCATTGAAACCGGCTTCATCAGTCACAGGGGAGATCGTGCAAAACTGCAAACGGAAGAATATCGAGACTCGATGGCGGCCGGAGTGGTAAGAGGACTGAAGGTTTTTATTGGCGATGTCAAATCTACAAACCAAAAGTAATTTAGGAGTCTGGATGTTGTTGCTGATCGGCGCATTGGGCGCCGGGATCTTGGCATTCTACGTGCGCTCCGGCCATGATACGGTCCCAGCAACCGACCGTAAGGCGTCGCCCGCAACAAGCTTGCCGCTTGCCAAATCGACAGCGGCGGCTACCGATCAATCCAAAGGCTCAATCGTTCTGGTCCCGAGCATGGTGGGTGAAGATCTAACGTTCAAGCAGGAGCTGAGGCAGCCCCCTGCGGGCGTCGACCCCATGGTCTTTACCGTTAATGAGTATCTGCGTCAAGTGCCTGCCGTGCCGAAGGACGGGCGCGCCGTCGGCGTCGAGGTCAAGGACCGTACTGCGATTCTTGCCTTCAATCGCGCTTTCGGCGACCAGACGTATGGCAGTGAGGACGAGAAGACCGTCTTGGATGGCATCCGGGCCACCATGGGCGGCTTCGCCGAAGTCGACAAAGTCCTCCTGCAAGTTGACGGTAAAACAATCGACTCCCTTGGCCACATTGAACTGGCTGATGCGCTGCCGGTCATCCGATTAGCTACGCCCTCTGCTTCCAAGTCGAACGCAGAGCCACAAATACAAGCACAACGCTGATGAAACTCCAAGCAACGGCCCAAACCAAAGCGGGAATGTGCGTGGCCTCAGACAGGACATAGGCATCGCTGCGAACTGCCTTATCAACGCTGAGTTTCAAGAGATCGCCCAGAGCTTGAAGCGATGTAAGACATTGTTCGACACCAATGAACTGAGCCGCAAACAGAACCCAACCACTCTTCAACCTGAATGCCATCGCAAAAAGGGTGGCAATCCAGAACAAGCCGGACAGAATCCCAATGGAGTCGCTCCGGACCCAGAGAATCATGGAAAAAGTCAGCATCGCACCAAGCGTCAAAAGGACAGTTTTTGCCCGCTGGGGAGTTCTGCCAAAGAAGATCATCGACGATCCAATCACGGCAGCGCCAACATAGCCGGCCGATCCTTCGAGCAAGATGCTTCCGCCCGCCACCGGCGTCACGCCATTGCCATTAGCGGAAACCTGTATGTAGGCGACTTCCCCACCCGTCGCCGTAGCAACAAGGGCGTGGCAGAGTTCATGGGCATGCGTGTTCAGATACTGCAGCGGCAACATCAGATAGTGGAGCACCGGCAAATACCAGGCGGCGATCGCGGCCAGCGCCGCAAAGACCAAAGACGACTGGTGGGGCCTAAGATTTTGGACTGGGTTCTTGGTCACCATCTGTCCTTACGGCTGAGCGTTTCGATTCGATGGCGTCCCAGGCCTTTACGACCACGGTTCCTGTGACGACACCGCAAAACCACCCAAGCAAGACTTGCGAGGGAAAGTGCACACCGACGTAGATCCTTGAGATGCCGGTCGCCAAGGCGATCAGAATCCACGGAACCCCCCACCACCCTAGCCGCCAAACCAGTACCGTGGCAACTGCCGCCATGTTCGCACTGTGGGCCGAGGCCGTACCGTAGCTCGTTAGCTTAGTAACGCTCAGAATCGCATCTGAAAGCTCGACGCAGGGCCGTTGCCATTTGAAAGAGCCTTTCAGAATATCCGTAAGACCATTCGCGATCGGCCAGGCAATCAACGCCTGCACGATGGTGCGACGAGTTGTCCTTGACGCAGCCAACATGACGACCGCGAAGCTGAGGATGAGAAGTCGGCCGACCGTCGTCTTGCTGGCCTCGCTGAAGAAGACATAGAAGCCTTGCCACGCGTCGGACCAGCCGTTGATCCAATGGAAGACCTGCTTGTCTACATCGTGCACAGCCTATTGTGAGTGAAAATGAGCAGGCTTGATCCGAGAGGAAACGGTCAATCGTCGGTAGCCCCTTCAAACCCCGGCCCTACGGCAAGCGTATTATTCGTCAGGACTCGTTCGACTCTTTGACCTAACTCGCGAAGCAAATTATGAGCGCACTCGCCCGATTTTTGGCCCGATGGGTTTGGTGGTGGAGCCTCTGGCTTATGCGTCGGCCATGGATGAAAGCACTTCAGCGCCGATCCTCTTTCTTGTTCCCTCCCAGTCGCAGAGGGAGGGCTCACGAGAGCTTCATGAAGCAAAACGCCTTCGCCAGGCGGCACGGAGTGAGGATTCTAACGATGGTCTTCAACTTGGTTCTCGCGGTCGTTGTGCTGGACATCGCCTATTGGGGCACGCTCAGCCTTTATGTGAACGGCTTCTTCAACCCACCGTCAAACATGTCCAATCGCGGTGGACGATGATTTAGGTCCATTTTCCCAAATAGAGCACTTCTTCTTCCAGTCGAACCGAGAAACGCCTCAAGACTTCTGCCTTGCCAAATTCAGCAAGGTCGCGAATCTCCGAAGCGGAAGCGTTGCTGACGTTAAGCATGAAATTGGCATGGCGTAACCCAAACATCGCACCACCCCGACGATAGCCTTTAAGCCCGACGGCCTCAATCAGAAATCCCGCGGGAACGACCCCAGCTTCCCTGAGACCCTTGGGTAGACCGGGCAACAGGTCTGCCAAGGCGCGGTCGTTCACGTTCTTGAAGAAGCTCCCGGCGCTGGCCTGGGCTGGTTGCTTTGAAATTCGCTGCCTCTGATACTCACGGGCCTCGTCATAAATCTCCTTTTTTGATCCCCGTGGCATCTGCATTCTCACCCGGACAAGGGCGCATTGCAATCCCGCCGTGGATCGGAGGAGCGAATCCCTGTAAGAGAAGTGCATAAACGACGGCTGAACCCATTGCCGAGCGGCGTCTGAGACGATCTCCAACTCAGTTAAGAATTCACTCACGGAACTCCGGTAGGCACCTGCGTTACTGACGAGAGCTCCACCGAGCGTGCCCGGGATCCCTACTGCAAATTCTAGCCCCTGTAACCCAGCCTGAGATGCCTTTAGAAATAGATCTTGAAATGCGCAGCCGGTGTCGGCGAGCACTTCACCGGTTCGGGCGATACTGATCCTTCGGGCAAAGTTCATTATCACCAGGCCAGCCACGCCATTATCCGATGGAAGAACGTTGCTGCCCGACCCAAGGATCGTCGTGGCGACTCCTTCCCTCTGAGCAGCAATGCACGCATTTGCCAACTCATGGCTCGTTCTGACAATGAGAAAGCGTTCTGCCCGTCCTCCAGCCTTTAGGGTGGTGTACGGCTGCAAGGACACGTTGAGTTGTACGGGCAGGTCGTTTAGATTGGGTTCAGCCACAGCGCATCACCACGCCCCACCGGATGGGAAGGGATGTTTCGGAAGACTGATGTTCGGCTCAATAAGATATGCGGGCACTAGGGCTCCCGGGTCCACATGCTTCAAATTTGGGATGAGTCGGCTAAACCGCGAAGCATCCGGGTACGTCTCGTGCCCTACGAACCAAGGACCAAATCCAATGAGCGTGCAATCGGGACGTTCGACAACCCGACAGGGGGCCTCGCCCGGCAAGCGCACAAAGTACTCGCCCTTCTTGCTCGGGATAGCGACCGCCCGCTCATGCGAAATGAGGTCGAAACTGCTGACCCCCGCCACCCTTCCTCCACGAGCAAACGCGAATGTCTTTGCGAGTGTCACTCCAACCCGCGTACCGGTGAAACTGCCCGGACCAACATCGGCTAGAAAAAGCTCAACGCTTGAAAGGTCAGTTATCAGCTTGGACATCATCGTGAGGCAGGCACCGCTCGCTTGCATGGGTGCATGGAGTCGGTCATTGGCAACAAGACCTCCCTTCGAGTCGAATACTGCGACGCTTGTCCACGGGCTCGAGGTGCTGAATGCGACGATCACGGCGTCAACTCAACGCTCATGCTCGCGAAGAGCGAGTCCACAGCCTTGCGATCGGCCGGAGGCATCACGCCTTCAAATCGATACGTCGCAAGCCAGTAGAACTCTCCAGATAGGCCGACAGCCTCACTGCTTGCGATGGGGCCCTTCGCCGACGTTCCCACTCGCCAGACACACGAAACAAGTGCGCCCGCATGGTTAGGCAAAGCCGTCGTTTCATCGCGGGTCGCCACTTTAAGATAATCGTCCAGTGAGGCGGAGGACACCTTGAAGAGCGCAGTCTGGGGCTTATCCGAATCAAGCGTTGAGTTCACAACAACATGAACGCTTCCTGTAAGCTCGGCATTCTTGAAAATAAACCCTCCAGACGCGTCTTTCTCAGCGGTCCATCCGGTGTCGAACCGGAGCTGCACTTTCCTTCCGCCAGCCTCCATGTCGACGGATTGTGTGCCCTTGGCCACTTTCGTCTGCACTTTCTTCCCCTCGATGACAGTCACCTTGGGTGGAGCGACAACCGGTTGAACCTTCGCTTCTTCGGGGGTGATTTTGCGATTCGGGTCTTCGACCGCTGGGAGCCGACCGTCTATCGTGTGCAAGGATTGCAACGAATTGCGAAGGTCGAATTCAATCGCATCGTAGCCTTGCGCAGGAGCGGTCAAACGAAATAACAACTTCTTAGGCGTTCGGCTGTACATAAGGCCGGTGAGCATCGCCATGTCCTGTCCCTTTTCTTGGTAGCCACCACGAGTCATGAGCATTGGCACACCTAGGACATCCTCCTTCCACTGGCGCACCACGTCTCGCTTCATTTGTCGGAGAAATTCCTTCTGGACATTCAGCCAAACTTCCTCATCGGAGTTATACACAATGGAACGAATCTCCATTGATGCTCGCTCGCTTGAATTCGGCACCGGAATCGAGACCTTGGTTACGCCCTTCTTGTCAGTGACGAACGTCCAAGTCTTGGGGTGCGAAAAGGCTAAATCCAGATCCGGATTTCTGTACTCAACGACGGCTGGGGCCTGTTGGAAACTTAGCAATAGGAAAAGAGCAGCAAATTTCATAAGTGGGTCGAGAAACGGTCGGACGCCGATCGTCAGAATTATGGACGATCCTAGGTCGGCAGCAGAATCACAAACTTTGCACCCTTTCCGTGCTGGCCCTCTTCAAACACTTGACCTCCGTGGGCGTCGATGATGCCTTTTACGATGGAGAGTCCAAGCCCCATGCCCTTCACGCGCCCGCTGTAAAAGGGTTGGAAGATGAGTCCCTTGGATTGCTCCTCAACGCCCGGGCCGTTGTCTTCCACTTCGATCCGGACCCAGGAGCCACCTTTTTTCCTCTTGTCATGAAGGGACGCTATGCGCAACTCGCCGCCGTTCATGTGATGGAGCGAGTTTTCGATAAGTTCGCTGATCGCTCGGCGCAGTTTGCCCACGTCCATTCGAATACGCGGCAATCTTTCGTCGAGTCTCAGATCGAGCGTGACGTCGCTGCGCTTTGGGAAGACCTCCTCCGTCGTCTCGCGAAGAAGGGCATTGAGATCTCCCGATTCGAGGTGAAGTTGAGTGGCGGAGACGAAATCGCGAAACTCTTGAAGAATTTCCTCGACCCTCATCACGTTCTTCGCCAGGCTGCGTTGGATCGCTTCCACTTCCTTGGGGTCGGGCGAGGGTTCCTGCAGCATGAAGCCAAGTTCGTTCACGTCGCCTTTCAGAGCAAAGACCCGGTTTCCTATCATATGCGAACTCTTCGCGCTGAGTTCACCCCAGGCGATCATTCGCTCGGAGCGAATGATCATTTCCAGGCTGCGGAGGTTGTTCAGACCCGTCGCAAGTTGCTCTGCAATCGCCTGGAGCACGCGCAGATCGTTGTCGGTAAACCGGACGTCCAGGTACCGGTTCTCAGGTTTCCGACGCAGCACCCTAATCGCCCCGATCGATTGCCCGCGATACACTATTGGAACGGCAAGGAAACTGGCAATCTGATCGTTCGGGAACTCGGTAAACCTTCCCCGCCATCGCGGATCGGACTGCGGCTCTTGCAAGAGAATCGGCTGGCCTGTGTCGCAAACCCATCCCGTGCATCCCTCTTGCCGAGCGTATCGAATCTCCCCGATGCGTTCCTTAAGAAGACTCGTTGATCCCCGCAAAACAAAGACGTCGGTCGCTCGGTCCAACAGAAAGAGCGAACAGGCCTGGAACCGCAATACGTCCTGGGCAACGTGGATCACTTGGTCCACCAATGACTCTTCTGTGAGCGCGCTGTCCAACGCACTGCCAATCTCCACGAGGGCTTCTTCCCGTTGGAAATGCTCCTGACGTTCCTGGGCGACAAGCGCCATAGCGGCGACCGCTTGGACCATTTCGAGGTCTTCTGCATCGTACGCGTTCAGCCTTTCAGATTCGACGTTAACCACCCCACGGATACGGCCAAATTGGTCTTTAACCGGCACGGCAATCTCGCTGGCCGTTGACTCAAATCTGATTTGGTATCTGGGTTCGTCCTTGATGTTGCCACTCATGACTGTCTCCCCAGTGGCGGCAACGTAGGCGATGATCCCGAAACCGTTGCCCACGTCAACCTGAAGCTTGCTATTTTTGGCTCGCTCTTCAAATTGCTCGCCTGCCCCATGTTTCATTTCGAGAAGGCCGAGCTCATCGTTCATTAAGGCAAGCATCGCATGCCCGCTCCCCGTCAATTCGAGAGCCCCCTGCGCAATGAGATCGAGGGCCTTTTCGGCCTTGCGCTCACGGGCGACCGCTTCGATGAGCTTGCCGAGTCGAATCGCTGTGGGCATGGGTGAAATTGTGGCACGGGGATTCTACCAAGGGCCACGAAGTCCTTCGATGTGGCTAGAGCGAAGGTTGCAGTATGGTTTTGAATCCCGATGTCGTGATGGAAAGGATGCTGGCCCGCTCGGGTGCCAAAGGAGCAAGGTTTCGGGGATCTAGACGTTGGCCAAACGAGTCAATTTTTGGAACCTGAAGCCTCTTTACGGACCCTTTTTTCCCCCAGCTGGTCTCGTCACAGGCTTGCCCCTGAAGCCGTGAGCCGTTTGGCACTCGGTATCCTCACCCGGATGGCGAAGTTGGGTGAACTGATGGAGCGGGAGATCGGCGAGCAGCCTGCCGCTCTTGCCGACCTTGCTGAGAGCTATCTGTCCGAATTGCAGAGCGCCTTCCAAGGGCAAGATTTCGAGGCCATCTTGCTTGCCGCCCGGGGCTCATCGGACCATGCCGCCCTTTATGGCCGGTATCTCATCGAAATCAATCTCGGCATCCCTGGGATGCTGGTCGCTCCTTCAGTCCTAACGCGATACGGCGTTCACGTGCGATACCCAAAATGTCTGGTGGTCGGGATTTCGCAGAGTGGTGCGGCTCCCGACGTCGATCGAGTCTTGGCGGCGGCAAAAGGTGACGGGCACAAGACGCTTGTAATCACCAACACGCCTAACTCGCTGATGGCGCAGACGGCAGAAACAACTCTGCTGCTGGGAGTCGGCGAAGAAAGATCGGTTGCCGCGACCAAATCGTATTCGGCTTCTCTCCTTGCCCTCTATCAACTCACAAGGGCGCTGGGGGCCAGGCTGCCGGCACCACATCTTCCGGGTGACGATTGGTTGCAGATGTGCCGGAAGTCCGCCAAGGAAGCAGTTCCGAGGCTCGGATACCCTTGCTTCACCCTCGGGCGCGGTTACGGCTTTGCGACCGCGTTGGAATCAGCGTTAAAGCTTATGGAATGCGCGATGATCTCATCGAAGGGGTTCTCCACTGCCGATTTCCAGCACGGACCGAAGGCTTTGGCGGGGCCCGGAAGTTGTGCGATCGTTTACGGCGAAAAGCCGGCCGGTTTGGCGGAGCAAGGTTGCGATCTCATCCTATGCCCGAAACCACCGTGCGAAGAACCTCTGAGACCGATTTGGGAAGTTATGTTTGCTCAGTGCCTCGCTTTGGAGGCGGCAAAAAGGAAGGGATTGAATCCAGACGTGCCTCCGTTTCTCAACAAAATCACGAATACCTACTGACGCTCAGAGAACTCACCCCGCTGAAGATTTGTTCAATGTTACGGCAGCCCTAATCATCATCTTGAAGGCGTCCTGGTCGATGCTCGCACCTTCACGAAAATCGATGGCTCGTCTCACCTTTCCATCGAGACTTGACGTGAACAATTCCGAAGGGTCATCCAACGCCGCTCCCCTTGCAAAAGTCAGCTTCACGGCGCTCTTGTAGGTTTCGCCGGTGCAGATTAAGCCGGCGTGTGACCAGACCGGAACATTCCACTTCCATTCCTCGATCACCTCAGGGTCGGCTTGCTTGATGAGCCTGCGGAGATGGGCGAGCGTCGCACCTCTCCAATCACCAAGTTCCTCAATCCTTGCATCGATCAGTTGAGAGGGGGTATCGCCCTTCGTTGCATTCTTGTTCACTTCGTACGCTCCTCGATTGGCTCCTTATGAATTACGGATACCGACCCTCTCCCACGGTGCGGGAGAGAGTCGATACGGCTTACTTCTCTTCCTTGAACTCGGCGTCGATGACGTCGCCTTCTGTGCCGCCGCGAGCGCCGGTCCCTGCTGGTTCGCGAACTTCCTCGTCAGAAGAACCCTCGGAAGCATCCGCCTCCGTGCTGGCATGCTTGTACAGTTCCTCTGCGATCTTGTGGCTTTCGGCCTCAAGTGCGCTGAAAGCGCTTTCCATCTCGCCTTCTTCGCCGCCTTCCAATGCCTTCTTTAGCTCTGCGATCTTCTCGGTCGCCGCTTGCCGCATGGCCTCGTCGATCTTGTCGCCCGCGTCACGCATGGTCTTCTCGGTGCTGTAAATCAGCTGCTCGCTCTTGTTCTTCAGCTCGATCAACGCCTGAGCCTTGCGATCCTCTTCAGAGTGCAGCTCCGCGTCCTTAACCATCTTCTCGATGTCATCACGGTTCAAGTTGCCGCTGCCCGTGATCGTGATGCTCTGTTTTGCGCCGGTTCCCTTCTCCTGCGCGCTGACGTGCAAGATGCCGTTGGCGTCGATATCGAACGTGACTTCGATCTGCGGAATACGCGCCGGTGCAGGAGGAATGCCCGCCAGGTGAAACCTTCCGAGACTCTTGTTGTCCCGAGCCATCGGTCGCTCACCCTGGAGAATGTGGATTTCCACTTCCGGCTGGTTGTCGGCGGCCGTCGTATAGATGCGGCTCTTCTTTGTCGGAATTGTCGTATTGCGCTCAATCAACTTATCGAAGATGCCGCCCTGGGTCTCAACCCCCAGGGAGAGCGGAGTGACGTCCAGAAGGACGATGTTCTTGACCTCGCCGCCGAGAACACCAGCTTGGATTGCAGCTCCAACCGCAACGACTTCATCAGGGTTCACAGATCGATTCGGCTCCTTGCCTGTAAGCTTCTTGACGAGCTCTTGAACCATCGGCATTCGTGTCGAACCGCCGACGAGAATGACCTCATCCAGTGCGCCCGCCTTGAGCTTGGCGTCCGTCAATGCTTGGTTGAACGGCTTCTTCACCCGCTCCATCAGATCATGAGTGAGTTCTTCGAACTTCGCCCGAGTGAGTGAGTAGTCCAGGTGCTTTGGCTCGTTGTCGACGGCCGTGATGTAAGGCAGGTTGATCTGAACCTGGAGTTGACCGCTGAGTTCGATCTTGGCTTTTTCAGCCGCCTCACGGAGACGCTGCAAAGCGGCGCGATCCTTGCTGAGATCGACGCCTTGATCTTTCTTGAACTCAACCGCCAGCCAATCGACGATCTTCTGGTCAAAGTCGTCGCCCCCCAAGTGGCTGTCGCCCGCCGTCGCTCGAACTTCGAAAACGCCCTCCCCGACGTCGAGGACGGAAACGTCGAACGTACCGCCGCCGAGATCGAACACGAGAATCGTTTCATTGGCCTTCTTATCGAGGCCGTAGGCAAGCGACGCCGCGGTGGGCTCATTGATGATTCGCAACACCTTTAGGCCCGCGATCTCGCCCGCGTTTTTCGTGGCAGTCCGCTGGCTGTCGTTGAAATATGCGGGCACTGTGATGACGGCTTGGTCAACCGTTTCACCCAAGTACGCCTCGGCGTCCGCCTTCAGTTTTTGAAGAATCATTGCGCTGACTTCTTCGGGTGTAAGGTCCTTTCCAAGCGCGGGGACGACGGCGACCACTTGTCCGCCTTTGCCCGCTTTGACCTTATAACTGACGCGCCCGGCCTCAGGCTCCACTTCACTAAGCTTGTGCCCCATGAAGCGCTTGATCGATGAAAGGGTGTTCTCAGGGTTCACGATGGCTTGACGCTTTGCTGTCACACCCACAACTCTTTCACCGTTCTGCTTGAAGCCAACGACGCTTGGAAGCGTTCGACCTCCCTCGGCCGTGGCTATCACCACTGGCTCGCCCCCCTCCATCACCGCGACCACAGAATTAGTCGTTCCTAAGTCAATTCCTACCGTTTTTCCCATTGTAAACCTATTCCTTAGTCAAACAGCCGCAAAACACTTGAGTGTATTAGGCTCATATATTTCTTACGAACATCGTACCCGAAGGGTTCCAGCAAGTCGCAAGTCAATGGGGCATAGACCCTGTAGGACCTCGTGGCAGTAAGCATTGGCGGATCAGGGGCCAACTGATGTCCTGGCTTTGATCTAAGCCGCAGAAGGCTTCCTGGACTCAATCAATCCTGTCCAGAAAGTTGAACCGCGACTTGATTCGCCGAATGACCCGGAGGCGCGTTTCATCGAACTGATCCAGGGCCGTGTCGCTTCATTCCGTCACAGATGCGACCCAGAGGCACTTGTACTCGTCGTCGTCTTCGCCCGGGGCCGATTCGAAGATAGCCTCCCAACGTTCGGCGAATTCAGCTTCATCCCGGATGATTCGGTCATAGCTCTCGTGATAGAAAGGCGGAAAGCGTTCGCCCGTTCTCTTGATGATCATCTTCCCCGCCTTCGTCTTGGCTTTTTCGACGATCTCGGAGAGCTCGTAGGGCAGGCCTGGGGCCGCCTCCATGACGGTGAAGATCAATTCTGTGGCCGCGGGTAGTACGCACAAAATTTGAAGGTCCCAACGAAGGCCGTCAGGCTTCAACAACATTCGGAAAAGCGCGTGGCATTCGTCCGGGAACAGCTCACGACGGTGCTTGAAAGTCACGTAATAGCGGACATCATCGGCCCTCCAGTGCGGCAGTCGACCACGCCATATCGAGAAATTTCTGAAGGACATTTGCCTAATAAGGGTGATCCTGGACTGCTATCGGTAGCACCCATTAGCTCCGGCCGAGTCGGAAATCAACTTAACGCCGCGTCCCCTCGTTCCCCAGTTCTGATCCTTAGGGCGTCGACGACGTCGCTTACAAAGATTTTTCCGTCGCCGATCTCTCCCGTCTGAGCGGCCTTTACGATCGCGGCCAGAGCTTCTTCCAGTTCTTCGTCCTTGACCACAACTTCCAATCGCATTTTCGGCAAGAGGTTCACGGCGTACGTGCTTCCGCGATATTTGTCGGTACGTCCGAGCTGTCGCCCGTAGCCGCGCACCGGCTCGCAGGTAAGGCCATAGACCCCTGCCTCCTCCAAGGCGTTCTTGGCGTCTTCAAGCGCATTCATCCTAAGGAAAGCTTCGATTTTCTTCAAACTGACTCCACTGCGATTTGATCATTGGTAAAGACGCAGATCTCGGATGCAATGCGCATGGCTTCTCTCGCGATTTGCTCGGCGTCCAGTTCTGTATTGACCAAAAGAGCCCTGGCCGCCGCAAGTGCGAAGGGTCCGCCAGAGCCAATGCCCGCCACCCCGTCGTCAGGTTCGATCACGTTTCCGTCTCCGCCAATAAGAAGCAGGCCTTCGGCGTCGGCAACCAGCATCAAGGCATTCAATTGGCGGAGCATCTTATCTGTACGCCACTCTTTGGCGAACTCGACCGCGGCGCGCTTGAGGTTGTCCTGGAATGCTTCCAGCTTTGTTTCGAATCGATCTTGCAGTGTTTGTGCGTCAGCCACCGAACCGGCAAACCCGCACACCACCTTGCCGTTGCCGAGCCTCCTCACCTTGCGCGCTTTGTGCTTGAGGATCGTCACTTCTCCGAAAGTCACTTGGCCATCCGCGGCGATCACCGTCTTGCCGTTGCGTCGCACTCCGACGACCGTTGTTGAGCGAAACATGGGTTTCACGTTACCTTCCCCCGTTACACCCGCCGGACCAGTAACGCAGTATGATGTCGGCAATGAACAATAGGACGCTGGTCACCTTGGCTAGAGTCTGCTTCTTGGCGGCGTCTTTCTTGGCGTGCCTGGCGCTTTACCATTTTGCCGTCCACCAGTTTCAGTTCAACCTCGGTTGGACTCTTGTCGGTTTTGGGACCCTCATCGTGGCGGGGGGCTTGGTTGTGCAAAACATCGCCAGGGAGCAGTCAGAACTTGCGACCCGTCAGCAATCGCAAGTCGAGTTGCTGAAATCGGAAATGGAGCAGCGGCAGAGCGCCGTCGATGTCTTAGCTGACGGACTTGACGTCGCCATCTTCATTTGCGACCTCCGCGCGACCATTCTGTATGCGAACCGAAGGGCGACCGAGATGTTCAAGTTCGATAGCCCGGTGAATCGGTCGATCCTCGCGGTGACCCTCTCGCATGATTTGGAGCAGCTTGTTTTTGAAGCCTGCCGGCTGGGCGAAAAGCAGGAAGCTGAGCTGAATTTCGCGTATCCCGAAGAACGTGTCGGCATGGCGGCGGCTTGGCCGCAACCCCATGGCGACCGGGTGTTTGTGTCGATCTACGAAATCACTAACCTTCGTCGATTGGAACGCATTCGACAAGATTTCGTTTCGAACGTCTCACACGAACTCCGCACGCCACTGACCATCATCCGCGCGATGGCCGAAACCTTGCTCGACGACCCCGACGCGGACAAGCAATTGCACGATAAGTACCTCGAGAAGATAACGACCGAAGTTGATCGACTCAGTCTCATCGCAAACGATTTGCTCATTCTGAGTGCGGCGGAATCCAATACGGCCAAGAAGAATGACTGCGATATCGCCGACACCTTTCGAGGAGCGGTCAACCAGCTTCAACCTAAGGCAAGAGGCAAGGGATTGGAACTCAGTTTCGATGGGCCTGAGCATCTCTCCATCGATGCCAACACGATACAGATGACACAGGTCGCCTTGAACTTGGTCGATAACTCGATCAACTACACTGCGGAAGGTTCCGTCAAGGTTAAGATCGAGCCCGGCGATGACCAGGTTTCAATCCAGGTCTCAGACACCGGCATTGGAATCTCCGGCGAGCATCTCCCGCGTATCTTCGAGCGGTTTTATCGAGTGGACAAGGGCCGAAGCCGAGCGACGGGCGGTACGGGGCTTGGACTCAGCATCGTCAAACACATCGTCGAGGCGCATGGGGGCAGGGTGAGGGTGGAGAGCACTCTGAACAAAGGCTCAATATTCACCGTTGAGTTACCCATCGGAACTCCAAGTGAACTCTGACTCGCAGACCGCTCGAAACATCAGTGCGACGACAATGGTTTCAAGAGTTCTTACCCTGTTGAACGCATGCAAAGGGAAAGGCTCGCTGTGAAGACCGTCTTTGGATTGCACGTGCCAGCCACGCCCTGGTGAGGTGGAAGGGAAGGATTGACCGGTTACCTCTAGGAGAATTTTTCAATTTGTGGCGTTGTCCACAAGCTTCCCACCGAGTGGGTGAGCCGTCTCTTCGTATACTGGAATTCACCCGTGAGAGCAGTCGCAGAAGAACTGGTTCCCCTCCACAGCATCGAAGCCGAAATGGGCGTGCTTGGATCGATGTTGCTCTCTGAACGGGCAGCCGAAGAAATCGTCAATCTTCTCGATTCGAGCGACTTCTATCGCCCGGCTCATGCAGAGATTTACCGGGCCATGCGGCAGCTGATCAACAGCGCCAAGCCGATCGACCTTCTGACTCTCAAGGAAGAGCTCCTCGCAAGGGGCAGCCTGGGTGAAGCAGGTGGCGAAGACTATTTGCTGGAGCTCGCCGAATATACGCCGTCGCCTGCAAATGCCACCCATTACGCGACCATCGTCCTGGATAAAGCCACCTTGCGCAAGCTCGAAAGTGCGGGCCGCGACATTGTGGGTCTTGTCCAAACTCCTGACGAGGAGTCCACGGAAGATAAAGTCGATAAGGCTGAGCAGTTGGTTTTCGAGGTTGGGCGCAACAGGTTGGGCAAAGACTTCCAGCACGTCAGAACGCTTGCCAAAGAGTTCTTTGTCGACGTCGATCTGCTCATCGAAACGGGCAAACCTACACTTGGAACCCCCAGCGGCTTCTATGACCTCGATGCCATGACAACGGGGTTTTACGGCGGTGACTTTGTCGTCGTGGCCGCCCGTCCCTCGATGGGCAAGACGTCACTGGTACTCGACTTTGCATTGAACGTCGCGAGGAAGAACGTGGGCAATGTGGCCATTTTCTCGTTGGAAATGAGCGGCATGCAGTTGGTCCGCAGAATGGCTTCGATGATCTCGGGTGTCAGTTCTGGCGCCCTGAAGAAGACCACCTTAAGCCACGAGGACTATCGGGATCTTGCAGACGCCTGTGAAACGCTTTATTCCTTGCCCATCTACATCGATGACTCTTCCGACGTGTCAGCGATGGAGATCAGAGGAAAGTGCCGCAGGCTGAAGAGCGACGGCGGCCTCGCCATGATCATGGTCGACTACCTACAACTCATGCGCAGCAGTCGAAAGACGGAGAACCGCACCCAGGAAATTTCTGACATCGCCAGGCAACTCAAAGGTCTCGCAAAGGAGCTTGAGGTCCCAGTCCTTGCACTCAGCCAGCTCAACCGAGGCGTGGAAGCACGTGAAGACAAGCGCCCAATGCTCAGCGACATCCGTGAATCCGGCTCAATCGAGGCGGAAGCTGACATGGTGATGTTCATCTACCGCGACGCTTACTACAAGGCCAAGGAACTTGGTTCTCACGAGAGCTACGAACCCAACCGAACCGAAGAAGCAGAGATCATCATCGCCAAGCACCGAAATGGTCCCACGGGCAAGGTAATCCTCGGTTTCCAACCAACATTCGCCCGCTTCAGGAACATAAAGTTGTGAAAATCCTGGTCGTGGGCTCCGGTGCGCGCGAACACGCCCTCGTTTGGAAGTTGCTTCAGGAGGCGGAGGTTTTTGCCGCTCCGGGAAATCCCGGCATCGCCAGCCTTTGCCAGTGCTTTTCCATTTCGGCCATGGATTTTCAAGGAATTCTTGAACTCGCGCGGAAATTGGGCATCGATCTGGTGGTTGTCGGTCCTGAAGATCCTCTTATCGCGGGACTTGCGGATGCTCTTCGCCATGCAGGTCTCGTCGTTTTCGGACCAGGTGCGGAAGGGGCATGCCTGGAAGGCTCGAAAGCCTTCAGCAAAGACCTAATGCGCGAAGCGGGCGTGCCCACCGCTGCCTACGGCACATTCACAGATCATTCTGAAGCCAACCGATTCGTCGCCTCCCGGGAGGACAAGGGGAAGCGGGTGGTCGTAAAGGGGAGCGGGGCGGCGCTGGGCAAGGGGGTGACCGGGTGTTCCTCCGCAAAGGAAGCCGTAGACGCGGTCGACTTTGCTTTGGTTGCCAAAGGTTTTGGCGATGCAGGGACGGAAATCGTCATCGAGGACCGTCTTGAGGGCAAGGAGTTCAGCTTGTTGACCCTATGCTCGGATCAAGGATTTTTCAGCCTGCCCGTCGCGCAGGATTACAAACGAATTTTCGATGGCGATCTTGGCCCCAACACGGGCGGTATGGGCAGCTACTCTCCGGTTCCGTGGATCCCCGAAGGCCTTGTAAAAGAAACGGAGGCCTCCGTCGTTGCGCCTTTGCTTGCCGCCCTGAAGGCGAGGGGCATTGAGTACCGAGGGGTTCTCTTTTCAGGCCTTATGGTCGACGGCGGGGTTCCCTACTGCTTGGAATACAACGTGCGCTTCGGTGATCCCGAAACTCAGTCTGTGATGGCAAGGTTGGGCCACGGCTTTGCAGGCGCCCTCCTGGCCTGCGCCAAAGGCATGACGATACCGCCGGTGGAGGTCTTGGACAACGCAGTGGTTTCGGTGGTTCTCGCGAGCGGCGGTTACCCAGGAGATGTCAAGAAGGGGCTGCCCATTTCGATCGGTGATCTCCCTGAAGGAGTCGTGGCCTTCCATGCGGGGACTAAGACTGACGCAGGGCGCCTTGTCACCAGCGGCGGGAGGATTTTGACCGTCACGGCGACTGCCGCAAGCGCAATCACGGCCAGAGCACTTGCCTACGAGGGAGTCTTCAGAGTGGCCTTTGAGGGGATGCACTTCCGGAACGATGTCGCCGCCTCGTAGAATCCGTTAGGTACGCTCAAACCCTTAATGATCGACCGCTACACCACGCCCGCCATGAACGCCATCTGGTCTCGCCAGGCCAAATACGAACGATGGAGGGATGTGGAAATCGCCATCTGCGAAATCCACGCATCAAAAGGCAACATCCCCAAGAGCGCATTGGACGACATTACGAGGAAGGCGACCTTCACGCTGGAGCGCAGCGACGAAATCGAAAAGGAAACACGCCACGACCTCATGGCCTTCGTTCGCAATTTGGCCGAAACGACCGGTCCAAACGGGCGCTACATCCATTTTGGGGTGACGAGCTACGACGTCATCGACACGGCACTTGGAATCATGCTCCGCGATTCCTGCGACGTCATTGTCGCCAGCATGGACCGCCTCGGAAGGGAAATCGCAAGGTTGGCCCGGGAGCACTCTGAGACGCCGATGATCGGACGTACGCACGGCATTCACGCGGAGCCCATCACTTTTGGCGTTAAGTGTGCGAATTGGTACGCCGAGCTCGAGCGCAACAAGAATCGAGTCATTGAGGTTCGGCGCCAAGTGGCTGTCGGTAAGGTCTCCGGAGCAGTCGGCGTGCACGCGATTACTTCTCCCGAGCTCGAATCAGCGGTTTGTGAGTCGTTGGGACTTGAACCTGATCCAGCGACCACACAAATCATCAATCGCGACCGACATGCCGCATTCTTAAACGCCTTAGCCCTTCTTGGCGCAGGCCTCGAGAGAATTGCCACCGAACTGAGAAACCTGCAGCGAACCGAGATCTTGGAAGTTCAAGAGGCTTTTGCTTCGGGACAAACCGGCTCTAGCGCAATGCCGCACAAACGAAATCCCTGGAATTCAGAAACGGTCTGCGGACTCGCACGATTGCTTCGGGCAAACGCACATGCAATGCTGGAAAGTGTCGCCACTTGGCACGAACGGGATCTTACGAACTCTTCTCTTGAACGCATCGTCTTCCCGGACAGTTGTCACCTCGCAGACTTCATGCTCAATCGTTTGACGGTGATCCTGAGTGGACTCCAGGTCTTCCCAGAGAACATGGCCGCCAACCTTCGAAAGATGGGAGATTTGGTCTTCAGCGAACACGTGATGATCGCGTTGATCGGTTCGGGCATGGCCCGAGAGGACGCTTATAAGGTCGCGCAGCGCAATGCCGCAAAGGCTTGGGAGGGCCAAGACTTCAAGAAGGGTGTGGAGAACGATCCCGATGTCAAGAAAAGGCTTACCCGGGACCAGCTGGAAGAGATCTTCAGCCTAGACCACCACCTGCGAAATGCGAAACACACAATCGAAGCGGTTGGTATTTCACTGGCCAAAGTAGGCATCTAAGTGTTTAGCCAAGGCGTTTCCGAAATCGTTTTCATCGTTTCTGATGTGATTCGGGCGGCAGCATTTTATTCAGATGTCGTCGGCTTGCACCCGATGACCGAAGCGACCAAAGACTGGGCCTGGTTTTGGAGCGGTGAGCCTGCTACGTCAACCAGGGTGGCACTGCACAAGGGGCCCCTTCTGTTCGAAGAGCATTCGCCATCTTCGCCCGGCCAACGCTGGGGGCACGTACATTACGCATTCCAAGTGCCACGATCCAAATTGATGGCAGCAGTTGACCACGTGCGTTCCAATGGCATCGAAGTCTATGGACCCACTCGATTTGACTGGATGAAAGCGGAGTCCTTTTATTTTTACGACCTGGACGGGAATCTTCTCGAATGGTGGTCTCCGGATCCATAGACGAAACACCTTCTCAATTGACAACTCAAACTTAACAAGCGAACACGTTTTCTGGAACCGTCGTCCCACGGTTGTTCGCGCCCTATCGCGCCTACGGATCACCTAAGGAGAGTTCTAGAAATGAAACAAATGATCAAACTCGCGGCCCTCGCCGCCGTAGCCGGGTGCTTGAGCACGGCCGCTTTCCCTCAGGATTCAACGACCACGACAAAGCAGACGACGACCACTACGACCGTGGATCAAGGGACCCCCAACACAACCACACAAACCACGTCGACAACGACTTACTACCGGGGAAGTGCCACTGACATCGACAGTTGGTCCGCGCGTGATCGAATGGTGTGGTTCACTCGCAACTTGAGGCCCTCCGAGCAATGGCAACTTGGCGAGATTCTCGACGCCGCTCCAGCCAACATCGATATCATCCTCGTCCACGCTTTCAGCAACGTGCAGCAGATGTCCTTGCAGCAAGTCATGATGATCGGCAGCGATTACAGTTATTCGTCGACACCAGTCACGACGGTGACGACGACAACGGCGCCCGACGAATCTTCACCAACCACAACCGTCACGACGACCACCGAGCGAAAATACGCTCCCCTCAATACGGTCGGATATCACGGAGGAAGGATGAGCGGATTGCAGGCCGAAGACACATTGGTCATGAACCTCAACCAGAATGAGCGTAACGCCCTCAAGTCTTGGATGAATACATTGGTCGATGGCGACTACGAACTCATCCTGAAGATCGTGAAAGACGGTTTCGATCCTGATTCCAATTGCTACCCATACGGAGTGGCCTGGAACAGGTCGGTATGGGGTGACCACGCCTGGACGACCCATACGTACCGCGAGTACAACTACTGACTCGGGCCGCCTGAGTGGTCAACTGATTCCAAGGAAAGTCCCCTAAGCAACCAGGGGGCTTTCCTATGCCAGTCTGCGTACTATTCGTATCCTGGGCGATCCGCAATCCGAAAATCGTAAACCTCGCTCAAATCTTTTGTCGACTGGACGTTCTCAAGGATCTCAACGAGAGAGTTGGAGTCCGTACCATCCGGCACGGCTAAGGAGCCCAGCATTTTGAACTTGTGCCGCAGGATGCCGCCGAGGTCGGCCGACGTGTTTCGCGCATGGCCCGCCGGATACATCACAAGTCCGCTGTCGTAGACTTTCTCTGCCCCGTCCGTGACCACGACAGATGTTGGGATGCCGTCCGGGTATTTGGCATCATACTCGGGTCCGCCATGTTCGAACTCAATCATGCTCATCAGCCTTCTCGTTTCGGAGTTTCGAATCGCGTCAGGCGCATAATCGTAGGGCGAAAGCATCAGTGTTTTCCACGTGCCGTCCGTACCGTCATTCAGTTCCGAACGCTTCGCTATGGCCTTTCGAAGCAGGGTGCTCACGATGTAAACCATCGAGTGATCGGCCGACTGGCGCGTTTTGGGGTCGCGCTTCGCGGGGTCACCGATGATGCCAAACGCAGGCTCATAAGCTTTGATAACGACTCTCTTAATCGTCCCTGGCACCAGGAGGCTCGGATTGGCGGCTACGAGATCGATGACGCCTTGAAGGGCACCTGCTGACTGGTGTTCGTAAAGGCCCAATTTGAAATGCATGCCCATCACGGCGAAGTCATCGCCTGAGTGACTTAGGACGAGATCGAAAGGCGAATCGCCTTTCGATGGCTCGAATTGGCGGAACAGGCTTTCGGGATTTCGGAAGATGTCCTTGGGTCCAATGAAACCCGCCATGGAGCGCTTCATCGCAAGGATGGCGACCTCCGTGGAAATTGCGGCGCTCGCCCCCTTTGAGTCGCTGAGTTGCTTCCCAGCCCTAATAGCCCTCCACGGCACATAGTGGGCAACGGTCATGCCGATGGCGCTCTCGATCTGTTCAGCGGAGGCGCCCCGCAATGCGCCATAGGTTGCCGCGGAGGCGATCGCTCCATGCACGACATGGTCGATCCGATAGCTCTTCAAGCTGAACACTTCGGCGAGCCTTCCGCGGATTTCGTCCAAAAGCACCATGGCCCTTAGGGCTCGCTCACCCCCCAAATTCTCTTGTTGGCAAGCAGCGATGACGACGCCGTAAAAGTCGTTGTGGCCGAATTCACCGGCAGTGTGGCCCAGGGCAGGGTTGTAGCCGAAATTCGTGCCGTTGCTGTCCCATTCGCGGACCGCCGATGCATTGGCAAGGATCGCCTTTTCCGCTTTGACCTTCCTTGAGCTTCCAAAAACGCGTGCGCCTTGGTCGTCAGGGTAATCCAGGGCCTCATTTCTGAGAAGGGTGGGTGCGTTGGTTTTCAGCGCGAGAGCGGACGCACCGCACAGGACCGAGTCTGTGTGAAACAGCCTCACCCTGTCCAAGACTCGTTGTGAAGGACCTTCTCCAAGGTTGCCAGCGAGATAATCTATGGCGAATTGCCCTATTCCGAGTGCTTGATTCGAATCTCTGCCGAGAGTGACGGTTGTGCCCATGCCTTGGGGATTTTAGCTTGCGAGCAAGCCCGAGTTAAAGGTGACGGTTGACGAGTAATCGGACAACCCTGCGAAAGACGCGTAGACAATAACGATGGCGAAGAAACTTCCCGAGTCGAATGATCAATGGAAGGGCGTCTTAACGCCCGAGCAATACCATGTCTTGCGCGAAAAGGGGACTGAAAGGCCCTTTACAGGCGAGTATTGGAACCATAAGGCGAGGGGCATTTACGCGTGCGCGGGCTGTGGCGAGGAGCTGTTCAATTCAGAAACGAAGTTCGACGCCCATTGCGGGTGGCCAAGCTTTTACGATTCACTCGACAAAGGCAAGGTGGCCGAGCACATCGATACAACACACGGGATGCGTCGAATCGAGGTGACCTGCGCGAAGTGTGGAGGCCACCTCGGCCACGTATTCCCCGACGGACCCAATCCGACAGGTCAGCGTTATTGCATCAACAGTATCAGCCTGAAATTCACGCCGAGAATCGATTGAGCTAACTACATCGTTAGGCCCCACACACGCGGAAAGCCTACTTTTCAGGGCCGCGAGCCAGTATCCTGTCCGAGTGGATTATTTCGAACTTTTCAGGGGCGTTTGCTCTTCCCTCGGCGAACCCATTTCCATGGCTGTGGATACGCTGAACGTGGTGCCCCTGCCTAACATCCAGGTGGATCGGCTCATGGTCGAAAAGCCAATCTCCGAAATGACCAACGACGACTGGGATGCGACAAGCATCTTTTTCACTTTGGATCCCGAGAACGACACAGTCGTCGGCATCAATAACTCGATTTGGCAGGTTTTTGGAGCGCCGCCGACGCTCTCGTTGCTTCTCGTCAGCCTTGATGACTCTCTTGAGGCCGCCGGCTTCTTCCGAGAACTCCCCGGCGTCGCAGTTCCTGACGTACCGACCGGGGTCCGTGCCCAGGTGCAGCCGATAACTGAAACCGGCGATCTGCTGAAGAGCGTTACGGAAGATCAGTTCATCTTTCGAACCGTGTCTCTGCTCGTTGGGCGCTTGGGGTTCTCACAACCAGACCTTGAAGAGGCCATCGCGAAGGTCCTCCAAAGCGGCAGCTAGAATCAGCTCAACAGAGTTGGTATTCAGGCGATCCGAAGAGCAACTTGCCCGTCTTCTTCAGAATTGCGACCAGTTGGGGCCGGGTCTTTAAACTTTTGGTGCCGCCTGACTTTGTCACAAGTTCAATCAACACCTTCTTCTTTGTTGGCGTCATGGACACCGCAAATTGAGTCAGGACGGCGTCCACGAATTGTTCATCGGTCATCGATGCGGCGACAACCATGAGCTTGTCCTGCAGCGGCTTGGCAAGAGAGTTGTCGCCTCTGCCGGTGAACACGAAATCACTGAATCGAATCCGATCAAGGGTGGCAGCGGCCGAAACCCATGCCGGACCCCACCGCCAACCGGACACGTCAGGGGGAAACAAGAGCGCAAGCCCCTGGTTCGACATATTTCGGAAAACGGCGTAGACATCACCGAACACCTGTCGATCCATCGGCTGATCGAAGGATGCGAACTCAGCTCGGCGGTTCAACATAAGGGGTCCTGCACCGGCCTGTCGCATCGCCCCGATCGCAAAGTCAACTGGACTCTTCACCATAGTGCCAACAGCCTTTTCACTCCAGAACTCCGGCGACCGCGCAAGGGCCACCATCGTCTTCTTGATGTCCAAACCGGAATCCGTCCACGCTTTGGCGACCCTATCCACGACTTCAGGCTCAGGTTTGGCGTAGGCGAAAAACTCCCACAACTTAGTCGCCATCCGTCTGGCCGTGATCGGACTTGTCGCAACCATCTTCAGAATGTCTTCAGCGGTCAGCGCCCCCGTCACGCCGAGCACAGTCTTATGGTCATTGTCGTGAAGGAGCGGGCTGTCCTGGAAGGCCGCCATCGGCATATCGTGTTCAACGGCGAAGCGCACGCGCGACGCTTCGGGCATCTTTCCGATCTCATAGTAAGGGTATCGAATGTTCCAACCTGAAAAAGCCCGGGCAGCTTGCTGGACATCTTTTTCAGTGTAGTTGCCGATGCCCAAGGTGAAAAGCTCCATCACTTCGCGGGCAAAATTCTCATTGGGACGCCCCTTGAGGCTCGTATCCGTGTCGAGCCAGCGGAGCATGGCGGGGTTTTTGGCGACGCCTTCCAGCAATGTGTAGAAGTTGCCGTTCGCGTTCTTACGAAGAACCGTCAGGTAGTCGAGCATCATCGGGCCGAACTCGACTTTCGAGCCACTGACGGCGAAGTGATTGTGCCAAAAGAGGGTCAGCTTCTCTTCCAAGGGCCGATTGGTGGTGACCATGCGATAACACCAATAGGCGGCAAAGCGCGCCGGATCCATACCCACCTTGCCATCCGGTCCGAACACAAACTCCCACGGTTGGACGGACAGGTTGCTCCTTACCTTGTCATAGTTCACTAAGTGGTCCAGGGCGCCCTCAACTCCGAGAGCTGAGAAGTGATCGATCTCAGGCTCGCTTGCGCCTAGCCCGAATCGATTGAGGAGGTGGGTGATCTTGTCCCGTTGGCTGAGTTTCATGGTCGTCGCCTTATTTTCCTTCCGATTTCAACCAAAACAAGGAAATTCACGTTAGCGGCCCGATGGCACGCACATTGCATTGACGCGCTTGCCGGGCGCGGGTTCACTCTAAGCGCCAACATTAACCGCCGGCATCTTCGATCCAGGAGCGCAGGATTTCCGCAACGCTCCAGGCCTGCCAAGGGCATCCGTTCGGCGTGTGAGGCTCATCACCGTCATAAACTTCCGCTATGCCTCCCAATCCATACTCACACAGCATATCCTTTGCCCCTTTCAGTAAAGCCTTGATGTCTTCCTTGCTGCCACCGTTCTTAGCCCAGGCGCTGCAGTAGGGTCCCAACAGCCAGGGCCAGACAGTTCCCTGATGATAGGCGGCATCAAGCTCGGACATCGGCCCACGATAGCGGCCCTTGTATTCGGACTCCTTGGGGCCGAGGGTGCGAATCCCTACCGGGGTGAGCAACTCGCGGCTTACAACCTCCAGCGCTCGCTTCGCGTGCCCTCCCCTCGCAACGGCAAATGGCAGGGACATGGCTATGAGTTGGTTTGGCCGAAGCGACGCATCGCTTGGATCCACCGTGTCCAAATAGTGCCCCCTGACTTCGTGCCAAAACTTCTCATCAAAGCTGGCTTCGGCCCTCTCCGCCGCCTCGCGAAAGACCGACGCGTCTTTCCCCAGCTTCTCTGAGAGCCACTCGCCGATCCTCATCGCATTAATCCAGAGGCCGTTTATTTCAACGGGTTTGCCATGACGTGGTGTGACGACCCAGTCACCGATCTTGGCGTCCATCCATGTAAGCTGTGCGCCTGGTTCACCTTGCGTAAGGAGCCCGTCTCCGGCGTCCACTTGGATTCCAAAAAGAGTGCCCTGCAGGTGCCAGCGATGAATCTCAACGATGGCGGAATGACACCTCTCCGCAAACCTCTTGTCCCACTCGGCTTCAAGAGTCTTGAAGATGGCGTTGACGAACCATAAGGTGCCGTCAACGGTGTTGTATTGGGGTTCTTCGCCGTCCTCAACAAATCTATTTGGGACCAACCCCTGGAACATCTGCGATGCGAAAGCGTCGATGATCTTTCGGGCCTCCTCCACTCGTCCAGTGTGCAAACAGATGCCTGGCAAGGCGATCATGGTGTCACGTCCCCAGTCCGTAAACCAGGGATATCCGGCAATGATCGTTGTTCGTTGGCTCGGATTTACGAAGTAGTGGTTTGTCGCGGTCCCCAACTGGCTTGCCAACTTGATTTCCGGTTTGACTTCTCGTTCAAGACAAAGGGGTTTTACACGATCCTCCGTGGACGCAACGAGGCTTGCGGACTCACCTGGCAGCAATTCGTATCGAAGTTCACAAGGGCAATACAAGTCATCCCTTGGCTCCAAGCCTCGCTCTGTCTCCCTGGCGTGCTCGAAGCGGTAGTACCAACCTTGCACGGCAACTCGCTGGGCTCCCGGATGCTTTAGGTGCAATTTGACGCCGCCATTCTCGACAACCGTTTGATCCTTGGGGAAGCTCATCTGCTCAGGATAATCATCATAGGCATAGAAATTCGCATGGTAAGGCTTGTGACAGACGAGCGGCCGAAGTGTCAAAAGGAGTTGCTCGTCGCCGGTGTTTTCATACAGGACGGTAACGGCGTTTGCACCCGGGTGGAGCCCAACCCGTTTCTCAACCTGCAAATTGCCGCTCTTGTATTGCCAGATGGCCACCTGAGGGCCGACCGTAAAGCGTTTTAAGAAGTGGAATCCCTCTGGATAGACGGCACCCGGGTATTGATTTGAAGAGATTCCAATCTGATTGCCGGTGCTTTGGATGAACGCATCGATTGCGGCCAACAAAACCATTCTGTCTGCCGGCGGATCGATGGCCGCCACCAAATGGCCGTGGTATCGACGAGTGTTTATACCGCTCGCGGATCCCATGGCGAACCCGCCTAGGCCGTTCGTCAGAATCCACTCGCGACGTGTTGACACGTCGAGGTTCTTGCATTGTTGTTCGTCAAGCGAGTAAGGCATGCTTCCCGACCCAGTTAACCCCGGATTCGGACTATTAATACGCGCGGGGGGTTCCGAGGGTTGACCGAACTCAAGAACTGGCCTTCAAGGGCTATGAAATCGAGAATCCTAATATTCCCCACGCAGGCTTACGAGTTTTTGGCGGGTCGGCACACCAGTCACTTGGTTATGGGCCTGACGTGTGTTACAGTCCTTTTGATTCCGCCGCGGTACGGCGGCATCGAACCGGAAAGACATGTTAAGAGTCTTGTTGCCCTCCAGAAGCATTGCCCTCCTCATGACCATCGGCTTTGTGGATCTCGTCTCAACCGCATGGCTGCATGATCGTGGACTGATTCGGGAACTGAACCCGATTATGAAGGTCATGCTGGACCAAGGCGCTTGGCTGTTTGTTCTTGTGAAATCGTTGACTCTGGTTGTCGCCTGGTTTGCCCTCGCGCATTACGCCAAGAAAGATCCTGCCTTTGTCAGAATGGCGAGCATCGGCGGAAGTGCCGCTTACCTAGGCATTTGGTGCATCTGGTTTTTCTCGTCACGCTGACCGACACCATCACCACCGCTCAATTGGATCATTGCGTATCAATGATCGGTGAGACGCCAGGCAACAGCAAATCAATCACAAAGGTGATGCCGCTTGCGAGGCTTTCTCACGAGCCCGGACCGCCCCCAGCACCCGAAGTTACACTTTTGAACCGGCTTGGAAAGCCATCAGCGATAGGTCGATGACCCGAAACAACGGCCAAGAACAACATTCCTAGACCCAAAATAGGACCGAAATTCCAATGCTAATGACGTTGGGCAGGCGTGCCACGAATCGTCTTACGCTTGGAACCGAAAGCAAGTCAGTGATTCAGGCGATAACGGAAGCGGCCTCGTCGACGGCCCTCGCATCCTGAATCGCGTTCTGCTCTGCGTCCACAACCGCCTTGAGAGCTGCCAAGGAAACTTCGACCTGGGATGCCTCTGGCTCATTCGTCGTCAAATATTGCGTCATCAGCCCTGGCCAAAAAATGAATCGAATCAAGGAACTGTTCTTAAACTTGCCGGCGATTCGAATCAGTTCGTACGCCATTCCTGCAACGAGGGGCAAGATCATGATCTCAAGCAGAAAGCGAACCGTTGCCGCCGCAACAACTTGTCCTTTCAGGACCTCGAAGGGATAGCGCGGGACGAACGTAAAGAGCAGCATACTGATAAGTAAGACCACAATGGCGAAGCTGGTGCCGCAACGTGGATGCAGTCTGGTTTGGGCTAAGCAATTTTCGGGAGTGAGCTCTTGATGAGCTTCAAGCGTGTTGATCGCCTTGTGTTCAGCGCCGTGGTACATGAAAACACGCTTGATGTCCGGAAGGCGACCGATTGCATAGATGTAACCCATGAATAAGCACATTTTGAGGATTTCAGTTCCTAGGTTCTTGAACCGGTAGTCGTCGACATGCATCAAACGCTCGATGATCAAGTTGGGCAGATAGTTGAACAACAGAAGCCCAATGGCTAAGCCGCCGACCATCGCGACGGCCACGGAGGCATCTTGCACCCTCTGCGAGGGTGGCGCCGTTGAGACCTCAGCCGGCTCAGTTTCCGGCGCACTGCCTTTGACCTTGGGCTGATACTCATCAGCCACTTGAACGTTAGAAGCAAACTGAAGGGCCTTGTAGCCCAACGCCATGGAGTCAATTAGAGCCAGAGACCCGCGAAGAAACGGCTTTTTGAGCCACCTCTGCCGCCCGATCCAAGTCGAGTCAATCGGTTCGACTCGCAGCACGATCTCACCATTGGGCGCCCGGCAAGCCACCGAAAAATACTTCGGCGACCTCATCATGACTCCCTCGACGATCGCTTGGCCGCCGAACTGTAAATACTCCGCTTCAGGCATTCCGGATCATTCTACCGACCGAGTCGACTCCAAAGGGGCCCGCCCCCTATAGCTGCCGCCCGATGGAACAACTTACGCCGAAACGAGTCCCCAGCATTACAGCATTGTTGCCTGCATCAGCCCCAAACGCACCAAATTGATCCAAAAAGTGGAATACCAAAGGAACCAAAGACGGAAACGAGCCGTCTATCATAAAGTACGCGATACCCAAGGAGGGTTCAATGACCACTGGAAATCCAGAGGGGTTGAAGCTCACCGAAGAGGAAGCGTTTTCGCTCTTGGGCATGTGTTTGACAAGTCCACAGGGTTTGGATGCAACTTCTGAACGGGCGCTGCGAAAGCTGGCGGAGTATTGTACGTCTAGAAGCAATTCTATAAATCATATAAATCATAAGAAACCGCAAGCAATTCATCTAAGCGTGAGCTGAAACCAGGCAGGAGAGAAATCTCCTGCCTT
This sequence comes from uncultured Fimbriimonas sp., assembly GCA_964619505.1. Lineage (GTDB taxonomy): Bacteria > Armatimonadota > Fimbriimonadia > Fimbriimonadales > Fimbriimonadaceae > JBBQMJ01. The sequence continues at coordinate 29,964 of CAZUCK010000003.1, read as the reverse complement.
TCCTTTTTTCGCCCCTCACATTCCCGGATCCAGGTCACAATTTCATTCATGCCCACCGTGCAGGACCTGCTCAATACCCTTGAAAGCGTCGCGCCCTCGCGATATGCGTTTTCATTCGATAAGATCGGCCTTCAAGTCGGCGACCCGGGCAAAGAACTGAAAAAGGGAGTCGTATCACTGGATCGCTCTCTGGGGGCCATTGAGCATTGCATCTCCGTCGGGGCGGACGTCTTGGTTGCCCATCACCCTCTCATTTTCAATCCCATATCGACGCTGGACACTCGAACTCATGTGGGGCGCGGCATCCTCGCGCTGGCAAGAGCCGAAATCGCCTTCGTGGCCGCGCACACCAATTGGGACTGCGCGAGAGGTGGAATCAATGATGCCCTTGCAGCCGCCCTAGGGCTTGTAGAGATCGTTGACTTTGGTGCGAGTGCGGAAGTCGGTCAATTGAAACTGGTCGTGTTGTGCCCGCCAGATGCGACTGACACGATCATTGATGCCGCTTCGAACGCCGGTGCGGGCACCGTAGGACTCTACAACCGATGCGCATTTTACTCCGACGGCACAGGAACTTTCGAGCCCCAAGTTGGTGCGAATCCGTTCGTTGGGAAGGTGGGGCAACGCGAATCAGTCGGCGAAACAAGGATCGAAATGATTCTTCAGCGGCAGTTTAAAGGTGCTGTTGAAAAGGCTGTCCGAGGCGCGCACCCTTATGACGAGCCGCCTTGCGACTTCGTCGACTTGGCTCCCATCGCGGAGCAGCCAATCGGACGCCTCGGCCGATGCAAGACCTCGTCGTTGAAGGATTTCTCGTTCCATGTCGAGAGAAGCCTTGGTACTTCCTGCTGGACTTGGGGCAATCCGACTCAGGTGGTCAAGTCTGTTGCCGTTATCGGCGGCGGCGCCGATGATGAATGGATGGCTGCTCGCGATGCAGGTGCCGACGTGTTCATCACGGGAGAGGTACACCAGCATGTTGCCTTGGAGGCAGTGGAGAGCGGGTTGTGCCTCATAGCGGCGGGCCACTATGCCACAGAGCAGCCCGGGTGCTCGGCGCTCCATAGGAGACTGGCGGGGGGTATTCCCGGGGTGGATTGGCTTCTCTATGAACCCAAGCCTGGCCATTGTGGCAGACCGTTCTGAAACGTCGCTCACGCACGCGGATCTAGTGTCGCGTGCGTTGAAAATGGTAGCCCGGACGGGACTTGAACCCGCGACCTCCGCCTTGAAAGGGCGGCATCCTAACCACTAGACGACCGGGCCGGAAGACCACCTAGTTTGATTCATTTGACTCTGAAAAGACAAGACCAAACGCTCTGCCGCCAGTTAAATCGAGCCCATAAACCCGAAAGCCCGAACGCTTCTCAGCGTTCGGGCTTTCCACAAAAGATCCAGAAATCTAACCCTCGTCGGATTCAGTACTGTGCTTCAGGTCCTTGTGAGTCGCCTTCGCGACAACCGTTGCGGGCGACTTCTTCGAAGTTGCTTTCGGATTTGCCACCCGTCGCGCTTCCACAAAGCGCCTGTCATAGTAACCCTCGTTGAGTGAGCTCTCCTTTACCTCGCCGCCACCGCTGCTTGCATGGATGAATTTCCCGTTGCCCTCATAAATGGCGACATGGTTGATGCGACTGCTGCGACCCGTGCGGAAGAACACGAGATCGCCCGCCCTGAGTTGCGACCTAGGGATCGATCTACCAACGCTGGACTGCTCTCGGCTCGTTCTTGGCAGGTTCACCCCGTGAGACTTATAGACAGTGGAGGTGAACGCCGAACAGTCGAGGCCCCCGTGCCGAGAATTGCCACCGTATCGATAGGGGACGCCGAGCAAAGATTTGGCCGTCAGCAAGACGTCTCCGTTGGCGTGCGCCAAGGGTCGATCATTTCTGGCAACATAGCGTGAAGTGCGGCTGTGCCGGGAAATGCGTGCCGTGACGTGGGTCGCGACGAGGAAATCCCCCCGCACCCAACCTTTGGTGCCTCGCGGAAACCTAACTTTATACCAGTCACCGTCATGATCGAGAACTGTAACCTTGGTGCCTTCATCGATCGTTGCAATCAGTTCGGCACTGGTTCGCGGTGCCCGCCTCACGTTGACATTGTCTTTTGATATTGAGGCGTAGTGGGTTGAAATCTCGCGAGATTGACGTTGGGCAGTGGCGCCCCCTGGGACGGCGAGTTTATGGCCGATTTGCAAGGCATCCCAGTCCACATGTTGATTGGCTAGGCGCAACGCTCGATCAGATATTCCCAGCTTTCGCGCGATCCGCAGGTCGTTGTCCCCCTTGCGAACGATATAAGAACCACTTACGGCATGGTGAGACACGGATTTAGTGGAAGCGAAGGCGAGACCGCCCTCGTTGGATTCCGAGACATGAATTTTGCGACCGATCTGCAAGGCTGACCAGCGGATGTCTGGATTCAACTTGTGAAGTTGGCGCTTGCTTAAGTGAAATCGTTCTGCGATTCTATCATCACTGTCGCCTGGCTTCACTTTGTAGATAGAACCACCAGCCGATGCATGTTGATGCGCTGCTTCGGAACTGGGAACGATGAGCCTGCGTCCCACCCTTAGGTGTTGGCGCTTGCTTAGATCGTTCGCCCTGAGGAGCTGCCGTTCGTTGACTCCTAGGCGATTCGCAATGCTGGAGATCGAGTCTCCCTTCTTAACGGTGTAGTGCCCTTGGGTGGCTAGAGCCGTGCCTACGCATAGCAGGCAGGCCGCCATCGCAATATTCCTAATCCGCAATACTCTCCTCCTTCGCGTTCCCTCAGAACGCACCTCCCTCGGTGAGGCCCTTCCTGTAATCCCGACCACTTTACCAGGCGGCCTTGCGTCTGAGTCAACCCACGATAGGGTACGTAGAACTATAACCACGTGGGTTCTCCAGAGGCTAAAGCAAAAACGACAGGTCGCCTGAAAAATTGTCACTTTTTCCGCTCATTTTTTCGTTGCAGTAGAATGGTTCGTCCTTATGCTGAGCGTGCTCATCGTGAATTGGAACACTGGATCATTGCTTCGCGCATGCCTCAATTCCATCTCCAAATTCCCTCCGACGGAGCCGTACGAGGTGATCGTGGTCGACAACGACTCGACGGACGGCAGTACGGAAATGATGCGCACTGAGTTCCCCGACGTCACGCTCATTTGCCCCGGCAGAAACACTGGGTATGCCGAGGGCAACAATCTGGCGTTCGAACAGGCTCAGGGAATATGGCTCCTTACACTAAACCCGGATACAGAATTTATCGATAACAGCCTTCAGCTTTCCATTGATGAGCTTCAAAAGCACCCCTCGTCGGGTTGCCTTGCTGGAAAATTGGTGGGGGTCGATGGAGGTGTACAACGCTCTGTCCGTGGCTTTCCAACCTTTCTGGGCATTCTTGGCGACATTACGAAACTCGGCAACCTCTTTCCCACCGGCAGGCTGGGCAGCTATCGATTGCCTGCCTTTGATTACAACCAAGAGCAGTGCGCACCACAACCGATGGGCACCTTCCTGCTGTTTCGAAGACAAGCCTTGGAGCAGGTCGGTGACGCTAAGAAACCTCTCGATGAGCGATTCCCAATTTTCTTCAATGAGGTCGATTTGCTGTTCAGGCTCAATCGAAAGGGATGGGGTTGCCTTTACACTCCAGCGGTCACGGTGCGCCATCATGGAGGAGAAGGTACGAAACAGGTTCGAAAGAGCATGATTTGGGAGTCGCACAAGAGCTTGGTCAGATTCTTGCGTAAGCATTACGGGACGGTGTGGAACGCGCCCGGTCTGGCTTTGCTTGGGGCCATCATTTACGGCGCTGCGTTCATCCGTGCCAAGGGCTACGATGCAGGATTTGGAACTTAGCGTCACGATATGCAGTTGGAACACCCAATCTGATCTCCATGCTTGCCTTCGCAGCTTGGAAGCGCTTGTTGGCGAAGCGTCATACGAGGTGATCGTCATTGACAACAACTCTGAGGATGAGTCCGCCGACATGGTGGAGACGGACTTCCCGTGGGTGCGTCTTTATCGAATGGAGCACAACTTGGGCTTCACTGGGGGGCACAACTACGCTCTCGCTCAACGAAAGGCACCGCATGCCCTTCTTCTCAACTCGGACACGATCGTCCATGCGGGGGCCCTCCGGACTCTATTGGAATATTCCAAAGATCATCCGGAAGCCGGCATCATCGGTCCAAAGTTGCTGAACCCTGACGGGAGCCTTCAATACAGTTGCAGACACTTTCCCAACCCCGGCGCAGCGCTCTTCAGAAACACCTTCTTGGGTAAGTGGTTTCCGAATAACCCTTTCACTAAGCGGTATCTCATGTCGGATTGGAACCACAACGAGCCCCGTGAGGTTGATTGGGTGTCGGGGGCCGCATTTTTGGCCACTTCAAGACTGATGGACAAGATTGGCTTCATGGACCCCGAATATTTTATGTTCTGTGAAGACGTCGATTGGTGTTTCAGGGCTTGGGAAGCAGGCTTCAAGGTCGTGTACTTGCCACAGACGGTGATCACTCATGCCATCGGGCGAAGTACGGACAAGGCCCCCAACCGCATGATCGGCCGCTTTCATCGATCAATGTTTCGCTTCTACCAAAAGAATATGCTTCCGAAACTGTCGCCCTTCTTAAGGCCCCTCGCATACGCCGCGGCGGCGGGCGCCCTCACATTGCGGGCCACCTTGTTCATAGCAAAGAACCGAATTGATGACATGAAAAGGCGCGGTCAGCAATGACACTCAGTCGCGTCAGCTCGTCGGTGGTTCTCCTTGCCATTGCGGCCTTTTGTGCTGCCCTATTGGGAGGCACCATGAGCTTGGAAGTGACGGCTGTCCAACCGGGATTTCTCAACGTGCTTACAGCAAGCCTTGGTGCACAGGCAATGCCGGCGGTATCGCACGCGATCGTAGGATCCTTCGCGATCCTAGCGTGTCTGGTTCTGCTCATTCGTCGGCAGGTTATCCAGGTTCCCAATGTCGGCTTTGCGAGCACGATACTGATCTTCCTCGGCGTCCTTTTTGCCTCCTTGATGAACTCGCGGATGGAGGCGCAATCCATCCAGGAACTCATTCAATGGAGCTTGTTCGTGCTGGCCATGTTCGTCGTTGTTTCTGGGGCCGGACGCCAGAACGGCCCCGTCGGCATCATCGGGGCGATCTTCTTGGGAGTTGTGATCGTCGCGCGCAATGGCATCGTTGAATATCAAGAGCGCGCCGCCCTGGACCCGAGTTGGCGTATCTTCGCGGGTTGGCAGCAACCCAATGCCTTGGCTGGCATCTTGCTCATCGGACTGCTGCTGGGGGTCGGTATCGTTGCAACACAACGTAGACCCTGGGCGCTCGCGAGTGCGATCTGTTCGCTCGGAATAGCCTACGCAATGTTTAGAACCCAATCAAAGGGTGGCGTTTTGGCCCTGGCCGCTGGGCTCGCTCTTTTGGCCACTCTTTTCGGAACTCTGAAGTTCAAACCAAAGGTTCTGCCTTGGGTCGGGAGATTGGCGGTCGCTCTGCTCCTGGCCGCGAACGTTGCAGCAATCGTTGTCCCCAAAATGCCCTCGACAGACCAGCAAGCCATAGCGACTGAGGGCGCTCCAGGTTCACCTGGCGTGTTGGGACGACTCTCCACAACCGCCGGATCCTCGGAGCAGTCCGTCGGCTTCCGTAAGCTCCTATATGTGAGCTCCCTACGGCTGATCAGCGACAATCCGGTCGGTTCGGGGATCGGGACATTTCGCGGCGAGTCGTCTAAACCGGGTCTTGTCACCCAAACGCGTCTTGCACACAACACACTCCTCCAACTTGCGGTGGAAGCCAGTCCGGTGGCGCCGATCCTTCTCATCTTGGCTCTTGCCTTGTGGTTCGAATTGACTCTCCGAGATGCAGGCAATCTTCCGTGGAAGATCAATGCATTGCGGATGAGCGTCGTCGCGGCTGTATTTGCAACGATGATCCATGGCATCACCGAAAGCAACCTCTATACCTTTGGCATCGGAATGACTTTCTTCATGCTCATGGGTGTCGGTCTGCAACTGAGTGCGGACGCCGTTTCCCCTGAATTCACGCCAACAAAGGGCCGCATTCTTGGCTCCATCACCGTAGCCATCGTTGCCGTTGGCTTGTGGCACGCTGCGGCCGCAGAGACGTTGCATTCCATTTTCCGCGGCCAACTTCAGGCGGGCGCGTTTCGCGACGCTATGGACACCCTGGAGCAACTGAAAGAGGTCGCTCCGCGCGACGGCGAGACATGGTCGGAAGCGGCGACCATTTCCACTACGCCCCAAGAACATGTCGAGGCTTGGAAGAGAGCGGCGGAGCTGCAGCCAATGCCGAAGAATTACCGACCTTATGCCAGCTCGCTTGTTGCAGTGGGACAGATTCCCGCCGCCATCGGAGCTCTCGATGAGGCGCTGCTTTTGGACCCAAACAACACGCCCGCGCTCCTTGCTAAGATGACCCTTGAGAACCAAAGAGGCGATCAAGCAGCCGCGTCAGCGACCGCTGAAAGGCTCATCGCGGTTGAACAAACAATCTATTTCCGAGTCAGGGCGTTGCCTGATTTGATCCCGACGGAAACCTATGAAGCCCGGCTCTACCTCGCGAAGCAGACCAACAATCCCCAGACTCGAGCCGCTCTGCTGAAAGGCGCCGTCGATGGATATGGGCGTTACCTTGTTCGCACTTGGCCGAGTGTCAAAGGGATCACAGCGGAGGATCCCCATGCATCTTGGGGCGGAGACAATTTGGCAAAGGCAACTGCGAATCTAAAAGCCGGGCAAGATGCGGCGCTTGAACTGGCTGCCCTCTATCGCTCAATGGGCAAAGCCGCCGAAGCGACAGCGGCGGATGCATCGGCGGTGGAGTTCGCCAAAGCCCTGGTTCCGGATCCAGTCGTCAAGTAGCGCTTAACAATCGCTCCGGCGATGGGGGCACAAACTTCACCACCATGGCCGCCCTGCTCTACGAAAACGCACAAAGCGATCGTCGGGTTTTCGGCTGGCGCAAATCCCACGAACCAGCCATGAGTCTCTTTGCCATGCCCATGTTCGGCGCTCCCAGTCTTCCCGGCCAAGCTGAATCCAGGCACTTTAGCCTTAGTTGCCGTGCCTCGATCCACGACATCCACCATGGCGCTCTTAAGTTCCGACCAAAAATTCTGAGGAGCCTCCACTTGGTGGCTGATGACCGGTTTAACCTCTTCCGTCTGTCCATTCGGCTGCCGAATACTCTTGACTAAGTGTGGCTTGAACTGGATGCCGTTCATACCCACCAAAGCTGCCAAATTCGCCATCTGGAGGGGGGTTGTTGCCACCTCACCCTGGCCTATTCCAAGGTTGACGGTGTCTCCCATGTACCATTTGGCTGGTTTGCGATGCTTGGCAATCCAATCGTCGGTGGGAATCAGACCCCTATATTCGGCTCCGACGTCTATGCCGGTCTGAGCGTTCAAACCACAGGCCAGCGCCTCGTTGCGAATTACATTTTCTCCAATGTCGACCGCCAACGCAGAAAAGTAGGTGTTGCAGGATTTGACGAGCGCCTCATGGTAAGCGATCGAACCATGGTGGCCAAGGCATTTCGACTTGCGCTTTCCAACTTGGTAGAAACCAGGGCAGTAAACGGTGCGGTTAGGGTCAAACTTGCCAGCCTCTTGCGCAGCCAAACTCGTGATCAGCTTGAATGTCGATCCCGGCGCATAGGCTGACGAGATCGCCCGATTCTGCAATGGCTTGTTGGGGTCATCCCGAAGTTTCTGCCAGTCTCCCCCGCTGATGCCGCTGTCGAAGAGCCCAGCGTCGAAGGTTGGGTTCGTGGCAAGGCAAAGGACTTCTCCGTTTCGCGGGTCGATCGCGACCACCGCTCCAATTTTTCCCGATAGCTGCTCAATGGCCAACCTCTGCAATCCTGAATCCAGGGCCAAGGTTAGGCGATCCCCAGGCACGGGATTGTCGCGTCCGGCAATGCGGGTCGGCCTGCGTTTCGCATCAACCTCGAGGTGGTCCGCGCCCGGTACACCCATGAGGTCCCTTTCGTAGGCGTATTCGATGCCAATCTTGCCCACATAATTTGCAGGCTTCAAATCGTCTGCCGCAAGGCGTTTGACATCCTTCTCGTTGGGCACCCAAACATAGCCGAGCACATGAGAGAACGACTTGGAATCCGGGTAGTAACGCATCGGTTGGGACTCGATTCCGATTCCTGGCAAATCATCACCCGCTTCCGCGATCCTTGCCGCCGTTTCGATCGGCACGCCCACAAAAATGGTCGCGGGCAAGTACGGCTTCCATTTGGCTTCTTCGACCTTCTCCTCGAGCTTGCCTGTTTCGATACCGAGCAAGGCACCAACCTTTTCAAGCACCCAGTTGTTCTTGTGTACAACGGCCGGGATCGCAGTAAGAACGAACCGGGATTGGACTCCCGCAAGGACTACCCCGTTGCGGTCATAGATGAGTCCCCTTGGGGCCAGCTTGGCGACCGAAGTATTGCGAAAGAATGAGGCTCGCTCCGCAAGTTCTGAAGCCTTGACGACTTGGATGTACCAGAGCCGCAAGAAGATCACGAGCAGGGCCACGCCGACGGCGACGGGAAACAACACAGTCCTTGCGTCAAGATCTGGCTTCCTGGGAGCATGAATTACTGACATTTCAACTTATGCGGTTTTTATCATCGATCGTTTCGAGGACGTCCAAAATCGCAGGCGCCCTCCGGCAGCTCTACCCCGAATGCTTCGTACAAACCTTCTTCGGTTCCTTTCCCTTTCTAAATCGTCGAGTGATGGTTTCGGGACAGTAAACGCTCGCACGCATTCCGGTGTCCACACAAACTTCCATTTCCACATATTGTTCAACCGGTGGCGGTGCAGGCAAGACGGGCTTTGGTTGAGGCGGGTCAGCGGCTTGGTCATCGGAAGGACTTGGGTCATCTCCCATGGAGATGTCTGGGGCGTCCGCTGGAGGAGCTTTTGTGCTCGCGATCGGCATAGCGTTATCGTCCGAAGGTGGACCCATCTTCTTTTGGTCGTCAGGACCAACCGGAGCCAAATCCTTCGACAGTGGCGGAGCTTGAGTCTTACCAGGTTTCTGATCCACCCTTGTCGGCGTCGCAAACTTGGTTCCGTACTTGTCGTGCGCCGCTTTCATTACGGCCGCCCAAAACTCGACGGTGACGGTGCCACCAAAAACGGTTGGGCTCATCGGCTCATATCTGACCACACCATTCTTGGGTGGCCGCTCGTTTGCGATCCAGCCGACCCCAATCAGGCCGTCGGCATAGCCTACGAACCACGCATCGCGGTTGCTGTTGGTGGTTCCCGTTTTGCCTCGGGCATTGGGAACCACTTTGGCTCGGTAACCCGTTCCAAATTCAACGACACCCCTCATGAGTTGGTCGATTTGATCGCAGACCGCTGGGTTGAAAACGTTGTGATCAATGCGCGGGGCGTAATCAAACGTTTCTCCGCTTGGCTCTGTCACGCGAGTAATCGCATAAGGTGTGGCGCGATCGCCTTTCAGCGCGAACACACTCAAAGCTTGCGCCACTTCCAATGGGTTGACGGCGTCCGAGCCCAAAACAAGAGGCAACACGGGCTCAAGTTTTGACCTAAAGCCAAACGCTTCGTGGGCCGTTCGTACAACCTCAGCCGGGCCGACTTTGGCGATCACGTGGGCGGCCGGAACGTTCATGGACTGGGCAAATGCGTTTCTGAGCGACGTCGACGCGCTGTATTTGCTGTTTGAGTTGTGGACGGTCCAAGCATCTCCGCCGAACGGTGCCGGGAACGTAAAGGGTCCGAGATTGGCCAATTGATCATCGATGTGAACGACGCCCGCGTTCAGAGCCGTTGCGTAAACATAGGGCTTGAAGCTCGAACCAGGTTGACGATGTCCCTGGTAGATCATGTTGTACTGATTCTTCTCGTAGTCGACCCCGCCAACTTCGGCGAGAATCTGACCTTCGGAATTCGTTAAAACGAATGCAGCGGTACTTACCTTGTTCTTGCGATTCTTCTCGACCGTCCGCTGAACTTCTTTCTCGGCCAAGGCCTGCATCTGGGCATCCAAGGTCGTCTCAATCCGATATCCACCATCGCTCAGGCGCTTGTCTGGAAACTCCTTGTGGAACACATCGATGACGTGCCGAACGAAATACGGGGCACGCAAGATTCGGTCACTACTCTTCGGAGGCTTACGATTGAATTTGGGCACCTCTTCAAGCGACGCCTTATACTCCTTCGCCGAGATCATTTCCTCGTCTCGCATAATCTTGAGAACTACATTCCGGTTCTCGATCGCCGTTTCCTGTAGATCCTTGTCGTTGAGAAGGTTGTTCCAAACACTCGGCCTGCGGACCAGTCTTGCCAAGAAAGCGGATTCAGCAAAGGTGAGCTTGTCAAGAGGTTTGCCAAAATAGACTTCGGCGGCGGCTTTGATGCCCATCGCGTGGCTGCCGAACGAAACCCGGTTGAGATAAAGCTCGAGAATTCGATCTTTCGTCATCTCATTCTCAAGATCCATCGCTAAGGCCATATCGTGGATCTTTCGCCGGTAGGTCTTCTCGCCTTTCGTCGTCACCAGCTTTGCGAGCTGCATCGTTAGGGTGCTACCGCCCTGACTGAGCTTGCCGGACGAAACGTCCGCCACAAGAATTCGACCCAGAGCCCAAACATCGACGCCAGGGTGTGAATAGAAACGTCGATCCTCTGCGGCGATCATCGCATTTCGAACTTGAGCTGGGATCTCCGACAACGGCGCATACTCACGAAGTTCTCCACTCACTTGGTAAAGGACTGTTCCGTCGGACGCGACGATTTTCGACGGTTGAACCTGAAGGGTCAGGGAGAGGTCGGTGAAATTGTGGATTTCGGCCTTCGCCACACTCATCTCACCCATGAAGATGATCAGGAAGGTGATCGAGCATAGAAGCAGAACAATGGCGAACCCAGCTAGGATGACTTTTAGGCGCCGAATCCACAGCGGCCTTTGCTTGCGCACACGTCGATTTCGGCTACGGCCAGCCGGTGTTGCCGCCATTTTGGAAGTATAGCCTGATTGGTCTTTACGGTCCGCCGAGCTGGCGCGCGATTTCTTGGAGCTTTCGCTCATCAATCTCTCCAACGAGCGCCAAGGTTTCTCCGTTGCGTTGCCAGGTGAAGACCCTAAACCTGCCGCCGGCGATCTTCTGCAACTTCGCCGAATCCACGCTCTTCTTCAAGTGGAACAGCGAGAACTGACCGTCGGTTCCTGAATAGAGTTGACAGAGGGCTTGATCGTCGCCAACGTTAACCATTCTCACTGACTCCATTCGGTATCCGCTGTCAGCGGGAAGATTCACCGGGTCGAGGCCGTTGCGGATGGCTAACCGCTTCGACCTCATCTCGGGGGTAACTGTGCGGACGCCGGTTCGGTTGACTGCAAAAGCAGATGGCTTGAACCGAGGATTGTAGTCGATCTGAGTGAACTCAAAAGAACCTTGCGCGGCACCTAGATTGTCATAGATCACTCTCTTCAAGATCATGCCTGTGCTGGAATCGATCCAGAATCTTTGTCTGACGTTGCCGCGGGGATCTTGGGCATAGACCTCCTCCACGTTCACACCGGCGACTTGGTCCCCAGGGCCGGTTTGTATGCGCCATCCTCGACGAATGGCAACCTTCATGAAATTGGAGAGTCTCACCATCGTCACGTCGTTGCGCGGTGGCAACACCTCAATCTCGTTTCTCTTCGGGAAGTAGTGCAATCGCTGCCTCGAATCCTCCACGATCACTTGCCCGCCCAATGGAGTGTTCTCAAGAAACTCGATGCGGGTTCGATCGCCATCGTGGAGAACAATCTCAACGTGCGAGGTGGCTCTCGTTCCGGCGCCAAACTGTACGGTCCGCAGCCCAGAGTAACGCAAACGTCCGGAGGCCAAAGCCTTCTGAACGATCGGAGGCACTCTGGCCAGTAAGTCTGATTTCGGTGTCTGGCCCGCAACGGCTGAAGCCGCGACAAGCACGTGAAACAGCGCCAGGCAGGAACGGATCATCTAGCCCTCTGGGTCCTGCTCACTCGTTTGAAAATCTGATTTCACATCTCCATCCGCATCCTGATCGACCTCAATGGCCGTCAGCCCCGTTCCCGCGACGTCGTCTGCCAATACAGCATCGCGGTGAACGCCGACGAGGGCGGCCTCCACGCTTGCGCGGTGAGACTTCGGCACCTCATGAGTGCCACGGATAACTACGAACGTCAATGCCATAACCCCGGCTAAACCAATGCCCAGAGCGGGCCGCAACACCCAAATCACTCGTCGGCGCTTTCGCTGGTATGCGGCGATGGCCATCAACTTCTCATTCAGAGCGCTTCGCCAAACCATACTGACGGACTCTTCCGGCAATTCTCGAACCAATTTGCGCAATTGGGACTGCTCCGAGCCCTGCAACTCACGATCCAACTCGGCAGCCGTCAAGTTGACCTTCGGCTCCTGATCGCCAAACTGAATTTTGTTTCGCGCCTTTTTCATGTTATGGAGTCCTCTTGTAAGTACGGCCTCAAGCAATTCTGGAGGTGGGCCCTCGCCAAAAATAGGCGACTTTTGACAGTCCCAACAGGCAGACCTAGCGTCTCCGCAATTTCTTCGTACGAGGCGTCCTCACGGTCGTGAAGCAAGAGCACGCTCCTCAGTTTCTCGCTCATGGTGCTTATGGCGCGTTCCACAACTGTGGCCAGTTCGTCTTGCATCGCCACCCGATCAGGTTGCCAGCGCGTATCGGCAACCTCCATCCAGTCGTCGGAGTCGGCAGATGCGTGCATCCCGACCTCCACGAGCCCTCGGCGCGCCCTGCGGGCTCGGTCGATGCAGAGGTTGTAGGCGATCCTGAAAAGCCATGTCTTCACAGAGGACCTACCGTCAAAACTTTGGAAGTTTTGAAATGCACGCACGAAGACCTCTTGCGTGACATCCGAGGAATCTTCGGTGGCTCCGACCATTCGTCGAACAAAGCCGTAAACACGCCCTTGATAGTCGTCCACCAGAGCGCCGAAGGCTTCAAGATCGTGCCTGCGACAACGCTCGATGAGCGCGAACTCTGCGCTGTTTTCGGTTCGCCTATCTAAGCTCAAATTGATGGCCTCTAGTCTTAGTTCCATCCTACGCATGCATGGACGCTCGCATCTACCAAAGGTTCAAAAGGAAGTGAGCACATGCTTGCCCACCCTTCTATTGGCGGTGAAGCTTTGCCGCCTGCACGAGAATCTCCAGGGCCAATCGGGCCGTATCAACCAACGATTTTCGTGAAATAAGCTCGTCGTGCGTGTGAATCTTGTCCATTCCTGTGGCAAGTACGATGCTCGCCAAACCTTTGGCATTGTAAACGTTTGCATCACTCCCACCCAGGGTGGTCCTAGCCTGCGGACTCATTCCGAGCGCCTTGCTCGCGGACTCAGCCAGCATTACAACGGGATGGTTATCTGGAATATGATAGGCGCCGTAGTGCCGGTCGTGAATAATTTCGACTTTGGTCTTCCATTCAGTCGCCGCCCGCTCGAAGCAGTTGATCATATGGGCAATCTGTGCGTCAAGTTCTTGAAGGCTGGTGCTGCGTGCCTCCGCTTTGATCTTCACCCAGGGACAAACAACGTTGACGCCCGTACCACCCTCGATGATGCCAAGATTCGCAGTCGTTTCAGGGCCGATACGTCCCACCTTCATACCGTTGATGGCTGCGGCTGCGACTTGAATGGCGTTGATCCCCTTCTCCGGATCTTTGCCGGCGTGGGCCGGAACTCCAAAAACCGTGATGTCGAGACGATCATGGGTTGCAGTTCGAGTCACGTAAGTGCCGACCGGAGGTCCTGTGTCAAGAACGTAACCGTAATCGAGACCGAGATCGGTGATGTCGATCGCATCCGCTCCCTTCAAGCCAATCTCCTCGGCGCAACTAAGGAGGAGACACACATCGCCGTGCTCGATGCCCGATGCTTTGAGCGCCAAGACAGCTTCGATCGCAGGAGCCATCCCTCCCTTATCGTCAGCGCCTAGGATCGTATCGGATTTGCTGTAGAAGATGCCGTCCCGCTCTTCGATGACCAGTCCAGCCGTTGGCTCCACCGTATCGAAATGGGCCGAAAGAAACACCCTAGGTGCGCTTTTGAGCGATCCCCGCAGCCAAACAATCAGGTTGTTGGCATTGCCGCCGAACTTGGCGCCGCCTTCATCCTCGTTAACCTCAAGGCCCTCGCGGGTCAAAAGATCCTTTACGAACCTCACTGCGTCCTTTTCCCGCAGCGACGGGGCATCGATAAGACATAGGTCCTTAAACAGCTTGACCAGCCGCTCCTCTTGAATCATGCCGGCAGTTTACATGGCTGCGGGGAACCCGGCGCTAAAGTCTCAGACGTTTTGCCACCCGCGACTTACCAAGTACCGCTCGGCATCGCCATTGACGTACCACGTGAACTCGCTGCCCTCCTCGTCCTCGCCCCAATAGGTCCTGCCCGCCCTCAGCCGCATCGCAAAGGGAGGCAACTGTGGCAAAGGCGACTCGTCTTCCAGTAAACGTCCCTCGGCAACCATCGAAAGCTGCCTGCCCTCAACCAACACATTTAGGACACAGAGGCGACCTTGTTCTTCCCTTCCATCGCTGGGACTGAACTCCATCTTGCACCGTCCGGCAAAAGCCACCTTCTCATCGGAATCGACGATCACAAGGGGGTCGCAATCCCAAATTTGCGACTCGACTCCGTCTGACTTTTCCACTTAGACATTATGGTTCGCGCCGAATATCTCCCACGTAGAATCGACTCAGAGTAAGATAGCCCTTCATATGAGCACCTATCGAATTGCCGTCGAGGGCTTCGAGCCTTTTGAAGCTTCCCAAGGCGACAAGCTTGCGCTTGCCATCGAAAACGCGGGGATCGACATCAGCCATCGCTGCGGAGGCAACGCGCGATGCACGACTTGTCGCGTCTTCTTCAACTCCCCCGAGCCCGAAATGCGTGACACTGAGCGTGATTGCCTCGTTGAAGACGGAGTGCTTGGCGAGTTCAGGCTTTCTTGCCAGATTCGCGTAGATCGCGACATGGACCTAAAGGTCCTGATGCGCGCGAGCGAACAGGGGTGGGACCCTGGGGTCGAATTGGAGCCATGAAAACCTCCAATTCGAGAAACCTTTCGTGGAACAGGCACTTCGGCTCGACAGTAGACCTTCATTGATGTCGAGACAAAACTACAGCTCAGGCGCGAAATGGGAATCCATAGTTGGCTATTCACGTGCGGTGAAAGTCGGTTCCATGGTTTTTGTCACGGGAACGACGGCTACAGGGGCCGACGGTCAAATCGTTGGCCTCGGCGATCCCTACGCCCAAACCGTGCAAGCGATCAAAAACATCGAGAGGGCCTTGAATGCCCTAGACGCCGGTTTGAATGATGTGGTCCGCACCCGCATCTTTGTGACCGACATTGGCATGTGGGAAGCCATTGGCAAGGCTCACCATGAATTCTTCAGAGGCATTATGCCGGCGACGACGATGGTTGAAATCAGTAAGTTGATCGATCCAGCGATGCTTGTGGAGATCGAAGCTGATGCCATCTCGGAGTAATTCAACAACAGCCTCCGTACACCTGTACCTTTCCTGCAAAATTAGGGCCGCGTCACCCTCACGATCTGACGACATAAGCCAAAAACTAGTGGGTACCGGCACGCTATCGGTTGGATCAGCTTGTCTCGATTTAGTTGCTTGAGGCTTGAAATGGGAAATCCTTTACCGCGATTGGACAGCGTTGAATTTGCGCGCGCCCGCACCCGCTTCTATGGTGCATCGGACAACAAAGCCTTCGTGGGGTGGGTCTGCGGAGCAACGGATCGTTCGATTGACGTAATTACGCACGCAGGGGCTCAAACTCAAGATGAGGGCCGTTACATTTTCCAAGTCTTCGGCTCCAGGTTCGACGCCCTGTTTTGCGCATCTCTCTCCGAGAACAGACCTTCGCAGGCGCAGGTGAACGGCGAAGAGTCCATATTGCTTCTCTTCAATTTGACCACGCCGGTCAGACTCGAAAGCGTGGTTAGAAGCGCCCGAAGAGGCACTCACGGAATGATCGGCATTCTCAGGCTGGAAACCAGCTTCGAACCCGTGACCGCCAGCCTGCAAGACGTCTCTTACGAAGGCGTTGGGCTGACTTGTGATCGCGACATGCGCGTCAGCGAATCTGGAATTCTAGAAATCTCCACCGGTTGGGGCGAAATCGCCTTGCGCTTCACAGCGAAAAACCGTAAGCCGATCGATTCGGCCGACGGAGCCATGTTTCGAATAGGCGCCACCGTTGAGCCCTTGGATCGGCTCTCCGCGGCGACCTGGAAGAAATTCACGGCCTAACGTATCCGTCCGTACGCGATTTGCCCCGGCCCTTCTCCAGATTTCAACTTGGTGCAAAAAACCGTGCTGCAGACGGCGGTGGAAACACCGTATAATATGACTAAATGACGAAAACAGTCATCGGTTCATCTCGAAAAGGGAAAGATGTGACCTGCGAAGCGATTCTGGACGCCGCTGAAGACTTGCTTGCTCGTTACGGTTACAAGCGCATGACGATGGACGATCTCGCGCACGCAGTAGGCCTTTCCAAAGGCGCCTTGTACCTGCGCTTTAAGAGTAAGGAAGATGTGGCGCTTTCGATGATCGATCGCATTAACACTCGGGTTCAACGTCAGTTGGAGCAATTGCTTGAGCAGCCGAATGAGCCCAAAGACAGGATTGTTCAGCTTCTTGTGCAGCGCGTAATGTCCAAGTACGACAGCGTGCGGAAGTATTACGCGGCGTTCGATGAGGTCTATGCGGCTCTTCGGCCGGAGATCGTAAAGCGTAGGGAGCGGTACTTGAACGAAGAGTCAAAGCTCATTGCCGTGGCTCTCGATATGGGTGTTACGGAAGAGAGTTTCTTCTGTGATGACAGCGACAAAACAGCTTCCATGTTGGTGCTTGCCACCAATGCGCTGCTGCCCTACCGTTTGAACCCTGATGAAATGGCGAAGAGGAAAGAGCTCCATGAACGAGCTTTGGAATTAGCAAGCTTTCTCGTAAAAGCATTGACGCCGGTGCGCGATCGACAATCGCAGTTGTACGGAGTGAAGAATTGAAGACCCAAGCCCAAGACGGCGAAGCCAAAGCGAACGGCTCTCGCGCTCAAACACAGACAACCCCATCCACACTTGAGAACGGATCGGAAAAGAGCCCGCGACCAAAGTGGCTGTTCCCAGTTGTCGGAATCCTCGCCGTGCTCGCGGTCACATACGGCTTCAAATCCTTGAGTTTTTCAAAGACGCACGAAATGACTGACGACGCGTTCGTCACATCGCACGTCGTCAACGTTTCTCCCCAAATCCAGGGCGTCGTATCGAAGGTATTCGTCGGTGACAATCAAGAAGTCAAGAAGGGCACGTTGCTGGTTCAGCTGGACGACACGGCCCTGCAGTCCTCCTACGAGCAGGCAAAAGCAAACCTCAACCTTGCCCTCGCACAGGCGCAAGGTGCCCAAACGGCCGTGGGACTGACTCGGGCGACCAGCCAGGCACAACTGCAACAAGTTCAAGGGACCGTCTCGGAGAATCAAGCCGGCATCGCCTCAGCTGTAAGCGATGCCGCAAGGGCTGCGGCCGGTGAAACAAACGCCAAAGCCCTTGTGGCCAGCGCGAAGGCTGGGGTTGGCAACGCCCAGGCGGCTTACGCAACCGCCCAGGCGAACGTCGCAAAGGCCAATTCAGGTGTCGGGGCGGCGCAGGCTGATTTCCAAACCGCTGTGGCGCAGGCCCATGCAGCCCACGCAACCATTGGAACTGCACAAGCGGCACTAGATCGGGCGTCGAAAGATGCGGTTCGGGCTCAATCCCTCGTCGCACAGGGCGCCATCAGCAATCAGGCGGCGGAGGCGGCCCAAGCGACAGCCGAGTCAGCTCAATCAAGCCTTGAAGCGGCGCGGCAGCAGGCGAGCGCAGCTGATGCCGTCGTTGATCAGCGAAGGCTTGCCATCGAATCCGCTCGTCAGCAAGTGCTCGCAAACCAGTCGGCGGTTGATCAGACTAAGTCTCAGATTGCCGCCTCGCAAGCTCAAGTCGCTGCGGCCCAAGCCGGCGTCGCGCAATCGCTGGCCGTAAGAAGCTCGGCTCAAGGAAGTATCGCCCAAGCACAAGGTCGTGCGGCCCAAGCCGTTGGCCAGCTGTCACAGGCCAAGACCGCTGGAGCACAATTGGCGGTGAGCAAGAGCGCCTACGAGCAAGCGCTGGCCCGGGTGGAGCAAGCACGAGCAGCCCTAAAGGAGGCCGAAACGAACCTAGGATACGCGAAAATTTACGCCGCTCAGGATGGCAAGGTGAGCAAGCTTACGGTAACTCTGGGTTCATTGGTCCAGCCCCTATTCCCCCTCATGTCCATCATCCCGGAATCCCAATCGGATCCTATGTGGGTGGTGGCAAACTTCAAGGAGACCCAAGTGGCCAACATGCGCGTCGGACAGCCGGTGGAAGTCGAAGTGGATGGCGTTACATCGGCCGTCTTCAAGGGGAAGCTGGAAAGCCTCTCGGCCGCAACTGGAGCAACCTTCGCCCTTCTTCCTGCCGACAATGCGACGGGCAACTTCACCAAGGTCGTCCAACGGATCCCCGTGAAGATCACTCTCGACCCAGGGCAAAGTGGGCTCGAACGACTCTCCTCGGGAATGTCAGCTACCGTCACGGTGGCCACGAAGTAAATGGCGGCCGCAGCGCCATCGGCGCATGCGACTGAAGTGAGTGGCGAATACTCGCCTGCCGTACGCATCGTCATTCTCCTCGCGATCATGCTCAGCACGATCCTGGAAGTGCTGGATACGAGCATCGTCAATGTCGCCATCCCCGACATGCAGGGCAATCTCGGCGCCACCGTCGATCAGATCAACTGGGTGTCGACGGGCTACATCCTAGCAAATGTGATCGTCTTGCCCCTAACGGGCTGGCTATCCAACTACTTTGGTCGCCGCATGTACCTCGCAGGCTCCATCCTTCTCTTCACCGGGGCCTCCCTACTATGCGGAACGGCTGCCAGTTTGAACACGCTCGTCCTCTTTCGCATCTTGCAGGGTGCTGGAGGCGCTGCCCTTCTCTCCACCGCCCAAGCCACGCTAATCGAAATCTTTCCTAGAAAGCAATTGCCAATGGTGCAAGCTTTGTTC
>CAZUCK010000003.1:0-10784 GCA_964619505.1 uncultured Fimbriimonas sp. | reverse complement strand
CACGCTCGGCCCAACCCTTGGTGGCTTCATCACCCAGTCCTTCAATTGGCGCTTGAGTTTCTTTATCAACATTCCGATTGGAATCGTGGCCGCCTTCCTAACGCTCAGCTTCCTCACGAATTCAAAGTACATGACAAAGCGTGTGCCGATCGATTTCATCGGCATTCTCATTCTTGCTGTTGGCCTTGGTTCGATGCAGACCGTGCTGGAAAAGGGCAACCGTGAGAGTTGGTTTGAGTCGCCTCTGATCGTCACGCTGGGGATCACGGCGACCCTAGCCCTCATCGGATTTGTCATTTGGGAACTAAAGGTTAAGCACCCAGCCGTCAAACTAAGCGTCTTGCGGCATTGGAGCTTTGCGGCCGGGTCGCTCTACGGCATGGTGTTGGGATTCGGTCTATATGGAGGCGTTTTCATCCTGCCTATCTTCCTGCAAGAGGTGCAGCATTTCACGGCTCAACAAACGGGATTTCTCCTCCTGCCGAGCGGACTCGTCACGGCTCTCACTTTGCCCATCCTGGGCAAGGTCATGGGCAAGATCGATCCTCGAATCATTGTCGGTTTGGGCTCTGTATTTTTCGCACTTTCAATGTTCCAGCTTCAAACGATGAATATCGACACTGGAACCGGAGATCTCCTGTTTCCTCTCATGCTGCGGGGTGCTTCACTTGCCTGCATGTTCTTGCCATTAACCCTAACGGCGCTTGCCGGCTTGCCGCCGCAGGAAGTGGGCTACGCTTCTGGCATCTTCAACCTGAGCCGCCAAATCGGAGGCAGCATTGGCATCGCGTTTCTTACCACTCAGCTCGATCACCGATTGGCCGTCCATAAGTCTAATCTTCTTTACCACGTCAGCCTCAGTGAGCCGATCACACAGCAACGCATTCTTGCTTCACAGCAACATTTGGTTGCCAGAGGTGTTCCGCCCTTGCAGGCCTTCTATGAATCCATCGGGTTCATAGGGTCGAGTGTGTACCGCCAAGCAATCACTCTCTCGTTCGAGGACGGCTTCCACATCATTGGCCTTTCCTTCCTCTTCGCATTGCCACTCCTGATCCTTTTAAGAAGACCAAGGGCACCGAAGGCTCCCGTCGATGTTCATTAGGCTGGCCTAGTTGACCTTCAGCAGCTCAAGATCAAAAACGAGCGTGGCGTTCGGCGGAATGACGCCACCGGCACCCTTTGGACCGTATGCGAGATCGGAGGGAATCGTCACCTTCCTACGCTGGCCCACCTTCATGCCGGTGACTCCCATGTCGAAGCCCTTGATGACCTGCCCTGTGCCCAACTTGAATGAGAACGGCTCGTTGCGGTCGCGGCTGCTGTCAAACTTCGTTCCGTTTAGGAACATGCCCGTGTAGTGAATCTGTACGGAATCTCCGGACTTGGCTTCGGCACCTGTCCCAGGGGTGATTTCTTCGAACTCTAGCATTGGTTTGGAATCCTTCTTGTCAACTCGCAACAGTTTGATGTCAAAGACGAGAGTGCTCTTGGCGGGTATCCCGCTGAGATCATGGTCACCGTAAGCGAGGTCTGCCGGAATGGCGAGGATTCGTCGACCGCCGACTTTCAATCCCACGACCCCTTCGTCCCAACCTTTGATGACTTGCCCGCCACCCAAAGTGAAGGCGAAAGGGGCTTTCCCGACGGATGAATCGAACACCTTGCCATCCAACAGGTTGCCGGTGTATTCCACCGTAACGCGGTCACCTGCAACGGCTTCGGCGCCCTTACCGACCACCATATCGAGCGATTTCAGCCCATCCCCATGCGCCGATAGCGCAAGTGCAATCGCATAGCCAAACATCAACATGGGGCAGAGGCTACCCGGACTTGGCTATGCCGTCGCAAATTCTCGCCGGTCGAAGATCAAATCGCTGGCGATCTTCCAAATCTCAGGATCGATGCGATTCTCCGGCTGGATCTTCGAGAAGTGCACAATCGCACTCGTGAGCCCAGCCTCCCTCGCGTAATGCAGAAATGCCGAGTTGAGCACCTGACGCGTTGCCGGCTTCAGTCCAAAACTGACATTTGAAATGCCCAGGATCGTATTGACCCGGGGATGACGGCGCCGAATCTCCTCAATCGCCCGGATCGTCGCCTCCGCAGACTCGCGGAATTGCTCCTCTCCTGAGCCCAAAGTGAACGTCAGAGCATCGATGAAGACATCGTGGTCCGGCAATGCATAAGCGCGGGTCCGGGCAAGAAGTCGATCGGCGATCGCCGCCTTTCGATCCAATGTCTTTGCCATACCGTCCTCGTCGATCGTAAGGCCGACCACGGCCGCGCCGTACTTTTGGCAGAGATTTAGAACCCTCTCCGTTCTCTCTCCGCCGTCCTCAAAATTGATGGAGTTCACGATTGGCTTGCCCGCCACTGCCTTCAATGCGGTTTCGATTACGGGCCACTCTGTCGAATCAATCATAAGTGGGACGGTGACGTGTCGATTGTAATGCGAAAGCAACGCTCTCATATCACGGCCTTCGTCTCGGCCCACATAGGCTGTGCATACGTCCAACACGTGTGAACCCTCGCCTTCAAGCTCGCGGGCCAGTTCGGTCAAACCCTCCCAATTCTCTTTGGCAAGAAGGTCACGGAATGCTCGAGATCCGTTGGCGTTCGTCTTTTCACCGACAATCAGAAAACTGGCGTCCTGCTTGTAGGGCTGGAATTGATAGAGAGACGAACATCCAACTAGGCTCTGGGCACCGGACCTCTCGTCGCCGGTCATCTCGAAATCAAATCCCGGGAATAGATTGCGCTTGGCGATCCAGTGGGCTGGCCCTGTATGGGGCCGGCCACCGACCGCCTCCGCGACTGCCTTGATGTGCGCAGGCGTCGTGCCACAACAACCCCCCGCCAAAGCGACACCATGCTCGCGCACGAATCGATCGTGATGCTGCGCCAATTCGTCAGGGGTCAGTTTGTAAACGGCTTTTCCGCCTTCCATCAATGGCAGGCCCGCGTTGGGTTGCACCGAAAGGGGCCGAGTGCTGTTGTGCCCTAGGAACTGCACGTGGGAGCCCATCTCCACAGGTCCGGTAGCACAGTTGACTCCGAATGACTTGACAGATGGGAAAGCCTCGACCATGTTGAGGGCGGCTCCAATCTCGCTGCCCAAGAGCATGGTTCCTGTCTGCTCCATGGTCACCTGCACAAACAGGGGAACCTGAATCTGCGTCTCCGCCATTGCACGATTCGCAGCAACAATGCAGGCCTTGACCATCAATAGGTCTTGTAGGGTCTCAAGCAGCAAAGCGTCAGAGCCACCTTCGAGGAGACCCTTGAATGCGGCTAAGTAAGTTGACTCCAACTCCTCCCAAGAAGTCTGACCAAGGCTGACAAGCTTGGTACCGGGTCCTATCGCCCCGACGACAAACCTGGGCTTGGAGGGGGTCGACGCTTGATCCGCGGCTTGTCGCGCCACCTTCCCTGCCGCTAACGCGATGTCATACACCAATTCCGGAATCTCGTATTCCGCCAGCACGATGGATGTGCATCCGAAAGTGCCCGTCTCAATCAGATCCGCCCCGGCACTCAGGTAATTCGTATGAATCTGGCCAATGACATCCGGTCTGGTAAGCAACAGGAGCTCGTTGCAACCGTCCAGTACTTTTCCATCGAGCCGCTGAGCAGCGGCCCGCGCCGTTGCTGAGAGTCCGTGAACATCCCGGAGCGTGAAGTCCTGCGGTGAAAGGTCCGCCGCTTGAATCTGGGTGCCCATGGCGCCGTCGTAGATCAGAACCCTTTCCGCCAGGGTGTCGAGCAGGCGCGACCTCATGCCATTGATTTTAGCAGTGACCTCGCCCGTCTCGCCCGAGCAGTGGTCACGGCCCGTCCAATGTTTCACAGTTCGTTCAAAACCGCCGAACAATCGTAGCTGAATGCAAGCCTGTGCCACACGACCGGTAAACCCACCGGGATTGATTGTTCCCAGCAATGTTCATGGCACTTGCCCCATAAAGCGGCGGCAGAACAGGAGCGTAAGCAACACGGACAGCAAGATGAACTTTGACGCCGCGACGATTTTCAGTTATATGACCGCGCTCGCGGGTGCAATCGATATCCTAAAAGGCGTTTTACGTCTCGCGGCACGGTAGAGGCCTCAAGGCAAGCTCTCCTCGTTTCGGTATCATCCGTCTCGTCATGCAGGAAGTGCTCGCCCGCGCGTTCATTCGCGATGTTCCCGATTTCCCTAAGCCAGGGATCATGTTCAAGGACATCACCCCCGTTCTCGAGAATCCCGCCGCGTTCAAACAAGCCTGCGAACTGCTTGCGCATGATGCCAAAGCCAAGGGAGCAGACACCATTGTCGGCATTGAGAGCCGTGGTTTCATCTTTGGTGTTCCAGTTGCCATTTCATTGGGCCTGCCATTCACGATGACTCGCAAACTTGGCAAGCTCCCTTTCGAGCGCATCACGGAAGAGTACGCCCTGGAATACGGCACCAACACCGTTGAGATGCATGTGGACGCCATCAAGAAGGGCCAGAAGGCATACATTGTTGACGACCTCCTTGCCACCGGCGGCACGGCAGCCGCGGCAGCACGGCTCGTGGAACGACTCGACGGGAAGGTGTGCGGCTTTGGCTTCCTCATCGAACTCGGATTTTTGCAAGGACGCCAAAATCTTCTTGGCTATCCGATACACGCCCTGATGGAGTTCTAGGTCCATAAGAAGTGCCAGCCAATTCGGGCTCAGACCTTTCAGCTTCCCGCAATCAGGTCCTCATCGCGGTCATGGGGTGCACGGCGACAGGCAAGACCTCATTGGCTGAGGCTCTCGCTCACGAACTCGACGCTCAATTGATGAATGCGGACGCCTTTCAGGTTTACCGCGGAATGGACATCGGAACCGCTAAACCCTCCGACAAGGATCGCTACTCTCTTCTGGACCTAAAGAATCCAGACGAGGCGTTCGGGGTGGGAGAATGGGTTCAACTCGCCCTGTCTGAGCTTCGGCGAATCTGGATTCAAGGAAGGTCCGCGGTGATCGTAGGCGGCACCGGCCTCTACATACGGGCCCTGTATGAACAGTACCGAGACTTGCAGCCCGCGCCCGACCCGGCACTCAGGGCTGACATCGAACGGCGCGAATCCGCCATCGGCCTTACCGCCCTGTACTCGGAATTGTTGGAAAGATCGCCCGAAGCCGCCACTGGCGTCGACCCAAACAATCCCGTGAGAGTTCGCCGTGCATTGGAACGCGCGCTTTCACCCGGTGAGCCGATAAACGTTGAGATTCCGCCATTCCGGAAGCTCAAGCTTGCGATTCATCGTTCAGCGCAAGAAATCAGCGAAAACATCGCCTTAAGGACTCAGGGTATGTTGCAGAATGGTTGGTCGTTGGAAGTCGAAGAACTTCGCGATCGAGGCTATCGACCGGAAGACCCCGGCTTTCGAGCCCTGGGTTACCGCGAGATGTGGGATTACTTGGAGCATAAAATGGAACTGCAGGAAGCGATTGCGACAACGATCGCAGCCACCCAGCAATACGCGAAACGCCAGAGAACCTGGCTGAGATCGGAACCTGGTTTGGTGATGCTTGCTGGAGAATCTGCGCCCGAAATTTTCGAGCAGGCGATGGGCGCAGTGCGCGCCAATTTTACTTAGGAGCGTTCATAGGATGGGTAAGGCAATCAATCTTCAGGACATGTTCCTGAACCAAGTCAGAAAGGAAGGCATCGGGGTCACGATTTACCTCACAAACAGCGTGCAACTTCGCGGTCAAGTGCGCGGCTTTGATGCGTTCACGGTACTTCTGGATGCGCCCGGAAAACCGACCCAATTGGTCTACAAACATGCGGTCGCAAGCATCGTTCCCGCCAAACCGGTCGGCCAAGGACGGTCGCACGAGGATGGAAGTTCTGAAGAATTTCGTAGAAACGTAGAGTGATCAAGTTTACAAAGATGCAAGGTGCCGGCAATGACTTTGTCATGCTCGACACTCTGTCATATCCGATTCCTGACCTAGACCTCTCAGCGCTTGCGCGAGAGGTCAGCGATCGTCGGAGGGGGGTAGGCGGGGACGGACTTATTCTGGTTGAACGAGGCGCGAAAGCTCCGTTCAAGATGCGCATGTTCAACCCCGATGGATCGGAAAGCGAAATGTGCGGCAATGGCATTCGTTGCTTCGCCAAGCTGTTGAGGGACCACCATCACCTTGCCGGGGATGACGTGGACGTTGAAACTGGGGCCGGCATCCTGAAATTGCAGCTTCGCACGGAGGGACGCGTTCGAGTCGACATGGGCTTGGCCAAGTTCAAGCGTGGTGAGATTGGCATTACGGGTGCCCACGACGATCAGTTCATCGAACAACCCGTGGGATCCAAATTCCTGGGAACAGCGGTTTCAATGGGAAACCCCCACCTCGTCGTGTTCGTGGATGACGTCCAAGCGGTTGACCTGGAGGCAGAAGGAATCAAGCTTGAAACATCGCCAATGTTTCCAAACCGCATCAATGTGCACTTCGTTCAAGTGCTTAGCAGAGCCAGTCTCGTTCAGAGAACTTGGGAACGGGGAGCCGGGGCAACTCTCGCTTGTGGCACGGGCGCATGCGCAAGCACCGTGGCTTCGATTTTGACGGGCAGGGCCGATCACGAAGTCGACGTGAAATTGCCAGGCGGCACTCTCCTCATTGAAGTTGGGACCGATTGGAAGGTCCACATGACGGGTCCCGCTGAAACGGTGTTCGAAGGCGACTGGCCCAGTTAGCCTCCTTCCCGAAATTCCGAACCTTGACCCTTATGCTGCTGCTTGTTCTGTCAAGTAATTGTGCAATGTGTACCGAGCGCTGCCAATGTAATCCATGAATTCGATGCCGAAACCCACCAAGTGGCTCGTTTTGTGGGCAACAAGGCCAAGAACTCGAGCGTGCTCTTTGTCAGTAAGTGAGATCTGCACTTCCACCAACGTCCCTGGCTCAACGGGCTCATCCAAGTGGACCCAGGCTCCGCCGACACTAAGATCAATCGTTTCACCCTTGAAAACCTGAACCGAGCAACTGCCACCGGATTCTTGGATCGCCCGAAGTTCAACTGGAATCTCGACGGTATGCCGGGGATAGCGTCGGCGATCCATCTCCTCCCAAAGCTCATCGGAAAGCTCAACAGACCAGTCTCCGTCCTTTCCTGACACCTTCTTGACAACCGCTTCAGCGCGGAAGCATCCCCCCTTGTTCAAGACGATCAACAGCATGCGGTCATCTTCATTGACCAACTTTGCGTCCGCGCCCACGAAAGATACGGTCAGGGGCTCAACTCTAGCAACGCGAGCCTTGATCGACACGGAACCCTGTTTCGTGTAGAAGACCAAGCGCACAAGGCTGCCGCAACGAATCCGCTTTCTCAATGCTTGAACGTTGTCCACATCTGTGTTTTCGGCTGAATAGAGTTGAGTCTGGAGGGGGCCGCAAGGTACAGCGCGTATCACCTGTCACGAAGCTCTCAATATCACCGGTCCAAAGGCGTCTAACCAAGGCTTATCGAATTGCACGCGAGAGGTACGCTCACCGTAGTAATCAACGAGGATTCAACAGATATGGAAGATGCAGTCATTCTCTCCGGCGTCCGTACGCCGATCGGCGCCTTCATGGGCTCGCTCTCGTCCCTCACCGCATCGCGATTGGGTGCAATCGCCATTAAGGAAGCAGTCAGCCGCGCCGGTGTTAAGCCAGACGAGATCGATGAGGTCATCATGGGCAACGTACTTTCAGCAGCCATGGGGCAAGCGCCCGCGCGCCAAGCCGCGATCTACGGCGACATTCCGAATTCCGTGCCCTGCTTGACCATCAATAAGGTATGCGGGTCCGGAATGAAAGCGGTCATGCTCGCCGCCCAAGCCATCAAACTCGGTGACTCGAAGATCGTGATCGCCGGAGGCATGGAGAGCATGAGCAACGCCCCCTATGCGCTCGATAAGGCCCGAATAGGTTATCGCATGGGCAACGGAACCCTCATGGATACGATGATCCACGATGGACTCTGGGATCCGTACGGCAATTGCCACATGGGTAACTGCGGTGACGAGACTTCCGCCAAGTTCAACATAAGTCGGGAAGCATTGGACGCATTCTCGGCGGAAAGCTATCGCCGCGCCACCGCTGCCCAGCAGGCTTGCCGGCTCAGCGAAGAAATTGTGGCCGTTGAAGTCGCACAACGTAAAGGAGACCCGGTTGTCGTTTCACTGGACGAAGAGCCGGGTAAAGGCAACCCGGATAAACTTGGCTCGCTCAGACCAGCTTTCAGCAAGGACGGGACCACCACAGCCGGCAACGCAAGTTCGATCAACGACGGAGCCGCGGCCCTGGTAATGTCCTCTGCCTCGGAGGCCGCCAGCAAAGGCTACAAGCCACTCGGGCGTGTGGTCGGCTACTCCACTCATGCTCAAGAGCCGAACTGGTTTACCACCGCACCAGCCTTCGCCATCGAAAAACTACTAAAACAACACCATCTTAGCGTCAGCGACATCGACCTTTTCGAAGTCAACGAGGCATTCGCAGTCGTTGCGATGATCGTCGCAGAAAAAGCCCAAATCCCTCACGAAAAGCTCAACGTGAATGGCGGGGCGGTAGCATTGGGACACCCCATCGGAATGACGGGAGCACGTTTGGTCATGACGGCGCTTCACGAATTACGCAGAAGGGGCGGAAAGTACGCGGTGGCAACGCCGTGCATAGGCGGCGGCGAGGCAACGGCAGTGCTGATCGAAGCCCTCTGACGACCCTGTGAGTATTGGCAGGTCTCCCGGTCGTCTAACCAGGAAGAAGTTCAGTACGATCCTTGCGCCACCGACGATCAGTTGCGAATAGGCGTTAGCGGGGCGTTGGCTTGTTGGGTCTTGCGTTTGCGTGAATTTGTTTTGAACCTATGAAGATTCTGTTTGTCTCGGCGGAGGTCTCTCCGTTTGCAAAGGTAGGCGGACTCGCCGATGTCGCCGGATCTCTCCCAAAAGCGTTGCACGCGCTGGGGCATGACGTCCGCATCGTAATGCCCGCCTACCAAATGGTCCTCGATGACGCTCGCTGGACAGTCTCCAAGCTCAAAGACGGGCTCACGGTGAAGATTAACGAGATTTGGAAGAAACCGCTCGCAATTCATCAAACGATGGCCGACGGCGTCCCAGTGCTGCTGCTGGAAAGCGACGAATGGTTCAACGAGGCGGATCGCAGTGAGAAGATCTATGGCCACGGGGGAGACCCGTACCTATTCTTCAGCTGCGCCGTACTGGAATCGGCGAAAGCCCTAGATTGGATTCCAGACGTCATCCACTGCAACGATTGGCACACGGGGCTCATTCCAGTTCTGATGAGGGAGCGTGAAGCACCTCTTTGGAACAAGACGGCGGCCGTCTTCTCAATCCATAATTTGGCGTACCAAGGCGAGTTCGGGTTCCAGATTCTCGACCTTCTTGAGCTCCCACACCGACTGTTCAATCGGGATCAACTCGAGACCTACGGCACGGTCAATTTCCTCAAGGCAGGTTGCGTGTTCTCCGACTATGTGAACACTGTGAGCCCAAAGTACGCGGAAGAGATCCAAACCCCTGCGTTCGGCTGCCGATTGGAGGGCCTGATGCGCCATTTGGACTTGGAGGAAAAGCTCGCGGGGATTCTAAATGGCCTCGATCTTGAGGAGTTTGATCCCTCCACCGACCCCTATCTGGCGGACCACTACAACCTGGCGGACATGTCAGGAAAGACAAAGTGTCGAGCCGATCTGCTCAAGAAAGTAGGCTTGAAGCCGATCAAGGACACCCCTGTGTTTGGCGTCGTCAGTCGCTTGAGCCACCAAAAGGGCATGGATTTAATGATCGACGCAGCGGATGAATTATTATCGATCGGACCACTCGTGCTCCTGGGCTCGGGCGACGCAAACCTTGCCCGTCCCTTCCGGCGGCTGGCCAAGAACTATCCGAACCGGGTTGGATTCCACGAGGGATTTGACCTCGCGCTCGCACCTCAGATTTACGCAGGGGCGGACATGTTCTTGATGCCCAGTGCGTTCGAACCGTGCGGGCTGGGTCAGATGATCGCAATGCGGTACGGGACAGTTCCTGTCGTACGAAGCACCGGCGGTCTCGCCAACACGGTCTTCGATGGAGAGAATGGGTTCGTCTTTTACGAGAAGACCGCTAAGGCGTTTATGGATGCCGTTAGGCGGGCATCGTCCGCCTATTGCGATCCCATGACTTGGTCCGGACTGCAAAGGACTTGCATGAAAGGAGATTACAGTTGGTCAAAAAGCGCCATCAAGTACGTCGAGATGTACAAAACTGCCGCTTCGAATCGTAACGTCGACGCGACTAGTTCGAAGAAAGAGGCTTAGCACTAGGAGTAACGAGAGCCTCCGGGTCCAGCGCATAGCCGTCCGACGCAGAAAAGCCCAAGTGCTCAACCCTACAACCGATGACATTCTCAAGAACTGGGCATATTCGCTGTAATTCGGATCAAGGATCAATGTACGGGAGCGGTCCGTCAGCAACAACCTTAGCGTTGTGAAAATCGGGCCGATGAGCCCGCACCGATGACGATATTGTCTTTTGGGATGCCCCTCACTTAGGAGAGCACGTTGCGCAGGCCATTAGCGTGGGTCGGCGGGCTCGTGCTTGACATCAAGTCCAAATTGCCCGAAAGCGCTTCCAACAACAAAGGACTCGGCCGGAACCAAGCATCGAGAGCGTACGCCGGTACGAATTCAGGACCACGGTTGAGTACCTCGAACCACGCCACCAGTACCTACCATTAGACCCCGCCGTGTTCGGCCACAACCCGACCACGAACCACCG
>CAZUCK010000002.1:0-82471 GCA_964619505.1 uncultured Fimbriimonas sp. | reverse complement strand
GAGCCGGTAGCTCAGCGGTAGAGCATCGGCCTTTTAAGCCGTGGGTCGTGGGTTCGATCCCCACCCGGCTCACCACCACTCAAGTCAGCAGTGGGCGCCGCAAATCACGGCGCCGAGTTCGCGACGAGGAATTTCTCCGTTGCCGCCCAATATTCTGCGTACCCGTCTCTGTTGCGGTCCTCTCGGAGCGTCGAACTCCCGTGCACCCCACTTGGAAAGGAGACGAGGACGTTCTTCTCGGATCCTGGGAGGGCTCCGAACAGGTCGTTGCCGACGTGATGCAACTCGCTTTGGGTGAAGGCCATGAGGGTGGGCACGTGGTCGTTCTGTGCCCACGTCCTAACGGTGGCGTCGTCGGCAAAGTACTCACCCGGCGAAAACGCGAGGGCAGCGTTGACGTCCGTAGACTCTCGTGCAAGTCGCAAGCAAAGCGAAGCGCTGTAGCTGCTTCCCCATATCATGATTTTGGGATAGCGCTGGCCTTTGGCCCAGGAGAGGGCTCCTTGCATGTCTTGGTACGCTTCTTCATAACTTCGGCTGCCACCATGTGCTCGAACCGTCCGGTTGATGACGCCGAACATATCCCCGCCGGACCGAAGGTCTACGGCCATGCAGTCGTAGCCCAACTTAGCAACCTGCGGCGCAATGAGGGCATATTCGCCTGAATTGGAATCGGCTTGGTGAAACATGAGAACGATGCCCTTCGCAGTGGTTTGGCTATGGTAAAGATCCCCGAACGTGTCCGTCCCATCTTTGGCCTTGAACAGCCCCTCTTGGCTTTGCGATCGCGCGGCTTTGGACGATGCCTCCGTGGCGTGAGTGCAAGCCGACGAAAGCATGGCAGCAACGGTGAGGATGGAGAATCCAATTCTCATGGCTTCTTTGTTACCTTGTAAGGCGGGGCTTCTAGACGTTTCTGGCTTGACTGCCCATAGTTTCGGCTGCCTCAAGCCGAACGTTGATTCTCATTTACCCTTGAGACTACCAATGGGGGACCATGGGTCGGGTCATACCCTGTCACAATGGGAGCATGCCCACTCCAGTGCGCCCCAATGTGCTGAAGATGATTCCCTATTCTCCCGGTAAACCGATCGAGGAGGTCAGGCGCGAGCTTGGTCTTGAGCAGATCATCAAGCTGGCAAGTAACGAGAACCCTCTGGGGCCCTCACCTAAGGCGCTGCTTGCCATCCAGTCGGCACTCTCCGACTTGAATTTATATCCAGACGGTGCCGCGTTTGCCTTGAAGCATGCGATTTCCCAGAAGTTTGGGATACCGGCAACGAATCTCGTCGTGGGCAACGGGAGTGAGGAACTCATCGCAGTCCTGGGGTCCATCTTCCTGGGTGGCGAGAACGATGAGGTTGTGGCAGCAACACCCTCGTTCGTCCGTTATGAGGCCGCTGCGCGTCTGGCGAACTGCCGCCTCGTGAACGTGCCACTCGACTCCGCCTTGCGTCATGATCTCCCTGCGATGGCGAAGGCTGTGACATTGAACACGAAGCTTATCTTCATCGCCAACCCCAACAATCCGACCGGGACCGTTGTGACCAAGCGGGAATTCGACGCATTCATGTCCGATATGCCGGATGGCATCACGGTTGTGTTGGACGAGGCCTATTTTGAATTCGCTCAGGATGCCCCGGACGCGCTGTCTAGCCTTCCTTATGTGCTCGCGGGTAAGAATGTTGTGGGTCTGAGGACGTTCAGCAAGGCTTACGGCCTCGCCGGTATTCGCGTCGGTTATGGGTTTGTTCCATCATGGATGGAGGATCCGATCAACCGGGCCCGATTGACCTTCAACGTGAACAGCTTGGCTCAGGCGGCAGGAATCGCCGCACTTGACGACGAAGGCCATCTCAGGCGAACGGTAACAAACAACGTCCGGGGCCTTGAGATTTTGACTAGGGGCTTGGAAGCGGAGGGCGCTACGGTGACCCGGAGCTACACCAATTTCCTCTTCGCGGACATCCATCGGCCCTGTCGGCCCGTATTCGAAGCGCTCCTTAAGAAAGGTGTCATTGTACGGCCAGGAGACATCTTCGGCACTCCAACGCACTTGCGCATCACGGTGGGCACGGAGGAGGAGAACGCCACTTTCGTAGAAGAATTCAGGAGCGTGATCCGGGAACCCGTGAGGGCCTGAGGTCTTGCAAGCAGTAAATTGAGAACCATTAACCCTTCGACCATGGACCTTGAAGCCGATTGCATTGAATCTTCACCAGAACCTTTCGTCTTGGCGGCGCGTGATCAGAAACGGACGACGAGTGTGATTGACGTTCGAGGCGTCCGTGTTGGTGGATCCGAGGTCGTTGTGATGGCCGGCCCGTGCGCGGTTGAGTCGGAAGAGCAACTCATGGCAAGCGCGAAAGCCGTCAGCGAAGCGGGTGCAACGATGCTGAGGGGGGGCGCCTACAAGCCCTCAACCTCGCCCTATGCGTTCCAGGGCATGGGAAAGGAAGGGCTGGAACTCCTTAAAGAGGCGGGCCGTCGATACGATCTGCGCGTCGTTACCGAGGTGATGGACGTCAGGAAAGTCGAATTGGTGAGCCAATACGGCGATATGCTTCAAATCGGAACTCGCAACATGCAAAATTTCGATCTGCTTCGGGAAGTGGGTCAGAGCCGTGTCCCGGTTCTGCTGAAGCGCGGCATGAGTGCGCGGATTGAAGAATGGTTACTCGCGGCGGAGCACATTCTTTCATCCGGCAACCCCAACGTCGTGCTGTGCGAACGGGGAATCCGCACGTTTGAAACCAACACTCGAAACACGCTCGATTTGTCCGCTGTACCTGCGACGCAAGCCATGACTCACCTACCGGTGATCGTTGATCCGTCTCAGGGCACTGGACGGAGCGATCTGGTGTGGCCGATGAGCCTTGCGGCGGTGGCTTGCGGCGCAGACGGATTGCTTATTGAAGTTCATCCGCACCCTGACAAGGCGCTGAAAGATGGTGAGCAGAGTCTTAGCACCCAGTCTTTTAGGGCGCTGATGCCTCAATTGGCGGCAATCGCCGCGGCGGTCGATCGGCCGTTGGGACGCAAATCGCCCGCCGTTTCTTGAGGCCCGCGGGTCATAACGCCCAAAATCGAACACCGGATGCCGGCCGATAGGTAGCATCCAGCCGATGAACGTCTCGCAAGAGATTGAAGTGCTGATTCGGGCGAAGTACCCCATTCTCTATATCGTTTCTTGGGAAGAGAGGCGCGTTGAGGAAGCGTTACAGAAGGTCTGCCAAAGTCGCGGGCGGACATTGCACACGTGGACGATTACGCAAGGTATGCGGCCGGAAGTGAATAGGACGTCGGGCCCGGCCAAGCCGTCTGCGCTGGCCGGCGAGCTCGAAGCGCTGGCTCTTGTTTACGAAGCTTCGGAGAACACCGTGTTCTTGTTGAAGGATTTTCACCCGTATATGAAAGATGTGCGGGTGATTCGCCTGATGCGAGATCTTTCGATTCGCATCAGGGGCAGGGCGCAGACGCTTGTCATTCTGGGCCCCACCCTCAATTTGCCCACGGACCTTGAAAAGGACATCACGGTGGTGGATTTTGCACTGCCCGACCTTGAAGAAATTGAATTGACTTTGGATAAAGTCATCGAAGCGGTGAAGGACAACAAGAGTGTCGATTCCGATCTGACGGCCGCTCAGAAGGAGCGGTTAACGAAGTCAGCACAAGGTCTTACTTTGGACGAAATCGAGTCGGTTTTCGCACGGAGTTTGGTCGAGCGAAAAAAGTTCGATGTGGACGTGATCCTCGAAGAAAAGAAACAGATCATTCGCAAGTCGGGGCTGCTTGAGTATTACCCGCCGGAGAATCAGCTGTCAGACGTCGGCGGCATGGAATTGTTGAAGGACTGGCTCAAGAGGCGGACCGAAAGTTTTTCGGATAAGGCTAGGAAGTTCGGCCTTCCCGCGCCGAAGGGAATCCTATTGCTGGGTGTTCAGGGTTGCGGTAAGTCACTGCTTGCGAAGGCCGTGGCGGCGGAGTGGAATCTGCCGATGCTGAAACTCGACGTTGGCCGTATCTTCGGGTCGTTGGTCGGGCAGAGCGAGGAGAACATCCGCCGTGCGATCAAGGTTGCCGAATCGGTGGCACCTTGCGTTTTGTGGGCGGATGAGTTGGACAAGGGCTTTGCCGGGACAGGGTCGAGCGGGGTCAGCGACGGCGGCACCACGGCGCGCGTTTTCGCCACTTTTCTGACATGGATGCAGGAAAAGACCTCTCCGGTGTTTCTGATTGCGACCGCGAACGACGTCACTGCGCTGCCTCCTGAGATGTTGCGAAAAGGTCGTTTTGATGAGATCTTTTTTGTCGACCTGCCCGATGCAAGCGAAAGGGAGCATGTTTTTGCCATTCATCTTTTGAAGAGGCATCGAAAGCCCGGAGACTTTGATATGCGGGCGCTGGCCGACGCGACGAAGGGCTTTAGCGGCGCTGAGATCGAGCAGGTCGTCTTGGGAGCCTTGTTTGTGGCGTTCGACGGTAAGCGCGAGCTGTCGCAGGAGGATCTGATGGGCGAGGCGAAGGCTGTTGTGCCTTTAAGCGTAATGATGCGGGAAGAGATCGACGAACTGCGGACCTGGGCGCAGTTGCGAACCAGGCCCTCTTCAAAGCATGACGGCGACTAGTGTCCGAATCGCACTTTGGTACACGTTTATGGCGTATATTTGATGTGGCGCCCGTGCGGCGCGTAAGCAGGAGTCAATTTCATGAACAAGATTATTCGCACCGCTGCCACCGCCCTTCTAGCGGCCATGCTCGTCGTGGGGGCTTCGGCCCAAGGTGGCAAGATGGCTGCCAAGCCGAAGGCGAAGGCCGTTGTGTGCCCAGTTTGTCACATGCCTTTGAGCGCCAAGAAGACAAAGGACAATCCCGTCGCCGTACGCCTTAAGAAGGGCGACAAGGTCATGTATTGCTGCGCCGGTTGCAAAATGCCCGCTTCGGTTCTCGTGAAGCCGGCGAAGTCCAAGTCAAAGAACAACAAGCACTAGTCAGCTCGAACTAGTTAAAGGGCCCTTCGGCGGATGCCGAAGGGCCCTTTCTGTTGGTCATCAAGGGGATGCCCTAAATACCCTCCTCCGAAATCAGCCAAGCGAGGGTGGCCAGGCTGAGCGCGCCGAGTTCCAGTTCTCGTGGATTGACCTTATCCAGGGTGTCCTTATCCGAGTGGTGATAGTCGAAGTATCGCTCGCTCTCCACTTCCAGCCCAAAGAGGGCGGTGCCGAGAGATTCGAGCTTTTCTACATCGGTTCCGGTCTCGCCGCTGGCCTCGATCGATCCAACTTCGAACGTCGAGAAGGCTGGGAGCCACTTGTTCAGCTTCGAGGCTTGTTTGCCCTTTAGCGACGTCCCTATGCCTCGGGGAGCAAAGCCGCCTGAATCTGACTCGATGGCGGCCATATTGTTCTGTCCAGAAAGTTTGGCGAAGTTGGCGTATGCACGAGCGCCGCTCGCGCCGTGCTCTTCGTTCATCCACAACACAACTCTGATGGTGCGCTTGGGTTTCCAAGCGAGTTCCTTGATCAGGCGGACCGCCTCGAGCGATTGGGTGACGCCCGCACCGTCGTCATGGGCGCCCGTGCCTTTATCCCAACTGTCAAGATGACCGCTCACGACGATGATGTCATCGGGCTTTTCGCTGCCGACGATCTCGCCGATTACGCTTGCGGAAGGTACGTCTGGGAGCGATTGGCAACTCAACTCAAGTCGCACGTGAACATCGCCGTGGGTGAGAGCGTCACTGAGTTTATTTGCAGCGACGATGCTGAGAGCGGCCGTCGGTACCTTCGAAACGCCGTCCACATAACCCATTGCTCCCGTATGGGGCACATCGTCGGGATCTAGGGTCATGGAACGCACAATTGCGCCGACCGCGCCGACTTTTGCCGCAGCGACGGCCCCGCCGAATCGCTGATCCACCGCGCCGCCGTAGGCCGCGAACGTGTTGGTGAGTGACGCGTCAAAGGGGCGGTTGAAGAATAAGATCTTGCCCTTGGCGCGATCACCAAGTTTTGCTGCGTCGTCAAGCGAATGGACCTCGATGACTTCGGCTGACAGGCCCTCCGCCGGAGTTCCAATGCTGCCCCCAAGGGCGGTGCAGGTGAGAGGAGTCTCGTGTCCATCGGAATCCGTCATGCGCAGGCTCTCGTGATCGCCACGCACCCAGTGGGGGACCATGCATGGAACGAGGCGGACGTTCTGCAGGCCGAGACGCTCCATCGTCGCCTTGCCCCATTGGACCGCTTTGTCAGCGTTCGTCGAGCCGGCAATCCTATTGCCAACGTTCGTGGTGAGATCGGTGAGGAGTCGATAGGCACCCAGTTCTGAAAGGCCGGCTCCCTTGATCGGATCGACGGTCGAAGCATATTTGCCTTGGGAGAACGCAATCCCCGACAGGCACGCGCTTGAAATGCAGAGTACGGTACGAAATCGCATGCATTGACTTTATCCCATTGCACCAGAGTTTATGCGCTATGGGGTCACCGACGAGCGGATGAAGGAGTTCAGCGAGTCACCGATTCCGCAGCAGTCGCCGTAGATCCTCTCCGCGTCCAATCCTGTCATGATCTCACGAACTCTGGGGGTATCGCTGGCCAGTTGGATGTACTCCTCTGGCGACGTCGCGAGAAGTTTCTCGACTCCTGCCTGCCTGAGGAAGGCGACGCTAAGGCGCGATCGCATCGATTCGCCGGGCAAGCTGACGACCGGTAATCCCAATGTGAGCGCTTCGAAGGTAGTGTAGCCTCCGCTCCAAATCTGAGTGTCCAAAGAAAGGGCCGCTCCCTCCTGCAGGGCTCGGTACTGGGTGTAGCTCATGAAGGGAACCCAGTGGACGTTGACACCATTCTTGGCAAGGCGCTTCTTAATGACGCGATTGACGCCCTCCTGAAGTTGCTCGACCATGACAATCGGCTTGCCGGTACGAGAGCAAATTTCGGCGTAAAGATAATCCCAAGCGGGTTCCAATTTCGCAAGGTTCTGCCCCATCAAGATGTAATCTGGCGGCAGTGGAGGCAGATCTCTTGAGCCCTGGGGCAGCAACGGCGGTTCCAAGATTTGGCCCGTTTGGGGGAGACGGACGAGCCTCTCCGTGAACTCATCGCTGCCGTTATCCAAGTGCATCCAGTCGCCCGAGATGTAGTGATCCACGTTCGGCAGTCCCGACGTTGCGGGGTAACCCCATCCCGTGCATTGCACCCTTGACAAGCGCATTGATGCGAATTGCACGGCGCGGCCGTTTTGTCCGACTTCAGGGTAGATCAGGACGTCCAAATCCAGATCGCGGATCGCCCGCCCAGCCTGAGGCACCGGTAAAGGTAGGTTCAGATAGTTGTCCGATGCGCAGATGAAGCGCTCGGTCAATCTGTCTTCCAAGGCTCCTATGTTGATGGCAAAGGTTTCGAATTCGGGGCCGTGAGATTCGAGCCATCCCAACGCCCACCTTGTGCCGTTCTTATTGGCGAGGTCCGGTGAGGCGTATCCGATTCTAATTTTGCCGGGCTTTCTTTTGCCTTCGATGGGCGCCACGAGGTCCGGAAACAGAGGGGCGATGATCTTGTCGTGGACCACTTTCCCAAATCGGCCAAACGTCTCTTTGAGGGGCAGTCCCTGGTAGCCGAAATAGCAGGTCGAATGAAATGTCAGCGTGTTGAAGGCTTCGGCGGGATCAAACGGCTGGACTTCCAACTCACCCAAGACCTTCTCGGCTCTCGCGCGCCAATCCAGCAGCTGATCTTGCGTCTCGTAGGCGAGCGGCACCCAGAACGACATCAGAAGGCGTTTTGCGTCACTTTGACCGGCGAGTCTGCCAAAGGCCGTCTCCAGCCGTCCTGCGTCCTTGAGTTGATAGAACTCATCAATTTCGGGGGGAGTCAAAGGAGGCATCCCTTCCGGGAGGCCCGTGGGCTCCCCTGCTCGAAGGGCGGGCGCACCCTGATAGGCCATGGCGTTGAGGATATGGGCATCCGCATCGCCTCCGTTGGCGATCCTTTCGGCCATGATGCCAAGGTCATATCGATCGGGGGACGTTTTTCCTGGAATTCCCATGGACAAGCCGTCCATCATTGCGGCGCAAGTTGCCAAATAACCGTTCGAACCTGGACGGGCTACATCCCCACCTTTAAGTCTGTCCTCACAAGCTTTCACGTCCGTCGAGTGTCTGCCGCGGCAAACCAAGGGTCGAAACTCATAAATTGAACACAGGCCGCCCACCAAGAACGGGCACGGCTGGAACGATTGGCCGTCCGCTCGATTTCGGCGATACGCCTTCGCGCGGTCGCGCAGTTCCTGACGCTGTTCGTCTGAAAAGCTCTCCTTCAGCTTTACCGCAATGTCCAATATTTCGAGGTAGCTGACGGGCATGGGTTCGTGGCAGCAGGAGTTGCAGCCCGCTTTACAATCGATCGTTTTGCCCTCGCGCTCCAAAGTCGCCTTGACTTCGCGCCAATCGTTGTCCGCCAAGAGTCGCAATTTGTGAAGGACCTGACCTACGCCCGTCGCGTTGGGCGTCCGAGCCATTTTGCTCATCGATAGACGGGCAGCGAACTCCATGGCGGTCTGAGGTGAGTTCATCTTCGTCTTTCGTCGCGGCGGCGCATGTCTTTGAACTTTCTACGCCGGGAGCGGCGGCATCGAGTCGGAACCGGCCGCGCTGGATTTTACTCGGAACATAAAAAAGCCCCGCTCTTTGGAGCGGGGCATGCGTTGGACCAGCCTTTGGCCGACTTTTTTGTCGGCTCTTATTGGTTACTGAAATCAGCCTCCCAGCTTTTGCCTTCTTAAGAAGGTCGGTATGTCCAAATCTATTTCGTCGAGCTGAATGGGCATTGGCCCTTGGGGACTCTGTCGCGGAGCGGCCACGCTTGGCGCGTCAGCATTGAAGAACACGTCGCGGTCAGGCGCATACAACGAAGGTCCCGCCGCCATACCAGCGGCAAGAAGCGTGATCGTGACCTCGCCCTCCTGCCCACCTTTCATAACGTGTCCCATGATGATTTCGGCATCATCGGGATCGGTGAACTGAAGGATGTATTCCATCGCTTCGTGCGCTTCGCCGATGCTGAAATCTTGACCGGCCGTTACATTGACTAGAAGCCGCTTTGCACCTTGGATGTTGGTCTCGAGGAGCGGGGAAGTGGCGGCCGCTTGGGCGGCCATTTTGGCTCGCTGCTCGCCCACTCCCTTGCCGAGACCCATCAGTGCGACGCCCGCGTTGCTCATGACGCTGCGGACGTCAGCGAAATCGACATTGATGATGCCGGGCAACAAAATGATGTCAGAAATGCCCTGTACCCCTTGTCGCAGGACGTCATCGGCTTGGGCAAAAGCTTGTTGCATGGTGGTTCGTTTTTCGACGAAGCCAATCAGGCGATCGTTGGGGACCGTAATCAACGTATCCACATGCTCTTGAAGCCGTGCCGCTCCTTCGTCGGCTGCTCGCTTTCGCTTGGGACCCTCGAAAAGGAATGGTTTAGTGACAACTCCAACGGTGAGAATGTCCATTCGCCGTGCCATTTCCGCTACGACGGGCGCCGCACCGGTGCCAGTGCCACCGCCCATGCCGGCGGTGATGAAGACCATGTCGCAACCTTCCAACTCAGCTTGAATCGCCTTCTCGGATTCCTTTGCTGCCGCTTCGCCCACGGTGGGGTTTCCGCCTGCACCCAAACCGCGGGTCAGCTGTTCGCCAATTTGAATGCGCGTAGGCGCCTTCGATTGGTTGAGGGCCTGTGCGTCGGTGTTCAACGCGATGAATTGGACGCCAATGACGCCTTCGAGGATCATGCGATTGACGGCATTGCTGCCGGCACCGCCAACTCCAAACACCTTGATCGTAGCTTGGTTTTCAAAGAGGTTCTCTGGTCTCATTGGCAATCTGAACTCCACCCTAAACGTGACCGCCTGCGGTCCTTGCAGAAAGGGACGTGAGCGATGCGTGAAAGGAAGCTGAAAGTTTTGTGCCTGGTCCATATTCCAGGACGAGATGGGATTCGAGGGTTACCCGAGGGGCCGACACTTGAAAGGTAACCTCGTGAAATGCTGGTGACGCAGGGGCTGACCTCTTTTGTGTGTTGGCTCGCTTACGGTGCTTTCATGGCCAAGCGATTGACATTGCTCAGAGTTGCCTTTAGGCAACGTTCACGCTCCGGGCGAGCCCTCTGGGCGGCCGCCCTCCTCGTGCTAAGCGCGGCAGTGCTCCTACTTACTTTCGCTGCCACCGGCGAAAGAGGATTCGTAGGTGGTCGAATGTCTCCTACCACTTGGGGCGTCATCACAGCAGCGGGTTTTGCCTTTGTCCACCTTCAATCCCTCGCTTTCGCCATGGTCGTCTCGATCGTCCAGGATGACGTAACGGCATTCAAGGGTTCGACGTCTGCACATAGAAGCCCCGGAGGAATTCAAGAACCTTGAAAAAATACGCAATTGCTTGTCTGCTGATGTTGATCGGAGGAGTGGGAGTGGCTGTTGGCCAGGTGCCGAACGAGAAAGATGCTGAAAGCGATGCCATTTTCTTTAAGATCAGGAAGATAGATTTGTTATTCAACCTGCTCCCGGTCCTCTATACAAAGGATCAGATCAATCAACTCCTGCCCGCCATCGAGGCTTCGCGATCGGAGATACGTAAGATCCGCGATACAGAAAACACCGAGTATCGGAGCGTCGAAAAGGAATGTGACAAGGCGATCTCCGACGCTCAAGAGAGTCAGATTCTGCCTCCTCGATCCGTGCGGTCAGATCTTTCCAGCTTGCTGTCTGCGATGCAAGGACGAGATCTTGTCGTAAGACTCCAAAACATCGACCGAGTCAAGGCTGTTTTCGACAGGGTTATGACAAAAGCTCAGAAGAAGGTTGCCGCCAACTCGCTTGAGCCAAGACAGATCGACATCAAGACGAAAATTGAAGACTTGACACAGGACGACAAAGAGATCATCTACGTCCGGGAAATCCTTCTTGATCGCTTCGCTTACGACCTTCTCGTCGAGATGGCTAAGCACATGAAGTGATACCCCTTGATCGTCGACTAAGCCGTACGAGGCCACTACTCCCGTGCAATTTCGGCATTCATCCGGTCGACGTCCTCCCGTTGAGACGCCTGGTGGCTCTCCAATCGCTTCGCCAAGTCAGGGTCGTTGATTGACAGCACTCTCACCGCAAGCAAACCGGCGTTCTTACCACCACCTATCGCAACCGTAGCCACGGGAACTCCCGCTGGCATTTGGAGGATCGAGTGGAGAGAATCGACGCCTCCCAGAGCTTTGGTGAGCACAGGAACGCCGATGACAGGCAGCGTGGTGAGCGATGCGACCATTCCTGGCAAGTGGGCTGCCCCACCTGCACCGGCGATGATCACTTTGAGCCCGCGCTCCCTGGCTGTTTCGGCATACTCGACCATTGCTTTAGGCGTCCTGTGGGCGCTGACGACCCGCAGTTCATAAGGAATTTCGAACTCGGCGAGCGTGTCGGCAGCAGGCCGCATCGTTTCCAGATCGCTCTTGCTGCCCATGATGACACCCACAATCGGAAGGCTCATGGTTCAAAGCATACACTTTTAGAATTGCCCGCTCCATGTCTTGGGTAACCCTCCAGAGGGCCAGAATCCGATGTGGGACGTCGGCCGAGACGGCATCATAGGTAATCTCGCGTCGATGCATGGGAAGCCCTTGCGAGCATCTGCGGCCTTGTCTGCCGTCGCGCTGACCCTCCTGACACTTTTTGTGTTCTGGGTGCTGCAAGACTATGGCCCCGAAAGTGCCATCCGAAGGTTCCATGATGCGGTCCTCAATGGGGACACGCACGTGCTCGCACAGGTCACCCAGGAAGACATCAGGGATCCGCGAGTCGCACACCTGGCACAGGCGGTGACCTGGCTCGATCAACAGGGGGCTCGATCAGTAATCCTAGGCATGCATCGTGAACCCAAGCTCGTTGCGGCGGAGGTCCAATACACGCTGCCGGACGGCGGCGAGGGTCGCACCTGGTGGATCGTCGTTAAGATTCAGAGAACCTGGAAGGTGGACGCAAGTCAAACGGGGCAATACTTCCGCAGCAAGCTTCGTTTGTGACGACCACCCACGGGCCGCCTCGGATATGGGGTTAAATCAACGTCGAATGAAGCAGATTGGACGCGTTCATTGGTTGGTTCTCGTTGGCATCGCCGGGCTCATCGGCCTGGTCGTGTTGCTGCTCTTCGGAGGACTTGGCCCTTCGGCGGTGGCGGGCAACTTCATGACTGCACTTGCCAAAGGCGATGTCGATAGGCTGACGGCGATGACTTATGCCAAGCAAAAATCGCCGGACGACATCCGCAAGCAGTGGGACTTCACGGTTCACCAGGCTTCTCCCTACTACCGCTTCACCTGGAAGATCATGAACGAGCATATTCAAGGTGATACGGAAGCAACCGTCAAATTGGACGTGCGCCGATATATTGCGCAGACTCTGCATGCGAACCAGGTGCCAGGTTACTACGAGCATTTTGAGATCCCCCTGACGAAAATCGACGGACAATGGAAAGTCCGTGTAGACGCGATCAATCGAGACTTGTATCCGTTCTTGCCACGGTAGGTGGCAACTATCGAGGGTCCACGAACATAGGCGCAGGCAGGTTGAGCCCCTCCAGTTGCTTAAGAATCTGAGCTTTGTCTCCGACCAACACGAGTATTCCGTGCTCGGGCTGAACCGCTGATTTGGCTACAGCATTCAAGTCAGCGGCTCGGATCTTGGCAATTGCGGCAAGATCATCGTCCAGGGCGGCGAAGGGTCGATCGTCCAACCAGGTGCCTATCGCCGTATCCACGATTCCGGAAGCCCCAGAGAGGGATTGAACCAAGTCGGAGCGCAACGAAAGCTGAGCTTTTCTTGCCTCTTCTTCCGTGACATCACCGGTGCGGATTCTGGCGATCTCCGCTAGGAACTCCTTGACCGCCGGGCCCGTGACATCGGCACGCACATTTGACGTGGCGATGAATACGCCAATCATGGGATCCATGAAGATGTTCGAACCCGCCCCGTAGGCGTAACCTTTGTCTTCCCGAAGGTTACGGTTCAGTCGGCTTGTGAAAGTGCCCCCAAACATGGCTGAAAGAGCCTCAAGGGAAAGGCGCCTTGGATCCGACGAATTCGGAGCGTGAGAGGCAAAACGAATGACCGTTTGGGGCGCATCGGGTTTGTCGACTATGTAAAGCTGTAGCGCGTCGCTTTGGGGAAACTTGATTTCAGGGGTGGCTCCAGGGTGAACTGGGTCCACCTTCCAGGCACTGATTTTTTGGTTGAGGGCATCTCGCACCGTCTTCTCGTCAAGACTTCCGGCGGCGAAGATCGTCGCGTTTTCTGGCCTCATGGTTCGACGATAGACGTCTTTCAGATCAGCCATTTTGAGGGCGTTTACCGTTTCCGGCGTACCTTCCATCGGGACGCCGTAGGGGTTGTCCGGCCCAAACAGTTGTAGGGAGCTTACGTGCTGGGCAATCGTTGGAGCGTTCGCAAATTCCTCTTGCAGATCGGAGAGGTGAGTCTTTTTCACGCGCGACCAATCATCGGCATCGAATCGAGGTTGTTGCACGGCGGACGAGTAGAGATCGAGGGCCTTGTCAAAATTTGGGCTTAGGGTCAGCAATTCTGCCGTGATGCCGTGCCTGGAGGAGTTGAAGTTAATGTCAGCACCCAGCAGTGCCAGACTGTTCTCTAGCGTCGCCGCGTCGAGTGAACCGGCGCCCTGCTCCAGCATGGTCGCCGTAAGGTTTGTGCGCCCTCCTTTGTTGGGCGGATCCATCATGCCGGGGTCCTTGAAGACGGTGCTTAGATGCATGAGAGGCAGTTCTGATCGGTGCCAGTAGTTGACTTTAATGCCATTCAGAAGGGTGAATTGGCTTGGCTTCGGGAGACTGAACAGGGACTGAGCCGTCTCAGCCGGTCTCTTGTCGCGGGGATTCGCCGGCGGAGGCGTCTGCGTTGGCAACACACGC
Organism: uncultured Fimbriimonas sp.; assembly: GCA_964619505.1. Taxonomy (GTDB): domain Bacteria; phylum Armatimonadota; class Fimbriimonadia; order Fimbriimonadales; family Fimbriimonadaceae; genus JBBQMJ01. The sequence goes on along the minus strand of CAZUCK010000002.1, from coordinate 68,507 downwards.
ATCACCAATCTAGCATCTAGGCGCAAAGTCGTCCGCGCTTCATCTCGCACCTGCCTAGGGGTAGCGTTTCGGTACCCGTCGAGCACCCGCTTGAAGGAGTTTGGTTCACCTAAGAAATACTCGTATTCGTTGAGTTTATCTGCGACGTCTGTCAAGCTTTCTAACCCGCTGAGGGTGGCGTATTCAAACTTTGCCGTTTGTCGCTTGAGTTCGTCCGCCTTGGGCCCCTCCCTCAAATAGGTGGCGAGCACGTCATCGGTCTCCTTTTCAACCTCGTCCAGAGATGCGCCGGACTGCGGCGTAATCTCGATGAAAAATAAGGAGCCGAGCATGAGTGAGTCCTGATTGGCGGTGACCTCGCTGGCCAACTCTTTGTCGGCGACCAATCGCTGATACAAACGGCTCGAAACGCCGTCCGCTAGGACCGAAGCGGAGAGGTCCATGTAAGTGTCGCCCTTGGTGTAATTGGGCGCGCTGTGCCAAACCATGATGATCTTGGGGTTGAGTACGTTGTCGACCAGCGTCACGCGATGGACGCCCTCGAACTGGACGGAACCTGCTTCGCGGTGGATTGGATCGTTCTGCCTGGGCATCGTGCCGAACAGGGAAGCAATGAGCGGCTTGACGTCCTTGGATGAGAAGTCTCCGGCGACGACCATGGACACGTTGTTTGGCACATAGTAGGTTGCAAAGAAATCCTTGACTTCTTGGACTGAGGCAGCATTGAGGTCCTCGTATGTGCCGATCACGGGGATGTGATAAGGATGGCCCTCGGGAAACATGATTCCGTTTACGGCCAAGTGGGCGAGACCGTAGGGGTGGTTGTCGTAATTCTCTCGTCGTTCGTTCTTGACGATTTCACGTTGAAGGTCCAACTTCTTTTGAGTCATCGCTTTACCGAGGGCCTCCATGCGATCCGCTTCGAGCCAAAGGAGCGTTGGCAACAGACTCGAGGGACCAGAATCAAAGAAGTTCGTCCGATCTTCCTCGGTGGTTGCGTTGTTGGTGCCTCCGCTGTTCTCCATGATCCCGTCGAACTGGCGATCGGGCACCCTTGTCGAGCCCATGAACATGAGGTGCTCAAAGAGATGGGCAAATCCTGATCGGTGTGGCGGTTCGTCTTTGCTGCCCACGTGGTACCAAAGATTCAGGGCCACAATCGGGAGCGTGTGATCTTCATGCAGAATGACCGTCATGCCGTTGTCGAGATGGTATTTCTCGACGGCGACATCTTGGGCTTGTCCCAAAGCGAAAAGGGCGAGTGCAGCCGCAAAAATTAGTCGTCTCAGCATGTTGCAGGTAGCTCTAGGTTACGCGAAATTCGGGTGCAAAGGCTCCCGCGGCGGCCATGAGAAGCTTAGAGCGCACTCAGATCGAGTGTTGGCACGTCAAAAAGAGAGAATGAAAAAGGTCACCGCCCTCAGCCTCGTCGCGCTGGCTATCGCCGCCGTTGCATGCGGCGGCCTTGCACATCAGCATAAGTTGCCATCATGGGAGGTCTTGCGCGACGACTATGCGGACTCTGGTAAGGGCCCTTCGGTCACCGAGACTCCGAAGGAATCGCCGGACGCTTACGCTCTTCACCTTGCCTTTCCATCGACTGACGGGAGCACCGTGCAAGGGCTCTTTATGAGGCCCCGCGCAGATGGCGTCTATCCGTTGATTCTGCTGATGCACGGGCTGGGTGGCAACAAGGATTACTTCGCTGCTCAACTCGCCAAGCCATTCCTTGAAAAGGGAGTGGCTGTCTTTGCGCTTGACGTCCCTTACCACGGTGAGCGTCGGACTCGCGAAACGGATGGGATGTTGCTTTCAATGCTCTTTCAGACCCAGAAGAGCGGCGTGAAAGGAGATCTCGTCGAGCAGGTGAGTTCGGTGGATAAGGATCACAAGTACGCGAAGCTTTTCGTAACCATGGTGCACGAGGGAGTTTTGGATTACAGGCAGGGCCTAGATTACTTGGGCACGAGGAAGGACATCGACCACCGCCACATCGGGTTGCTGGGCTACAGTCTTGGCTCCATCATGGGTTCGATCTTAGCTTCAGTCGACGACCGCATTTCATTTGCCACCCTTTGTGTGGGTGGCGACCCGATCTTGCCTATGGTCGACACGATGCCCGAGGAGTTGAAGGGGCAAGCGGCAGAAATTTCACCAAGCCTTTTTATAGAGCACATTGCGACGCGCCCGATTTTAATGCTGAACGGCACGAACGACCAAGTCATTTCTGGCGCGGCAACGAAACGGCTCTTCAAGGCCGCGGGACAGCCAAAGGAGATCAAATGGTTTGACTCCGGCCATATTTTGCCACCTCAGGCGCTTTCTGAAGCCGTTGATTGGTCCATGTCGCACTTGAGGAGTTAGGCGAGCTGAGCACGGACCGGGGTGGCATCAACTGGGGCTGGCAACCCATAATGAGTGCCACTGATGCTTGATGCCACCCAGCTTTGGACTGAGATTCTTCCTGAAGTTAAGAAGGGAGTGACGGGCATCGGTGTCTGGACCGCATTAAACACCTGCAAAGCGGTCGCACTGGAAGATGGCGCACTCGTGCTTGGCGTGCCATACGAACTGGGCGAACTAAGCGGGCACCTGAGAGTGCCGCAGACCAAGCGGCTCATTGATCAGCTGGCGACCCAGAAACTGGGAACTCCCACCGTCGTCAGGATCATCGACGGAGTTACTGCCCAAGATTGGGAACTCGTTAAGCGCAAAGACGCAGAAGCTCGCCGTATGCAAGAGCATGCGATGTCCAAGATGCGGGCCGAGCTTGAAGCCAAGCAATCTTGGGAGAGTGTGTACGAGCAACTTAGCCGCCGTTACGCGGCCGTGCCGAATAAGTCGTTGCCCCAAAACCGTGCGCGCTTTTATGAGGAGGCGGTCGAACTCATTGCGGAGGCAAGGAAAAGCCAGAGTGAGTGGGACGAGCTGGGCGAGCGCAATTTTGCACGCTGCTTGGAGCGACTTACCCAGTACGCCGAGGTGCCGAGCACGCAAGTGGCCATCGACGTCTTGAAGCGATCCGGCGAACTCTGATGGCTGAAGCGGTCGTGCTTGGTTCCGGGACCAGCAACGGGGTTCCAATGCTGGGCTGGAAATACCCGGATGGCTATCTGGACAAACCGAAAAACAATCGGACCCGATCATCGCTTGCGCTGCTCGGGCCCACTGGAAACATTCTGGTGGACTGCACTCCTGAATTGCGCCTACAGGTGACGAGGGAGAACATCCTCCGTTTCGATGCCACCATCATCACCCACAGTCATGCCGACCACGTAATGGGAATGGACGATCTTCGCTCCCTTTGCATTTTGACGGGTCGTCCGATGGACGTTTATACGCTTCCGCAGTATCAGCTGGACATTCGTCGCATCTACAGCTATGCGTTCGTTGATTTTCCCCCGGGCATCGAAGTTCCGCGCTTCAATTTGCACGATGTGCCGAGCGTTCTGGAGGTGGGAGGGTTGACGCTGCAGATGTTCACCGTAAGACATGGGAGCGTGCCAGTGGTTGCGTTCAGGGTCAACGATCTTGCCTACCTAACGGATGTGAGTGAAATCCCGGAAGAGGTCCTACCGCTTCTGAAGGGGCTGGACACTTTGATTTTGGATGCGGTCAGGTTCAAACCGCATCCCAATCACTTCCACTTCGAAAAGGCAGTGGAGGTTGCCGAAAGCCTCGGCGCCAGGATCACTTACTTCACCCACTTGAGCCACGACTACGACCACGACGTAACTGAAATTGGTTTGCCGCCCAAGCTCAGATTGGCTTTTGACGGCCTTCGCATACCGCTTTAGGTTCCGCGGTCAAAAACTTAACACTTATTATCAGCTTTACCCTGCGCCTTATGTGTGGGTACGCCAGTATATATATGGAATCCCCTTGTTTGAGGGGAAAAGTTGAGAGAATTAAATGTGCCGAAATTGGTGGGCAGATGCGCGGCTTTGGTCGCTCTTTGCGCAGGTGTTTACTGGCATGTTGATCCGCTCATCTGTCTAGGCCGAGCGGCCCTGGCTTACTTGCTGGGAGTCATCGGATGCCAAGCCTGGTGCGTGATGGTTGCGTCCCAGACGCCCGTTCAATCGGCGGTTGCAGAGGTGTCCGAGTTGAGGACTGGCGAAGAATTGGAAAGCAAGGCTGCATAAGGGGAAGGATTAGGAAATATGCCGCTGACGCCAGAGACCCTCAAGAAGGCTTGGCTCGATTTCAAGGTCTATAAAAGCCCTGAGTCGCGAGCCGAACTGATTAATCACTACGCGTATTTGGTGAAGATCACTGCCGGAAGGCTCGTGACCAGCTTGCCGGGTGGTCTTGATCGGGAAGACCTCGTCGGCGCCGGTGTGGTCGGTCTCATCAAGAGCGTCGATCAATTTGATCCCACACGAGACGTAAAGTTTGAAACGTACGCCATTGCCTTGATTCGTGGCGCAATTCTTGAGATGTTGCGCGATGAAGATTGGGTGCCCCGCTCCATCCGCGAGAAGCTGAAACTACTTGATCGCACGGTGTTGATGATGGAAACGAAGTTGGGCCGCCCCGCCACTGAGCATGAACTTGCGGAAACCATGGGCATCAGCGTCGTCGAAGTGAACGAATTGATGGTGCGAATGGGCCGCACCAATGTCTACAGCCTTGACGACATTTTGGGAGGCGGGGACAGCGACGACCATATCCACTTCGTGGAACTCATTGTCGACGAAGACGCATCTCCTTCCGGCGAAATGGAAGGCAAGGAGATCCGAAGAATTTTGGCCGCGGGAGTCGACAAGCTGCCGGAGCGCGAAAGGTTGGTTGTGGCTCTCTACTACTTTGAGGGACTGACCTTCAAGGAAATAGGCAAGGTCTTAGGGGTCAGCGAATCGCGCGTTTACCAACTGCACACTCAGGCAATGACGAGGCTGCGCGTGTTCATGAAGGCAGAGGGCGGGGTTCAATCCCGCTGAAACCATGGGCGACATCGAACGAGTGCAAAGAGTGCCTGCGCCCTTGGTCATTGACCTAGGGCGGGTGCACCGGCCCGATGAAGCAAAAGACGGCCGGGGCAGGCAGCCTCAACACGAGTCTGAAACCGACACCGTCGAATTGAACGCCGACGCTATAGAAGAGCAGCCAACGGCACCTCGCCCCGTGGCGGACGCCGAGGGCCACTTCGACATCGCCGTTTAGAATGACTTGCCACGATTGACGCAAGTCGTCAATAATCGCAGTCCTGAGGGCACGTTTGCCTGCCGTCCGTCGTTCTAAGTGATCTGGGGCTGTCCAAGGTAACATCAGCCACACGATTTTAGGAGCGACACTTGAGTTCAAGAGCCATTCATTCACACAATTTGTTGCGACGCTTTGGCACCTTAGGCGGGGCATTCTTGGTCTTGGCGACCCTGGGCTGCGGTAAGAGCGGCGGAGGTGCTTTGGCCACTGTGGACGGCGACACCATTACGATGGACGAGTTCCACAAATATCTCGAGACAAAGCAAAAAGTCCAAGTGATCGACGGCTCCGGCAGCGCCGTCGACGCGACGGTTGCACAATCCCTTGGCTACCAAGCCATGAACGACCTCATCCAGGAGAAGGTCATCCGGCATCTTGCCAAGGATGAAGGTGTCTACCCAAGCGACACAGACATCGCCGCTGAGATAGAGTTTCAGAGCAAAAAGGATCCGAACTTCATGGCCCGTACCAACATGCTGAGCTCCGCCCAACTCAAGGATCAAGTCGGACTTAAACTTGCCATTCAGAACCTACTTACGAAGGGCATCACCGTCACCAAGGACGAGGTTGATCGCTACATTAAGGACAATCCAACCCGTTTCATGGAACCAGGCACAGCCGACCTTGAGTGGGTGGTCGTGGGAAATGACGGCGACAAGCAGAAGGTGGATGCCGACTTGAAGTCGGGAAAGAAGTTCTCCGAAGTTGCCGCTGAGTATTCGAAAGCGCCGAACGCCGCGCAACTCAAGGGAAAGTTCCCACAACGCAACGTCAGCACGTTCAAACCTGACCTTCGAGCGCTCATCGAAAAGACGCCGGAACTTAAGGCGACCGATTGGGTCAAGAACGGCGATCTGTGGGCGAAGTGGTATGTCGAGAAGAAGGTGGCCGCCAAGCCGATGCCGATTGACGACAGTGTGCGCGAAGAGATCAAGCGCCAATTGGGGGTTCAGCGAGGCAGCACGGCGAACGACCTTGGCAAGCGCATCAACGAAAAGTTGGTGAAGAGCAAGATCGACGTCAAATCGACCACGTACAAGCCGCTGTGGGAAAAGGCGATGGCGGGGATGCAGCCACCTCCGGCCCAATCAGGCGGTGCGATACCCGGCGACATCCAAGACACGTCTCCGACAAGCAAATAGGGAGGTCATTTATGAGAAAGCCCCCCAGCGCGCGTTGGCGCGGAGGGGCTTTCACCTCTTATGCGGTCCAGATGTAGGGATCTGCGTCCGTCACGACCCGTCCGTGCTCCCTTTTCGCTTCAATCAAGTACTCGGGCAAGGTGAATGCGGCTTGGTGGAAGCGCGGGGTGTAGTATCGGTTCGAAACGCCACGTTCCCCAAAACGCTTGGTGATTTCTTCAACCGTCAGCGCCAACGGGTCATATTTCTTGCTCGCGAGCATGAAACCCCAAGGCATCATGAACGATGTAACGATTCCGTAATAACCAGCGACATAGGGAAATGTTTCCCTCATGCTCTGGAGCGTCTCCTCGCAGTTGACGAAAAGGTAGGGATAGTTCTCGTTCGCGCAACCCGCTTGCATGGCGAACACCCCGTCGTCACTCATGGCGTCCGCGCAGATTTGGAAGTACTCCTTCGTGAACAGAAACTGGGCCGGACCATCCCCATGTGGATTGGGTAAGTCGCTGAGGATGACATCGAAATTGGCGCCCTTGTGATCCTTCAACCACTGTCTGGCGTCGGTGTGGACCATAGTGGTTCTCAGGTCGTTGAAGGCCCCTTGGTGCCATTCAGGCATGTGAACTTTCACCATCTCAATCAGTTCTTCATCGATGTCCACCATCGTGGCCTCTTGGACGGTGTTGTGCTTCAGCGCCTCACGGAGAGTGGCACCCTCGCCGCCTCCGCACACACAGACTTTGCGCGGGTTGGGGTGAAGAGTCATGGCCGGCTGGCTCATACACTCGTGGAACACATACTCGTCCATCGCCGAGGTCTGGATGTTGTAGTCAAGGAACAGCGATTTGCCAAAGCGCGGCACTTCCGCGATTTGGTAGGTCTGGTACTTGGTCTTGCCCTCCAGGAGCATCTTTTCGACGGAAAAGAACCAGGTGACGGCGGTGGTGTGCGTTTCCGCGATGGACATTCCGGTGGCTTGGCTTAACATCTTCTTGTGTGGATCCTGACACGGCTGCGCGAGCCGCCGTGGGTTGAGGAGCAGTAATTTTACTCACTTCGACCCTTTGAATCGTCCGTTGTCGTTGGAACGCCAGGGTACGGCAATCCACAGGCGCGGGTAATGTCAAACCCAAGATGGCCACCGAATTTCTCAACTTCCCCATTCGGTCGAACAAATTGTCGATGACCGCCGCCGTGATAGAGCACGTCCTCCATCAGGAGACACCGTTCCAGGCCATCGACATTTACGACACTCCCGCGCTCGGTCGCATCTTGACGCTCGATAATCACATCCAGCTTGCCGAGCTTGACGAAGCTGCCTACCACGAGGCGCTGGTCCACATCCCGATGCTGTCGTTGGACAATCCCCGACGCGCGCTCGTCGTCGGGGGAGGGGACGGAGGCGTTCTGCGGGAGCTTTGTCGGCACGAAAACCTCGGAACCATCGACATCGTCGAGATCGATGTGGAAGTCATCGAAACGTCGCGAACCTACCTGCCAAATCTCAGCGCCGGTTGCTTTGACGATCCGCGAGTTAGGGTGTTCATAGAGGACGCCTTCAGCTTCGTTCATGAGGTGACCAAGCCTTACGACCTCATCGTCATGGACATTACTGATGTTTACGAGTCGGAAGACGGCGCCCTCAGTGAAAGACTGTTCACCGACAAGTTTCACCGCGATTGCCATGCGGCCTTATCCGATGGCGGCATTCTGGTCTCTCAAGCCGACAACCACATCTTCTGCCCCTACTCGCTCGAAGAAATCAAAAAGACGATGTCTGGGCTCTTTGAAAAGGTTGGCTGGTACCAAGCCCTGGTGCCCTCGTTTGGCGGCTTTTCGGCCTATTGCTGGGCGAGCAAGGGCGCCGAAGTGTCAAAGGCACTTCCGCCGAACGACCTTGAGCTTAAGTACCTGAACGAAACGACTTGGGCACTCGCCTTTAATGAGCTTCCCTTCGGGACAACTTGTGCAGCGGGCAGTTCAGAAGTCTGAACTGCCCGCGGGATTGAGTGCCGACCACCATTCCCGGCTTTGCCTCGAACCTGCCCCTGAATTACGGTTCTTCTAAGGTGTTTGCCGGGCATCGGTATCCTTGGACGGCAATGGTTCAATCAAAGCCGCCCGCACTGTGAGGTACGTTTGATCGATTTCACTTATCCGAAATTCGAACCCGCGTTTTACCCCTTTGAAGGAGCCTTTCGGGAAGAAAATCACGCGATCGAGGGTGCCGCCAGGAGCGATTGTCTCGACCTCCTTCATTGCTAATCGGTTTAGGTTCTGACGCTGCACCTCTGCGAGACTAGGATAGAGCTCTCGCAGGGCGGGAACCAAAATGTTGGTCGTTTGGTCAAGAATTCTCGTGTTGCTAGTCTGCATCCCGTCTTTAAAGAGGCCCACCGCGTTGGCTGAACTGTAGATTGCCGATGCTACGGCGAAGTACCTGAAAAGCATTTCTCGCGGCTCACGCTGAAGGCGTTTGTCCGAGGAACTTACCATTACCGTCTCAGTATAAGGGCGGTAAGTAAACGCATAAGGTGACTGCCAGCTTCCGCATTGAGCGACGTCCGTAACGGTCTCGGCCACATCTTGGTTGGTGACTTGAGTCCAACCTTTGGGCTGCGGCGCAATGTTCTCGCTTCCCAACCGAGCCTGGAACCTCTTCTCAAGGGCGACCTTGGTTTCGATGGAACTGCTGAACAGGAGCATGCTCTTCGTTGAATCCTTAATCATGTTCTGAAAGCTTGCTTGGACACAATAATAAAGTTGGTTTGTGTTGTGACCGAAAAGGTCATCAACTGTGCTGTCGTCCATGAGGTTCAGCCGAACCCTTAAAGGTACGATGCTGTCCACCAAGAAGCCAGCCATGACGTTAACGGTGACACTAGACTTCAGCGTCATTGCTTTCTGAACGTCGTCGAAATTGGGCCAATTCTCTTGGGTGATACCGAAGTCAGGTGTGTAGATCGCTGTCGCCGTATATGGCCCAGGAGTAGATGCTTCGAAATTGCCCTGGCCATCAATGAGATTCTCGGTGTCGCTTGACCACTTGGCATTGACTTTTTCACCATTCAAATTTGCTGTCAGTACCTTGGTGACATTGGGAGCTACGGTGAACGTGGCCCCGTCGCCGGAGATCGTGAGCACAGGCGCCGATACTGTAACGGGGATGTTATGCGTGCCTGCGTCATCCGTCACAACGATTTTTGTCGCATCGCCCTTCAGAGCGACGAATTCGAATTGAACTGGGTCAGTACCTGTCGAACTGACTGTGATGGAAGGCTTGTAGGCGGTCGTCCCCGGGATGCGGAACCCAATGAAGTTGTTCGCCGAAGAGATCGTAACTCCGCTGAATGACGCGGCCGTCCCTTGGTCCGAGGCCTTCAGCTTGACCGTCCTGGGTTTAAGAGCTTGAACCATCGCACCGCCTTGCGGTAGCTCCGGAATGCTGAATGATCTTTGAATCGTGAGGTGAGTACTCACAACAAGCGATGCGGTAAGTAATGCAATCATAGTAATGAACTCCATGCCAATGAATTGCGAGAATTCTAGCAGTATTCACGACACATGTCAAGTGCAAATCAAAGACATTCGCAAAAAACGAGAGGAATCAATAACAATGTCAACGCTGCTTAGCGGGCCGTTGACGGGGGACGGCCGTAGGAACCCCTCCGGTGTCCTTATCTGTTGACTTCGTGTTGAAGTCCGCGGCGCACGACGAGGAACTTGATCCTCTCCGGCTGGAACCGATCGCGCAGGACATCGACCGCCCGATGCACGGCGATCGTGCCGCCGCAGTAGAAAAGGTCCACCGCCGCGTAGCGATGCTCGGGCCACGTATGGATGGTGTAATGAGATTCCTGGATGATCACCGCGCCGGAAACGCCGTATGGTTTGAATTCGTGGAACGACTCGGCGACCACCGTCGCCTCGCTCTGAATGGCGGCCTCCCGCATCGCGGCACCTACGTTGGCTTCCTGTTCAAGCAAGCGCCCGTCGCAGCCGTAAAGCTCAATGAGGAGGTGTGAGCCCAACGAGGGATCCTCTCCAGGGCTCTGCGGCAGCCCGATCTCATCGCGGCCAAGCCAAACGCCGAAGGACTCCGGGTCGTCGCACTGGATCAAGGTCCAGCCGTCGCGGGACAGCACCGCGGGCGCAGCCTGCATGGGGGCCTTGCGACCAAACAGTCTTCTCAACCAGCCATTGGCGGGGAGGGCAACGGCGGCGAAGGCGAATGAACTAACAAGGATAAGGTGGTATGCCAATCAAGTGGACCTCACAAATGAACCGTGCGCAGACACCAGAAGGCACTGGCGCGAGAAACCCGACGAAATAAGAGTGCACGGAGCCGGAAACCCTACTGAAACCGATATTTGATTCGCGTCCTTTCAGTTTTCTCATTTCCGCCACACCTACAGGATCTCTCCTAAGGTAGATATGCACTACCGTAGCCGCCCCACGGTCACCCGTGACGCAAGGGGGACTATACCAGACCCCCCCGCCACTGTCAATCGCTTACCTTGCCGGGATGTCTGTTTTTGAGCGTGCCATGATCAAACGGAATAGGAGTCTTGTTGCGACAATGCCCAAAGAGTCGCAATGCCTACCCCCCGAAAGCGCCTTAAACTCGTGCATTGGCTACGCAGCTTGATCACCTACTTTGACCACATCAGAACGAACAAAATTGTCTGAGTGTCGGAGCAAATGATGGAGAGCCCTTGGAATTGCATTGCTTCAAGAAACGCTGCATGAACCCAGGCGATGTCGGAGGCCGACGATGTCGATACCTGTGCCCAGTTGCGAAGCAATCTCATCGATCTCCTAATTCAAAGGGAGCCAAAATGAGCGAACCATCGTTGGGCGCCTTGGGTATGTGGTACAGGTGGAAACGTAGGACCGTAATCCAGGAACCGGGCCCAGGAACGTTGGAGATTTAACTTACGCCCGAGACCCTAAAGTTTCAGATTCTCTGACCGACCCGTCCTCGATACGCAAAATCCGGTCGGCTCCGATGAGCATCGACGGGTCATGGGTGACCATGACCAGTGAACCCTTGCCGCGGTGTTGGTTCAATAGCTCAACGACGTGAAGTCCGTTCGTGTGGTCCAAGGCCGCCGTCGGTTCATCGGCGAAGACGACGCTGGGATTCCCCAGCAGTGCCCGAGCCACGCACACCCGCTGCCTCTCGCCACCGCTCAGCTCATGAGGGCGACGGTGGCTCTTATGAACAAGACCAAGGTCGTCGAGAAGTTGCAGAGCTTCGTCTCGAAGTGGCTGGCCGGGGGCTGCCACCATCACGTTCTCGATCGCTGTGAGATATCCGAGCAAATAGGGCTGCTGAAAGACGAAGCCAAACTCCTTCAATCGAAGGCTGGAGCGGTCTTCCTCGGCCATCTCGGGCAGGCTCAGATCACAATAAGTCACGTCGCCGGCGGTTGGAATTTTGAGCCCGCTTAGCAGATAGAGGAGGGAAGACTTACCCGATCCAGACGGGCCAAGAATCCCCAAAAATTCGCCTTCGCCAACCTCCAAGGTCGTGCTTCGCAAGGCGAAGACCTCCCGCCCGTGATCGTGGTAGACCAGGGACGCGCTGTGGGCTCGGATCAAACGAGCCTCCGTTCCACGACGCCCACCGGGTCGAACTTCCGGAAGCGCAATACGACCGTCAGAGTCCCGACCAAGAGGATTGCAACCGGGATGGGGACGGTGTAGCGATAGGCGATCGGATCGAGCGGGTTAAGAGAGAACGCGTGTGGGTACATCAAAGCCCCGTTGACCACGCAAAGCAAGCCGTATGCGAGCAACAAGCCTAGGAGCCAGCCGGCCACCAACACATAGAACGTCTCACGCATCACTCTGCGGAGGAGTTGCCGCTTCGTGTATCCAATGGCTTGCAGCAGCCCGAACTCAACCAGACGCTGACTCTGGTAGATGTTCATCAGCATGCCCATCATGAAGGTGACGACGAGAACCAGCATGCCGATGACGACGTCGAGAATCTTGTAAAGGATGGCAAAGTTTTCCGTCGTGTCTTTGTCCAACATGTGATAGGCGAACACCTGGGCGCGTCCGCCTTCGAACCGTTTCACCGCCCAGCGCCCTAGTTTGTCTTGATCTTGGGCATTGCCGGCAAAGGCAAGACCGACATCAACGGGTGGAAAGTGGTTCGCACGTTCGTATTCGATGTCTGTGATCATCATCCAGCGGTCCGTGTTGGCGATGCCAATGACTTTCACATGCTCAGGCGAATAGCTGTCGCTGTTCTTGGGGTCCATCAAATCGGAGCCTAGGTGCAGCCGAAGGTTGCGCGCCACCGGCTCGCTGACGACGGCACCCGCTTCGCCGGGCTTTGGCAGACGCCCAACCAAGCTCGTCATGCGTTGCCGCTTTAGGAAATACTCCATGTCCTTCTGCTCAAGCCCAACGACGATGAAGGGCCACTTTCCCACGATGCTCTTGACATAGGAGCTTGCCGTTCTGACGAGCATCACCCGCTCCAACGGCACGGGGCTCTCTTTCTTTAAGATGGCCACAAGTTTCGGCGTCAGTTCAGGATCGCCGCGGGGTCCAAAAATGAGCGATTCCTGAGCGTATTTGTAAACGCTGCGGATCGAATACGGGATGGAGTTAATCATCGCAACGATGCCGGCTACCAAGAGGACCGACAGCATGATCGCGCCCGTAAGCGGGATCGTTTTGCCCCCGTTTCGAAGCAGGTATGTGGAAGCTGCCAGCGGCTTCAGGATCAGACCCTTGGCCCGCGAGACGGTCTTTTCAGCGAGTGGAACGTCCATGGAAGCTACGAAAGCTCCTTTCGACGATATCGCAGGAACAGTTCACCGTCAATTTGGTGATGTTCAATCAGGTCAAAGTTCAACATCTTCTCGCGAGACAAAGCCTTTCCGCCGGCATAGGTTGGCACGTCCCGACCCAGCTTGACCTTGGGGGCGATGGTTAGGAACAGCTCATCCACCAGATTCTTGGCGAGGAAAAGAGCGTTGATCTCGCTTCCTCCCAGAATCAAGAGCCTTTCTACGCCCAGTTGGCTGCGAAGGATCCGGAGCAACTCATGCGGATCCAAGCGAGTTTCACCTGCTCGCAGAATGCCTACGGTGGTTGGGGTCTTGAACGCAGCGGTTTGAGAAGTGCCGACGTAGGATTGCCCCTTGAAGAAGGCGGAATCGAAATTGATGCTGCCCGATTGCGTCACAACAACTCGGATCGGGGCTCGGGGTTGCCAATTGGAGCTCGTGGCCCTCAACGTGTTTGCTCCCAGCACGACGGCGTCGACGGCGCTCTCTATGCGCCTCATCAGAATGTGGTCGTTCTTGGAGCCTAGATCGACGACGGTTTCGTCCAGGTCTCCGCTGACGGTTTTGCCATCGATCGTGGCGACCATATTGATGACGGCGTAGGGCCGGTCGCACGGCAAAGGACCGAACGAAAGACGCTCATAAATGTCACCTGCGGCCTTGTCGCTCATACGCCCTTACTACGAGTTCCTGGAACCCGTGGCCTGCAAAGCTCCATTCGGCTTCGCGTATTTGTAAGCCTCAATCATGACCCGCGAAGAACGCAGACCGTCCTCCAAAGGAACAGGGGACGGCAAATCGTCCCGGATACATCGTACAAAATCGTCGGTCAGCAGCTTATAGAGATCTGAACCAAAATCGGCGACGACGTGCGAAGGGTCGACTGTCCCGTAGACCTGTATTTGTTGGGCGAACATGTCGAGTTCAATCGCGCCCTTTTCGCCGACGACGTTGAGAGTTAGGTCGCCCCAATTCTTGTAGTTCTTTGGTCTCGACCAGCTTGAATCAAGGGTGGCAAAGATGCCGCTCGGGTATTCCATCGTCAGCATCGCACAGTCCTCCGCGTCGGTTCCTTCCATGTTGTGGCCAAGTTGCGCCTCAACTTTGGAAGGCTCCTCATGGAGCAGGAGCCAGAGGAGGTCTGCGACATGGACCGTATGGTCGGACATAGCGCCTCCGCCCGAGTGTTCGGGGATCGAAAACCAGCCTCCTGGATTCTTGCCACGGTTGGTGGCGCATATGGCTTTGATCGCCCCGATCTCACCGCTCGCGATTCGCTCTTTCAAACGTGCGAATGAAGGCGCATATCGCGCCGGCAGGGCCACCATGAATTTCACACCGGACGCGTTGACCGCCTTCACGATCTGTTCACCTTCATCTTCCGATGTGACCAACGGCTTCTCGCAAAGAATGTGCTTGCCCTTCGAAGCGGCGGCCACACAATGCTTGGCGTGCAGCTTGTTTTCGCTGCAAATGACGACTGCATCAACGGCCTCCAACAACGCGTCGAGATCGTCAAAACGCTTCAGGCCCTTTTTGTCGCAACAATGATCTAAGCGAGCCTTGTCATGGTCCCACACTCCGACGATTTCGACGTCATTGCGATGCCGAAAATTTTCCAGATGGGCTGCGGTATGCAAGTGGGCGGCGGTGACGAAACCGAGGCGAAGGGGCATGAGGCAAAGAATACTTCCGATTGCGCCTCATCGGGTGGCCCCAGCATGCAATTTGACCGAACCAGGAATCAGGAAAGCTTTCCTTGGCCGGGTTGAAGGGATGCAATGCGGGACAAGCGGATGCGGGCGGCTGGGTGCTCGCCTTAGGGCGTAGAAACCAAGATCATTCGGCCCTGTTCCGTGAACTCAATCGTCACCTCCCAAGCCGTACCTTTCGGCACGAGTCCTTCTGCTCGATCCGGCCACTCGACCATGCAAACGTGGGTGGTCAAATAGTCTTCGATGCCAATCCCCGCGGAACTCGTAACCCGGTAGAGGTCGGCGTGCATCACTGGCGGGTCAGTATTGAAGAGTTGGATGAGGCCGAACGTGGGGGAGCGGACTGGTTCGACGTACCCAAGAGCCCGCAAATACCCCCGAACTAGGGTCGTCTTACCCGCCCCAAGTTCGCCATGGAGGAATACAACGTCGCCCGCTTTCAGCTCTTGGGCAAGCAATGCACCTATCGCCCGAGTGTCTTCTTCGGTGGCCGCTTGGAAGCGCCGTTCGGATGGCATCGCCCATCAAGTTACCGAAAGTGCAACCTTCGGGGTGTAACGCAGGTAACTTGCGAGCATGAAAGGGCAATCGTTGGTTCTTGTCGCTTTGATCGCCTTGGCCGGCTGTGGCAAGCCGCCTTCGCACGTCGTGGAGGCCGCACCTCCAAAGTTGGCGGATGACTGGAAGCTGGCGACGAACGACAAGTACGGGCTGTCGGTGGGGGTCACGCCAGGCTGGCGGGCGGGAAGTGCACCAGCCTTTTCCGGGTTGGGAATCACGTCCGACATGCAGCAAAACGATCCTAACGCACCGCCCCCGCCGGATCCAGCCGAAGAGGAGAAAAAGGCCGCAAAAGCCGAGTTGGCGCAGGTTGAGCACCAAGGAATTCTCCTCATTTGCAGCGACGGAAGCAAAACGCTTCCAGGAGAAGAACCGACTCGTTACGTGTTAAAGCACGTGACCGCGCCGGGCGAGATGGATTTCGAAAACGGCATCAAGCTCGCGACAAAGGAGATGAGCTTCGCCCATGACCCTCAGTTCGTCGATCTGGCGAACGGCAAGGCGGCAAAATACACGATCAATTTCAAGAATCGCGGCGGAGACGAAATCCATGAGATTCTCTTCGTGCTCGTCGACGGAAAGGAGATTTACGAATTGATCTTTACATGCACCGGTGACGATAAGATCGGCGCCATCGCCGACCCCGTGGCGCAATCCCTAAGGATCAAACCGGGTCTGGAATTCGAGCCTGCGAGTTGAGGTAAGGGCCAAAAGCCAAAGTCAAAACCCTCGGGCTCTTGATCTCATTGGGTGCCCTAGGACTGGGATGGCTTAATTCGCTTTTCCAGTTCTTCGAGTTGGCGCTCAGCTTCCGATTGGTTCGCAGCGGTCTGCTCGGGCGTCAAAGGGGCAATCGCGGGCGTGTCGGCGGTGCCACCGACGCTGACCTGGACTTCTTCCGTTGCTGCTGGAGCGGCCAGGCCCGGGGTCTTCTTGCCAAGCTTTGCTTCCAGCTTTTGTAGCTCCATTTCAGCGTTGGCGTCCATGGCCGTGTTTTGCAACTCCATCGCCTTACCGGTTAGTGAAGTGCCCATCATTTCGTTGCGGGCGGCCGCTTCGCTGCTGGCGCTCTTGATACGCTCTGCGGCGGCGCCGAAGGTGCCCTCGTACTGATTTTCAAAGGTGAGACCCTCAAGCGCTTTGGCGATTGAATTCTGAATCTGAGCGTTCTTCCACTGCGCCTTCATCGCGAGGGCTTCTGCCGTCTTCTTGCGGACCTCCTCTTCCTGATGCTTGATGGCGACCTTGACTTGCTCCACGGTTTGCGTTGCGGATGCCAGCGAGTCCGTCAATTGTGCGAGCACGCTGTCGTTGTTGGCCTTCTCGCGCATGAACTGCAATGCCAAATCCCGCTTGTCTTGCTGGAGGGCCATCGTCGCCTGATTCTCGAGTTGCATCGACTTCGCGTTGGTTTCGTCGAGCATCATCTGTAGCCGGTTACGCTGGGAAATTGCCTGGACGGCCTTCTCGCGGTTGGCGATCAGGGCGGCTTGCATATCCCGCTTCGCTTGATCGAGCATGATGTCCGGATCCTCGATCTTGTCCATCCCTCGATTGAAAATCGCCTTAAGCCAGTTAAAAAAGCGCCGCATGTCTGTTGTATAGCTCCGTCTTTTGAGTCCGCAGGAATCTGCCGCTATTATACGCTTACGACGGTTTTTGGTTGCTGAAACCCAGGACGTGATTGGTCGAAGAGGAATTGAATCTTTGAACTTGTGCAAGGGCGTCGAGGAAGGGTGGGACCTGGAAGGTAGCCTAAGGCCGTGCGATTTCTCCCGTTCGCGTTGGTCACCGGCTTGCTAATTTGCGGCTGTCAAGCTCAAAAAATGCGAGCCTCAGCGACAACTACAGCTCCGCGCACCGTCGAGGTCCCGAAAGACCCCGCCGAAAAGCTGAGGGAGCAGCTTCGTTCGGGGGCCGTGCAAATCTCGGCGGCGCGAGAATCTTTGGAGAGCGCTGGGAAGGCGGCAGGTGAGTTGCGGAAGGCCAAGGGGGCATCGAAAGAGATCAAAGATGGCATGCACGACGCGGCCGATCTGTTTGAAGATGCTTCTAGGAATCTGGGCAAGTTCGCAGACGAACCCGCTCCGCTCGCTGAATTTCGCAAAGATCTGAAGACCGGTGAGGCGCGACGGAAGGCCGCCATCGTTGCCTGCAACGACGCCCTGCACGGCCTCTCCGACGCGCAAGGAATCATCGGCAGCCTGAGCGATACCACCCCAGGGAAGCTGCAGAACCCACTGGAGGGAGTCGATGGCTTTTTGGATGAGGCTAAGGATGCGGTTAAGGGTGCTCTGGAAGCGCTTGGCGGCAAAGAAGAGAAAGACTAGACCTGAGCGTTTCGAGGGCCGTCTTGGGTTGAAGATCACGACCGCATTTTTGCCAGAATCCGCATCGCGATCACGACCGGTACACAGAACAGGGCAACCAAGGGGAACACATACTTGATCGGGACGTCTTTAGTGGGCCCGAAGCCGAGGTTTAGATCGACGGTCAAGGACTGAGCTTGTCCCAGAGGGGCTTCAGCCAAGATTCGGCCCCGCTGATCAACCGCAAGACTGTAGCCCTGGGTCGCGGAGCGAACAAGCGGCAGCCCCGTTTCAATGGCTCGAAAAACGGATGCGCTCCTTAGCTGTTCCGGTGCCCCAGTGCCCATGTACCAATCGTCGACCGACATCACGGCGAGCATTTGGGACCCGTTCAAAGCTTGCTTGTACGAGATGTCTGGGAAGAGCCCCTCGAAGCATAAGATGGGACCCACGCGGACACCGGCCAAGTCGACCGCCTTCACCGTCGTTCCCGCCGTGAGGTCACCTGAAGGCAGTTTGAAACCCTCCATGAAGGGAAGGATTCCGCGCCCCGGGACGAACTCACCGAAGATCACGAGCCGGGTCTTATCCACGACGTGGACATGCGTGTTCTCCACAGCAAAGGCCGATTGATAAACCGTGCTCGTACCACGTTGTCCGCCATATAGAGTGGCGATACGCGGGTCGATGGGCATGCCGTCTTCGAAGATGCCTTCGGGGAGGACGAGAAGTCTCGCCCCATTTCTCAGCGCGTCGCCTTCGAAGCTGGCGACGTATCGGTTGATTTGGGCGCGGTTGAGGTCCTTGTTGCCGAAGGCCATATCGACGCCTGGCTGCCCGATGGTCACACGGAACGGGGGTCCTTTGGGAGGCGCTTGGGAGATGGCCACGGAAGCCCCAAGGAGTAAACAAAACAGGGCGATGCCCGGCCTGCTGTATGTCCTCTTGGCCAGCATTTGGGCCATCAAAGTGTTGCCCAACACGATCCACGCACTGGTGAAGTAAATCATCCCAAACGAGGCGGTTTCTATGAGTGCCCGATAGGGCCAAAGCGGCGACGGAAGGAGCCCCCACGGGAAGGCAAACACGGGGATATAGCTGCGAAAAACTTCGACGCCAGCCCAGACGAGCGGGATCATGAGCGGTTGTCTGCGTTCCCAACATATCCAGATCAACCACCCGGCCAGACCGAAGTAAAGCGATCCCAGGATGCAGCATAGGATGTAGGGCACGATTGCAAGCCCATTGCTGCCCGTCCATCTGGCCGTCAGCACGTGCAGCCAATGAAATTGGCTGAGCAGGAACACGAAACCCATGACGTAGCCCGATTTGAACGATCCCTTGACTCCCAACTTGGTCAGGCTTGCGAGCCATGGAACTAGGGCGAGGAAGACCAACGGACGAACGTTGAAGGGCGGGAAAGCCAGGATCAGCAACAGGCCGCTTACGACGGCCGGATAAGCTTTAGCGAGACGCGCCATCTAAAGTTCCGATGAGGGGCTTGCCTTCGGCAAGGTGCGATGTGTCGTTGTAACGTAGGATCTGGAAGGTGCCTTCCGGCCTGCGAATCAGTTCGGTGATACTTGTATTGCCAAATCGAAAAGCCCGCGAAGTGTCCACCGTGCCGCGGACGAGATGGGCGAGGAGCAGCGCCGTGCTGGCACCGTGAGCGACCACCAGCGTATTCTCGTGTTCTCGAAACAAGCTGTGCGCGAACGGCTCGATGCGTCGCCAAGTGTCGCGGACCGATTCGCCTTCAGGCGGGCATACGTCGTACGGCCCCACCCCGTCCTGTCGCTGCTGTTCCGCCATTGTCACCGAAAGCTTGTTGAAAACCATCCCTTCGTAAGAGCCAAAAGACCGCTCCCTTAGGGAATGATCCAGAGTCAAGGGAACGCTCAGTGCTGCTGCGACCCTTTGGGCCGTTTTCGCTGCTCGCACCAAGTCGCTGGAAACAACCTTGGCGATGCCAAGATCGACCATCGCAGATGCCAACTGGTCAGCCTGGGCAAGGCCCGTTTCATCGAGTGGGATGTCCGTATGCCCTTGGGCGCGAAACTCGGCGTTCCAGGCGGTTTGGCCGTGTCGCACAAGGAATAGCCGCATCGGTAGGTTTATACCTGCCAAGGACGGGCTTCACCGATTTCGTTTCCCGCGACATCCAGTTGCAGGCCCCCGATGCGCACGGTTCGCACCGAGTCCGGCCCTACGCCCGTGCATCCCGCATTGATTAAGCCCGATTCAAAGTCGATGGTTTTGATGAAACCCATGCCGAAATCTTCGCCGCTTTGCCTCGCGAATGAACACAGCAGCCCGTCGTAAGCCCGGGCCTCCACCACGTGCACCCTGCTGCAGTGGCTTGCGTCAAGCGCCCTTGCCAGTTCTGCGTCCTCCGGATGTTTGTCTGCGACGATGATGAGTAGGGTTGCGCCACACACTTCCATATGGAGGGCTCCAATCGGTTTTTCCCTAATCCTTTGCCCTGATCCGAGACGCCCTCCCTCGATGCTCACCTTCGACAGCTCGATTTCATGGTCTTCACCGTCTTCGATCAATTTGATCCACTGGGCTTTGCGCTGTGCGTGCCGTACAACGTCGGGGAACCCTTCTCCGAGCGCGACTTCTTCCGGGCCGACCGGCAAGGCGTTTTGCTCGAGCGGCAGACCTTTCGAAATGAGGATTTCACCGGGTTGAGCGAGTTCCGCAACAAGGGAGACGAACTGCCTCACCATTGGACTTGGTCGATGCGGCGGAAGCTGGATGATTGCGTCGGCCCCTGCCTCCTCCAGGAAGCGTGAAAGGGCCATGATCGCGACATGTGGCGCTCGCAGGGGGTCCAGGCTGCCGTAAAAGCGCCAAGTCGCGATCTTATCCCCTCGATGCAGTGTGAGTCGTCCAGGTGGAGATTGGCTCGGATCCGCTGGGTCCAGGCAGATGAAATCGCGTTCACCGCGGTGGGTTTTAAGCCACTCGCGCCACGAGGCGGCATGATCGGCGATGAGAAGCGTGCGTTGTTGCACCGCTTAGAAGACGTTTTGGGGAGCGTTATTGGAGGGAGCTTCCCTGCCCCGACCTCCGTTTCCACCTGCCGTGGTGACTCCGACGAACATTATAACGCAGTTGCGGCAAGAATCGCAAGAAAAGAGCGGTTGACCCGCGCAGGATCCCCCTTAGGGGAAGAATCGCTCGATCTTCGCAGTCTCGCGTATCTTGCTTAACACAGTCGGTCCGTTGGCGTTCAAAAAGTACGATTTCATCTCCTCGAGATCTGCGCCCTTTGCATCGGAGCCGTGTCCTTCCATCCTGAAGAATTGAATGCCATTCAACGTTTGGGCTGGCTTGGAGATGGCCCCCACTTTCAGCGTGCTGAGTTCCGCAGCGACGGTGGGCGGGAAAGAGCTGAGCTTTCGCCAACCAAGCATCCCGCGCGATTTTAGAGCGCGCTGGTCGGATTCGTTTTCATTGAGAACGACGTCCCAAGAGCTCCCCTTTTGCAACTTCTGATAAGCGTCGTCCGCTCGGCGGATTGCCGCGGAAAGCGCGGGCGTCTGTTCTGAATCTGGATGGAAGATGATCGTCGATACCTTCACGAACTCGTCCCGCTTGAGGTCCTTTAGGACGAGCTTGTCGAGCAGCACTTCGCTGCGAACCCTTAAAACCAGCCGCGACATCGGATAACCCTGTTCTCTCAGGGACTGATCGAGCGATTTGCCTTTGGGTGCAGATTTCTGAATCTCGTCGACCTTCATTTTGATCGCTTTGTCCGTTTCTTCCTTGGTGGCGACGACTCCCGCCCTTGTCGCCGCCTGCTCCACAAGACGATAAGATATCGCGTCTTGCAGCGCTTCATAACCGCGCCAATCCCACAAGTAGGCTTCAAGTTCGGACGCCCTGATCGGCAACCCGTTGACGGTTACGAGCACCTTGCCGGCAGCTGGCGGCTTGGCTAGATACTCGTTCGGAAAAGGCGCTACGGCTCTCGCCGCGGACGCCTTCGCCTTGAGCGCGAGTCTGGTGACTGGGTGTGTTGGGGATTGAATCAAGGTCAGGGTGAGAATGAGGGGAAGCATGTTCTTAAAGATGTTGACGGATGGAGGCGCATTGGGTGATCAAGGTCCCAAGTTCTTGTCCTCTTTGGCCCGCAATGTTAATGAACTATGTCAGGTACGATCCCGGTTTGATGCCTGTCAATTCCACCATGAGCGTCGAAAGCGTCGCTGAAGCGATCCGGGCCGAGGTCGCAAAGGCCATCATCGGCCAAGACAAGGTCGTAGAGCAAGTGCTTGTCGCAATTTTGGCCGATGGGCACGTATTGCTGGAAGGCGTTCCTGGCGTCGCGAAAACCCTGCTTGTGCGCGCTTTGGCGCAGACTCTGAACCTTCAATACGGCCGTGTTCAATTCACGCCGGACCTCATGCCAAGTGACGTGATTGGCACGAACGTATTCGATCCCAAGACGTCCGAGTTCAAACTGCGGACTGGGCCCATGTTCGTCAGCATCCTTCTTGCTGACGAAATCAATCGCACGCCTCCAAAGACGCAAGCTGCCCTACTTGAAGCGATGGAAGAGCGCCACGCAACCATCGACAGCGAACGTTACAAACTCCCTGAACCATTTCTTGTTTTCGCCACCCAGAATCCCATAGATTTCGAGGGCACTTATCCGTTGCCGGAGGCGCAACAAGACCGTTTCCTCCTCAAGATAATCATCGACTATCCCACCGCCGACGAGGAGCAGAACGTGCTTCGGAAGCATCACGCCGGTTTCGCTCCTCAACGATTGGAAGCGGCAGGCGTGACGACGGTTGTTTCGGCGGACCAGCTAGTGGCAATGCGCAAAGAGGTCACCTCCGTGACGGTGGAAGACAAGATCTTCAACTACATCTACAGCGTTGTAAAGTCGACCCGCGATTCGAATGATCTCCTCGTTGGGGCTTCTCCGCGAGCCGGCATCGCACTCTTGAATTGCAGCAAGGCGGTTGCCGCACTGCGTGGCCGCGACTTCGTCATCCCAGATGACGTGAAGGAATTCGCCCTTCCCGTGCTCCGGCACCGCGTGGTCTTGCGGCCCGAATCGGAAGTGGAAGGGCTGACGGCCGATCGAATCCTCAGTGGCCTGATCGAATCGCAGATCGTCCCTCGGTAGTTCTCCCCGCGCATGGGCCACAAGGTTTCGACATGCTGCAAATCTTCGGGCTCGTTAAGCAGCACAAGGTTTTCCGAGGCGTTTTGTTGACCAACGCGCCGTGAGCCGCGGTGCTCTGGACGGTCCCCAACACCGGACTGACTGCAGTCGTATCATCGGTTGACGGTGGCCCGTACGCTCAGTTCAATCCAAGCGAGTAGACTGGTTAGCCGTGCGAAAGTGCCCTTTTGAAGCGAAAAGTGAGAACCAAATGCGCTCTGACGATGTTGTGAGTCGAAGGTGTTCTCGATGAATAAGGTCCGTCACTCAACGAAGATTGCTGTGGGATTTGTGGCCCTCGCGGTCGGCGCATTCTTCGGGTATCGCTTCTATTCGAACTGGCGCGTAGACCAATTCCACTTCGCGGAGATCAAGCCCGGGAAGGTGAACATCGTCGGCGTGGACTTAGGGCGCGGATTCAAGATTGTCGTCGCCAACCAAATGGCCCAGCTCCGCCAGCTGTCTGCCGAGGAAACGATGAAACAGGGTTCCGCGGGAGTTGGCGGAGGTGGTGGCGGGATGGAGGCTGACACGGGAGGTGGCAAGAAGAGCCGCATCCCGATTCGCGAGATGCTGGGCGCGATGCAGGGCAACGAAGGAGAACTCAGTAAATTCGTGAGCATTCTTAACGATCTTCGCGAGGACAAACTGCCTCCGGAGCGCGTTTACTGGGAAGCGGAGGATGTAAAGAAAGCGTTAGCGGGCGACGCCACCCTCAAGCAAAAGCTCATCAATGACCTCAATGTCCAGGTGGATGGCACTCCCCTTCCGGAACTGCGGATCAAATCGCTCGAAGACGGCATCGTCGTGAGGGCACAGGTGCCCGTCAAGGTGAGCGTCGCAGGTGTGCGGCAGGTCTTACACGCAACCATCCTGAAGCCGTTCAAGCCGAGGCTGCTTCAGGCCGTGGAATTTCGCTACGAAGACAAAGCTAAGGCGGATCGTCAGATGCAAATCGGCTACTACATTGAGGAATCTCGGAAGCTCATCGAAAACCCAAAGCAAAAAGAGGATGTGGCCCGCAGCTTGCGGGACCTTCTCGACGAGAAGAACCTTGCTCAGTTGGCGGATGGACCCGAAAGAGTGCTTCAAAGCGCCACCGTCGTCATCAACGAGAGCTTTATCAATAAGGCAAGCTACAAAAGCTATAACGCGTCGACCGGAAAACTCAGCGACTTGACAATAGAACTCACCGATGAGGGCAGCGACAGACTCTGGAAATACAGTAAAGGGAGAGTGGGAACCCAGCTTCTCTTAGTCGCGGAGGGAATTGCGATCGCAGCTCCACGCATTTCGCATGAGTTGTCGGAGCGATCACTTGACATCACCCAGAACCCAGATGAAGTATTGGTTCGCGAGGCCGTTGACTTGATCAACAAGCATCAGGCAGGAGCTCCCACGAAATGAAGTCCCATATTGTATCTTTGCTCGTCGCCTCGGCGGCCGCACTGGTGTGCGGCTGTGGCCGTGGATCCGAATACCAACCGAAGCCCGTCGCCAAAGTCGAAACGGTCGCGATCCATGAAGGTGTCGATCAGAACCTGATGCCTTTCAAAGTCGGAAACGAATGGACTTTCGTAGCCAATGTGTCACAGAACGTTGGGGGAAGGCAAAGGATCGAGCCTCCCGCATCCCAGGTGTTCAAGATCACGAAAGTCGAGAACACTCCACAAGGAGCACGAGCCACGTTTGAAGTGACGCTGAACGGCTCGTTGTCGAGCAGGCTGATCTGGCTGGCCAATGACAAGGGCATTTATCAAGTCGCTGATGGACTGAGCCTTAAGCCGGTTGACCCACCCAAACCAATCATTGTCTTTCCTGCCGAGAAAGGCAAGACATTCTCATGGTCCGGCATCGCGACGATGACCGACGGAAAGCCGGGTCGGACCAAATCGGAGAGCATGATCTTGGCCCCTCAGGAAGTCGAAACCGAAGTTGGACGGCTATCGGCCATTTGCGTAGAGAGCAAGGTGACTTTCGGCGAGGGAAAGGACCAATCCAGGGCCGTCAGCAGCATTTGGCTCGTCCCGGGAGTTGGCATGGCTTTGTACACCCAGGACACGGGCATGGATCACGTCGTCCTGAAATTGAAGAAACGCGATTCAAAGAGGTGAAGATGAATTTACGACAGGGCCTTGCTCTGACCTTACTGATTTCCTTTCTCGGCGGATGTGGGAAGCAGGCGCCGGCACCCGTTGCAGGGGACACCAAACTGTCCGCCAAGGCTACTCCTGGACCCATCGATGGTGCAAAAATGCAGGCGACGGAGAAGGCCGTTGCGGAGCCAACTAAGCAGGGTGACCTCGCTGCCATTCCCGAGAGCCTGAAACACGAGGGATACGAGTACTTCGGGCTCGGAAATGGAAAGCCCATCGACGTGGAATTGCGAATCGGCAGTGGATCCCCGGCCGAACAAGTCAGTTCGGGTTCGGTCCAGACGGTGTTCACTGGCATGAAGGGTGGGGTGGCGCATTTCAAGACTTCCAGAACGGGAGCTCTGGAACAGTTCGGCGGCACAGAGGAGGTGACCTGCGAGCCCGACGGAATCTACACCATATCGACTTCGCTGGGGAAGATTGGATCTAAGCACCTAGAATTGCCCGCGAAGTTGACGCCTGGAGCCACTTGGAGTGTGAAGACGACAATGACGACTTCGGACGGCCGGAATATCACAGGAGACGACGTCTTCACGGCTAAAGGCATAAAGCAGGTGAAAACGAAAGCTGGGGACTTTGAGGCATTGGTGGTGGAGTCGAAGGGCACGGCTGTCATAGACGGAAAAAAGGCGCGTACTAAGACTGTGAGTTGGTACGTGCGTGGAAAAGGCCAGGTTAGACTGGAAGACGCGGTTACGGCCGACGGCAAGACTCAAACCATCATTCTTGAAGAGAGTAAGTCCAACCCCACGAAATGACACTTGGGTTCACCCTTCCGATTCTCGCGCTTATCCTTCCGGCCACTACGGCCGATCCCGTCGCTTCGGACTATTTCCCGCTCTCACCGGGTTTAAGGGCCACCTACTCCGATTCAGCAATCAAGGGGGCACTCATTCTCCATGAAGTTCAACCTGCGATGAAGGTGGCCGATCAAACCGTGTTTCCGGTTTTCACCTTTCAGGACGGAGTGAAGTCAGATGTGGGCTACTATATTGCCTCCCGAGCGGAGATTACGATCGTTTCGTACGATGGCAAAAAGCTCCTGGCCGACGCTCATCCCCTTTTCAAAGTTGGCGACGGCAAAGTGGAGTGGGCGTATAAGGGGGCCACATCGATAGGCAAGACCGAGGTGCCACTCGAGATAAAGGGAGAAAGTTATCGCGGAGGCAGAAGAAAAGTTCTTGGAAAATCGGTGGAGACGCTGATCGTAAAACTTGAAGTCACGGTTGATTCTGGACCTGGCACCCTCAAAGATAAGCAAGACATGGTTTTCGCGAAGGGTATCGGACTGGTTGAAATGAACGAGGCTGTCACCATGAGCGGTCGCACTCAGTCCCACGTTGTCAAACTCGTCAGCTTCGACGATGGGAGCATCAAGTCTTGAAGCTCTGCCTACTCGCCTCTGTCTTGACCCTCGCCGCGTGCGGGTGCAAGCAATCGCAAGCCTCGCTAGCGGCCGCGTTGGACGGAGGCGGCCCGCGTGTTACGATGGAAGAAATGAATCCGGAGGCAGCCCCCGGGGAAAAGGGCGTTCTTGTTCTAGGCGGGCTCAACGCCCCCGTCAGCATTGTTCAAACGATAAAGGCGAATGAGATGACCTTGGATCTGAGGTCGCATGGCGAGAGCTTGGAAACCGAAACGTATGCGGTCTCCTCAGACTCTTTTTCGCTGAGACAAGCTGGAGGTGAGTCCTTCGACCCGCCTTTGCCGTTGTTGAAATTCCCGATGAACGTGGGTGCTTCTTGGACGTGGAAGGGAAACATGTGGAGCGGATTGGCTCGGTCCGCGCAAGCCACCGTTTTGACGAAAGCGGATCGAGTCTACGGGCCCGCCGGTCGTCAGGATGACGCCATTCTCTCGGAAGTGAGGCTCACCATGGACAGCGGCACCAGGTCTCCGGCGGAGCGGCGTTTGGCCTTCTGGTTCGTGAAAAATATGGGGGTGGTCAAGCGCGAGATTGGCAGCGGGTCGACACGCTTGCCTGTAGATGGGAAATGACCGCGATGGTCGGCGGGGGGCGTGCGGCGGCGTCCGAGCAGCGGATCAAAGGACTCCGCATTGACTGGTTCCTGTTGCTGTCCTCGATCATTCTCCTCATCGTCGGTTTGATGTCGCTTTACAGCGAAGGCTATCACAAAGAAGGTGGTGGCAATTTCGCGAAACAGCTGTTTTACGTTGTCATTGGGGTCCTCCCGTTCACCTTCTTTCTTCTTGTGCATCCGAAGTTGCTGGAGAGGTTCGCAACAGCCGTCTACCTGGTCAATCTCTTGATCCTTGGCATCGTGCTCACGCGCTTCGGTTTCCACGAGATGGGGGCACAACGCTGGATCACTTTGGGACCGATCCGATTTGAGCCCAGCGAGCTCGCGAAGTTGTTTACTGTCTTCACCCTTTCGAGTTTCTTCGCAGCTAGGCAAGATTCGATCAAGAAGCTCTCGACTTTCGCACTTTCGTTCCTGCACATTGCCGTTCCCGCTGCGCTCATTTTCAAGCAGCCGCACCTAGGCGCCGCTATGGTGATGGTCGCCATCTGGTTGAGCGTTTGCCTGGCGGCAGATGTCCCGATGAAATTCGTGTTTGGCTTCATTGGTGTCTCCGCTGTGTTGATTGGACTTGTATGGGCGACCCCGGGAGTGCTGACGAGCTATCAGAAGGGCAGGGTCGAGGGCTTGCTTCATGGCAACGAAAAGGACAGTGGCTACCAAACGCTGCGATCTGAAATCGCCTTTGGGTCTGGCGGCGTGTTGGGAGAAGGGTTTTTGCGCGGCGAGCAAAAGCAGGCTCGATTCATTCCGGAGCAGCATAACGATTTTATTTTCACCGTCGTGGGCGAGGAGGGTGGCTTGGTGGGTTGCACGTTGGTCCTGATAGCCTATGGCTTCTTCTTTTTCCGAGCTTGGCTCGTGATGCTTGACGCCACGGACCCCTACTATCGGATGCTCGTCGCCGGGATCATCGGGATCCTAGCCTTTCACATGACTGTGAATCTTGGGATGATTCTGCAGCTTCTGCCCGTTGTCGGACTTTGGCTGCCGTTCCTAAGTTACGGCGGCACGGCGATATGGCTTTGCATGTCTTGCGTGGGCCTTCTGCTCAACATTCGGCGGCGAGAGCGTCCTGTGCTCTTTTCCTGACGTCCTTTACAAGTGGCGCTAATGAAAGGTGAACAGTGATATTTCAAGCTAAGGTGTTTTTGGGACACAGCGAACTGCGGCATTACCACGGACCTGCCATAATCGCGTCAGCAGCCAAGGATCGGCTGCAAGGAATACATTCAGGATGAAGGTCAGTTCACGGCCGACTGCCTCTGGCAGACGTCAAGCCGAAGATGTAAGTTCCCACCGGGGCTCAGACATCGTCGGAGTTCTTTTGATCGCGCTCGCGATCATCACCGCTCTTTCGCTCGCCGTTGCGAATACGGGCTTCCTCGGACAGGTCTTAAGTGCCGTTTTCAGAGGGTTGTTTGGCCGCGGCGCCATGGGCGTGCCCATCTTGATGGCGGGAATGGGACTCGCTGCCATCAGCGGTCGACGAACGGTGAACTTAGGGGCGCTCGCTTTCGGCGCGTCGTTGTTCTATTTCGCATTGTTGGGGATGTTGGCTAACCCCGGAGACTCCGGCGATTTCTTTAACCCTTCACAAATCAACGCTACGGGTGGAGTGTTCGGGGCCGTAATCGGGTGGACCTTTTCCGCGTTGCTTGGTGAAGTTCGCTATTTTGGATTGGGCACGTTGGCTTTGATTGGACTCATCCTCTGTGGGAACACATCCTTGAAATCCGTCGCGCTTATGCTCAAGAATCGGGCAACTGATGTTCGACCCACATTGAAACGCATTCCGACGGATCGCCCAAGCAGACCGCTTCGACACGCAGTTGTTTCGCAGGCGGACGAGTCAAGCAAAGACGAAGAGATCAAGCGAGCACGAGTTGCGCCGATCTTCAAGAACACGACGCAGACGTCCGAAGGTCTGACGCTCGACACCAGGACGTCGAAAGAGGGATATGAATTGCCTCCTTTGACGTTGCTGAACGAAGCGCCCGCCAAACCCAAACGCAGCCAACAGGAGATGCAACGCAACATCGAGACGCTTGAAAGCACACTCGAAGAGTTCGGCATAGACGCAAATGTAGTTGAAGTGGCTACGGGTCCCACTGTCACCCGATACGAAATTCAACTGGGCCCTGGAATCCGGGTCGCGCGAATAACGGCTTTGGCCGACAACATTGCGATGAATTTGGCCGCATCACACGTTCGCGTTGAGGCGCCAATCCCCGGGAAGGCGGCCATCGGTGTGGAGGTGCCAAATACCTCGGCAACGGCCGTCAGCCTGCGCGAGGTTTGCGATGCGCGTGAGTTCAAAGACCATCCTTCGCGCCTGTGCGTCGCTCTGGGCCAGGATGTCAGTGGCCAAAACAAGTACGCCGACCTCACCAAAATGCCCCACCTGCTCATTTGCGGTGCAACGAATTCAGGGAAGTCCATCGGGCTCGCTTCCATCATCACCAGCCTCCTCATGCGAAACACGCCGAAAGATCTGAGGTTCGTGATGATCGACCCCAAGCGCGTGGAGTTATCGCTCTTTGACCAGATTCCGCATCTGATGTGCCCCGTCATCAAAGATGTCAAGGAATCCCCCGGAGTATTGAGGGCCGTTTGGCGAGAAATGGACCGGCGATACGACCTGTTCTCGAACGAAGGTGTTCGCAACATCGAAGGTTGGAACACCAAGGCCACCTTCCAAGATCGAATGCCCTACATCGTCGTCGTGATTGATGAACTCGCAGACCTAATGATGCAGGCTGCCGCCGAAGTCGAGACATCAATCTGTCGTCTGGCACAGTTGGCACGAGCGACGGGTATCCACTTGGTCATCGCCACGCAACGGCCCTCGGTGGACGTCATCACGGGAACCATCAAAGCCAACATTGCGTCCCGCATAGCGTTTACGGTGTCCTCGCAGATCGACTCCCGCACCATTCTTGATCAAAAGGGAGCCGAATCGCTCATTGGCCGCGGCGACATGCTTTACCTCCCGATCGACGCCTCCAAACCGCTTCGAATTCAAGGCTGTTACGTCGGAGAAAAGGAAATTGAAGCTGTTTGCAGCTTCTGGCGCGCTCAGGAAAAGCCAGCTTATGTGTTGGAACCCGTGGACGTCTCTGGAGTGCATGACGAAAAGCGTGAAGGAGGAGATTTTGGCGATCAAGTCGATCCACTCTGGGAGGATGCGGTGCGATGGGTGGCAGACAGGGGGCAGGCTTCAACGTCCATGCTCCAGCGTCGGTTTTCCATTGGCTTCCAACGGGCTTCCCGACTGTTGGATGAGATGGAGTCGCGGCAGATCGTCGGCCCGCGCGACGGCCCGCGCCCAAGAGAGGTCTTAATGAGCCCGATGGATGCAGATGCACTGTTCGGGGGGAAACCCTACGGCGACACAGGGTGGATCGAGGGAGAGTAAGCGGACGCTGAAGATATGTCAGCCCATTACCGGATCTGGTTCTGCATCCGCGTACGCATCAAGGACGATTACGTATTCGCGATCGGTGCGGCAGGCGGCACCCCGTGATTGCCATGTAGCCAAGGGCTAGAGGCCCGTACGGAGCCTACTTCTTGGCGACGTAATTTCCGAGTACGTCGAGGATGATCATCAGGGCCATGAACACGACCCCTAGGCCGAGAGTCATTCGGGACATGATATCGTCGAAACTCGCTTTACCCTTAAAGGTGGTTCGCACGCCGCCGCTGCCCGACATTGCGTCACCCTTGCCCGTGATGAACACCAAGAAGGTGAAAACCAAGGCAACGATGATGGCGATAACGGTCATTATGGTGGCGAATGTTTGCAACTAGAACCTCAGAAGGGCTCAGTATACCTTGAGCAGATCCCCGTGACCGAAGAGGTAGAGGACCCCTTCAACCAGGAAATAGGCTGCCGCTGAACCCGCAAGCACGTGAAGCACGCCGGTGTTTATCAAGCGCTTCAAAAAGGTTGCATGGGTGACGTGAGCCCCCTCATATTTCTTGAGCAAATCCTTTCCAGAAACGATTCCCAAGTCGATTTGCTTATCCGTGGGAGGCTTTGTCGTGACCCAGTACTGAACGAACGAGCCGAGCGGGCGCCAGAATGCGAGGGCAACGAGGAGCGCGATCACGACTCGAAGATCTTCCCCAAAATTCGACAAGATGCCCGCCGAGAACACACCTGTGAAGAGCGAGAGGCCCACGGCGATGTTGGTCCCGCATCGCGGGTGAACGCGTGGCATCCTTCGCACCGTTTCCCGAGTCAATTCCTCACCGCGTTCAATGGCGTGAACAACCTTGTGCTCAGCTGCGTGGATTCCAGACAAGGGCGCCAGCCTCATGAAGAGCAAGAATAGCCCTAAGGCGAGTGGGCCGACCAACCCGTCGGCGGCAGAATGTGTCATCCCATGGGCCGCGGCAAAATCAGTTGCGGACAAAGCGATAATCCCGCCGACAAGAATCATCGCTGACATCGACATGCCCGTCGTCATCAGCGCCAGGTTACCGACACCACCGCGGAGGGTGCCAGTGGTCAGATAGACGCCAAACGGGGTTGCCATCCCTCCAATGGTTGGTGGTCTTACTGGGGTGCCGGGGCGCTGCAGAAGAGCCGACGGCAGTAATAAACCAGCGGTCCTTCCATCGTCATCAACCACGATGAGGAAGTCCGACGCTTTGTCGCTCAAGAGCCGCAGAGCTTCTGCGCCCGTTGTGTAGCGAGAACACGTGGGTGCGGGCTGACATGCGAGGACGACCGAATCGGTGGGCTGGGAGCCTTCGGCGAGGGCTTTGACGAGCCCGGCCTCTGTGACCGCGCCCTTCAGCTTGTCACCATCGATCACGGGAACGAATGACGTACCGTTTTCGCGCATTCTGATGGCCGCCACCGCCAGAGAATCCTCGATGAAGACGGAACCGGACGGCCGCATCATTGCGCCGACTGCTGTGTTGAGGGGGCCCTGCAACTTGGGGGGTTGATTAAGCAGACTTGACACTCAACTAATGACTACGTCTGAAGGGCAGAAATAGCCACACGACTTCAGCATAATGAACCAAACCGATGATTAAGAAGATAGGGGTCATCACCAGCGGAGGCGACTCGCCGGGAATGAACGCGGCGATTCGAGGTGTGGTTCGCGCCGCCATCGGCCGCGGTTGTGACGTCATTGGGTTTCTCCACGGATACGAAGGCATCATCCGCGACGAGTGCACTCCCCTGGAATCTAAGTCCGTCGGCGGCATCATTGGTCACGGCGGAACGATCCTGCGTACGGCGAGAAGCAAAGAGTTCATGACCAAAGAGGGACGCGAAAAGGCGCATGACACGCTTCGGCGCCACGACATCGAGGGGCTGGTGGTCATTGGTGGCGATGGGTCTCTACGGGGCGGCTTGACGCTCCACGAAGATTTCAGCTATCCCATCGTGGGTGTGCCCGGATCAATCGACAACGACATCTCCGGCACGGATTTCTCTGTCGGCTTCGACACCGCCGTCAACACGGCCCTTGAGGCCATTGACCGAGTGCGAGATACGGCTTACTCGCATGAACGAGTTTTCGTCATCGAAGTGATGGGCAGGCGCAATGGATTCATCGCCGTGGAAGCGGGTCTTGCCGGCGGCGCGGAAGCGATCATGATTCCCGAACTGCCCTACTCGCTCCTTGACATCTGCGATCGGTTGCGCACCGCTGCTGCGCGAGGAAAGCGAAGCAACATCATAGTCGTCGCAGAGGGCGCCATGCGCGCGGCCGACATCAAAGAGTTCATCCAAAAGAACACGGGTTTTGAAGCACGCTACCTTGTGTTGGGCCACATGCAACGGGGAGGCAGTCCCACCGCCTTTGATCGAGTACTGGCTTTGCGCTTGGGCGCTCATGCCGCCAATCGCCTCATCGACGGCGCCGTTTGTGAGATGGTTGGAGTGGACGGCAACAAGCTGGTCTCCCATCCGCTTGGATACGTGCTGAGCACGGAACGCATCGTCGACCCGAAAAAACTCGATCTTGCCGAAGTGATGGCGCTCTAAAGCGGCTCATTTTTTGAGGTAATCCTCGTATTCCAAGAAGGCATGTTTGTCATGGGGGGTGAGGAGCAAGATGGTTGATCGCCCCACACTGATTGCGTTCACCCTCGTTGCCCTCATCATGGTTGTCTCCCCAGGGCCGAATCAGATTTATCTGATTTCGAGATCGGTGTGTCAGGGTAGGGGCGCGGGCCTGCTTTCGCTGCTCGGGATCGCAACCGGCTTCGTCATCTACATGCTGTGCGTCGCCTTTGGCTTCGCTCGGATTCTGACGTCGCACCCCGCAGCGTTCACGGTGATCCGCACCTGTGGCGCGTTGTACCTGGCGTACCTGGCTTGGCAGGCGGTGAAGAAGGGCGCATCAGGCATGGCGATCCGCGAGCTGCCGCCCAACAGCCCCAGTCGTCTCTTTTGGATGGGTCTTACCACCAACCTTCTTAACCCAAAGGCCGCCGCCCTGTATCTCACGCTGTTGCCACAGTTCATAAGACCTTCCCGGGGCGACGTTTTCATGCAAACGGTCACGCTGGGGTCTTGGCACATCGTGATCAGCGTCTTAGTGAACGCGGCGACGGTGATGGTCGCAGGCTCGGTGGCTGCATTCCTAAGCGCGAGGCCTGCTTTGGCATTGGGCCAGCGGTGGTTGATGGCCACCGTCTTGTGCGGCTTGGCCCTGCATATGTTCTTTGCGGGTGACTGATGCCCCTAGAAGGCATCCTCTCGTAGAAACGTGGTCACGCGTCACAATGAGTTATCCATGGCCGGTACCTTAACGCCCGCTGATGCCTTGCCCGACATCGGGCAAGCTATGTTCGAGATCGAGAGTGATTTGCTTCACATTGGTCGGTTCGGCGCTGCCAGGCTCGTCGTGACAGCCGAGACGGCGACCCGATTGGAGCAAACGCCCATGGGGGAAGAGGTCGTTGGCTCGTGGCCCATCAAGGACTTGAAGCGGCCCCGAACAGAGGATCTGGTTGGCGCCGTCGCACTGCTGGCCGATGTCGATGGGACCACCGTCGAATTGCTGCGCTCGACCTCGGGCAAGAGCCTGCTTCTGGCGAGTGCCGAAAAAAAGCTGAAAGCCCTCGTCGAAAACAGGCCGATCCCAGATGTCGCCGAAAAGACTCGCCTTTGCTCCAAGTGCGGGCGGCCGTTGCCTGAAGATTCAGACATTTGCCTCGGATGTCTCAACCGTGGCAAGACTTTGTTGCGACTGTTTGGCTATGCGAAGCCGTTCAAAGTCCGACTTGCGGTAGGAGCCGCCTTGAGCGTCGGCGGTACTGTCTTGGAACTGGCCCCACCTTATGTCACCAAACTGATGGTTGACAATGTTCTGACGCGAGGTCAGGTGGGACTTTTCTTGCCTCTTGTGCTCGTCTTGGTGCTTTCCAGACTGGTGATTATGGGCATTCAGATAGCACGCGGCCGCAACGTTGCCTTCCTCGGCATGAAGATCACCGTTGCGATCCGCAACAGCCTGTTCGCCAAGCTGCAAGACCTTTCCCTCAGCTTTTACGACAAGCGCAATGTCGGATCGATCATGTCGCGAATGACCAACGACACGGGGGCCCTCTACGATGTGCTGATCGACGGTGTCCCTGTGATCTTGAACCAGGGGATCATGCTCATTGCGATTCCGGTCGCCATGTTGGTCATGAATTGGCAGATCGCCATTTGGGCGCTCTTGCCCATCCCACTCATACTCACCGCAGTAAAGTGGTTCCGTCGCAGGATGTTGCGCATCTGGAGCCGCTTCTGGCATTCATCGGCCCGGTTGAGCGGCGCTCTCAACGGGGTTCTCCAAGGCATGCGCGTGGTCAAAGCGTTTCACGGCGAGACCCGTGAGGTCAAGCGTTTTGATCGAAGGGTCAGTGACCTCGCCAAGTTGGGCTACTTGGTCGAGGGAACCTGGGCGACCTTTTTCCCAATGGTTGTATTCATCATGGCGACGAGCGGGTTCATGGTCTGGTGGGTGGGTGGCCACGGCGTGCTCGAGGGGCGCATGACGATCGGAGAGTTGACCGCCTTCATTGGCTACGTGGCGATGCTGCAAAACCCACTGATGATGCTTCAACGCATCGTCGACTGGTCATCGCGATCCCTCACCGCCGCGGAGCGCGTTTTCGAGGTGATCGACACACCCATCGACATCGAGGATGCGCCCAACGCCGTGCCCGTGCCCGCCATAAAAGGTGGAGTCGTTTTCAAGGACGTCCACTTCGGTTACGACAAGGCCCGGGAGATCATCCACGGCATCGACCTTGACGTCAAGCCGGGCGAAATGATTGGCCTTGTCGGCCAATCAGGCGCTGGGAAATCGACCCTCATCAATCTGTTGTTGCGATTCTACGACCCAACTCAAGGTGTCATAGAACTCGATGGGGTCGACCTACGCAAAGTAAAGATCGAAGACTTTCGAAGACAGGTTGGTGTCGTCATGCAAGAGTCTTATCTCTTCCCAGGTTCCGTGCGTGACAACATCGCCTACGGACGCCCCGACGCCACCTTGGAAGAGATCATGGAGGCGGCGATGGCGGCCAACGCTCATCACTTCATCGTGAACTTTCCAGACGGATACGATTCCTATGTCGGTGAGCGCGGTCAACGCCTCAGCGGCGGCGAGCGGCAACGAATCGCGATCGCTAGGGCAATCCTCCACAATCCGAAGATCCTGGTCCTCGACGAAGCCACCGCAAGTGTCGACACGGAAACGGAGCGCATGATTCAGGAGGCCTTGGAGCGCCTAGTACAGGGAAGAACCACCTTCGCGATCGCGCATCGCCTTTCGACTCTGCGGAACGCGGATCGCCTTGTGGTCATAGAGGGCGGCAGGATCGCTGAGATTGGAACTCACGAGGAGTTGTTGACCAGGGATCAAGGCATCTACGCCAAGCTGGTTGAAATGCAGCGGCAGGTTCATCGACTGTCTGAGAACTTCATCGTCGAGAGTCCCGGCATTGCTTAGCGCCTTTTTCATCGGCATCCTGCTGTATCGGCGACAGACCGTTTGCATCGATCCTGGGCACCCGTCGGAGGTTGGTCGGGGAACCCACGGGCGCAAACTGACGGAACTTCATGCAAACTGGCTGATGTCGAAGGCCCTCGAGAAATTGCTCATTCACAAGGGCATCCGCGTTGTGCTTACGAAAGGCGCAGAGGAGGAGTTTGTCAAGAACCGGCAACGTGCCGAGATCGCCAACGCCTCTCACGCCGATCTGCTCATTCGGCTTCACTGCGATGGTTCGACCAGTTCGGGTTACACCGTTTACTACCCAGACTTGCCTGGCAAAGACGGTGCCTTTGAGGGCCCGTCGGCGGAGGTGAGAGGAAGAAGCAAAGCGGCGGCGTATGGATTCCACGTAGGATTTAAAAAGGGTGGGGTGACCCTCAGGGACAACGGTGTAAAGTCGGATCGCTCGACGGCCGTAGGTGCCAAGCAT
Organism: uncultured Fimbriimonas sp.; assembly: GCA_964619505.1. Taxonomy (GTDB): domain Bacteria; phylum Armatimonadota; class Fimbriimonadia; order Fimbriimonadales; family Fimbriimonadaceae; genus JBBQMJ01. The sequence continues at coordinate 31,936 of CAZUCK010000002.1, read as the reverse complement.
GGGGCGCTAGTTGCGTCCATTCATTCGAAGGTGCCCGTTGTGCTGATCGAGATGGCCACTCTGAAGGTGCGCAAAGATGAGGACTTCATGGCCTCGCGGCGTGGACAAAGGACGATGGCGGACGCCCTTGAAAAGGGCGTGGAAGGTGCTTTGGCTGCTCTCAAAAACCGCAAAACGGCCAAGCTTCCTTAAGTGGGTGCTGCGTCACCGCAGGTAGCTTGGCCGATTTTCAGATCAATGCTTGGCTTTCGCGGCCTTCGGGGTCGGAATGCTCTTGGCTGTCTTCGAATATTTCGCCGGATTTTTGGCAAACTGCTGCGGACAACCGTTGCAGCAGAAGAAATAGCGTCGACCCTTGTAGTCCGCAAACATATGAGATTTGGTCGCTTTTGCAATGTCGACCTTGTCGTCCTGCTGCACTGCGCAGTACATCTGCGGCTCAGCTTTCTTGGGGGCGGGCTTTTGGGCGAAAGCGCCAACGCTGAGAGCGGCGGCGACGAGGAGAAGGGCAACTTTCTTCATGGCTGTCTTAAACTAACGCATTTTCTCGACCAATTGTCCCCAAATGCTCCATTTGAACTCGAAGTTCACAAGCCTAAGGTGTCAACGACTCGGTTTTTAAGGGGTGGGTAATTCCGTAGACCGCATACTTGTGGAGTCGTGTCGATCCGCATTCTACAGACCAATGACTTTCACGGAACCCTGAGTCCGGCCAAAGTGGAGCGTCTCCAATCGCTCAGAACGGAGGTTGATTTCTATTTCGACTGCGGCGACTGCATTAAAGCCGGGAACCTCGCGGTTCCATTGAAGCCCGATGCGGCTTGGCCCGCGCTTGGGGCCCTGGGATGCACGGCCAGCGTCCTTGGAAATCGCGAGACGCACGTCCTGGAGAGGGCATTCCGTTTGAAAATTGAGGGCGCAAGGCACCCGATCCTTTGTGCGAACCTCCACGACAAACAAGGCAGATTTCCGCTCGCCAGATCCATCGTTCTGGACCACCCAGAGGGACGAGTCGGCGTGATCGGGGTTATGGTTCCAATGATCACCTCTAAAATGCCGACACAAGCGGCCAGCATCTATCTTTGGGAACCGCCCATCGCGACTGCCAAGGTCCTGGCCGAGGTTATGCGCGGCGAAGTGGATTGCCTCATCGCCCTGACCCACGTCGGATATGCTCAAGATCAAAAGCTGGCCGAAGTTTGTCCGTACTTCGACGTCATCTTGGGCGGCCATTCGCACACGGTTTTGGAGCAACCGACCGTGATCGGCAAGACCGCAGTCTGTCAGGCAGGATCCCATGGCCGCTTTGCGGCTGTGATGGAATGGAGTAAGTCGCAGGGGATTCACGACTATCGCTTGGCACCTTTGTAAGTTCATCGACGTTGAATCGGCATAGGGTGCGACGCTACCGTAGGGGTACCTCTGGCACCAATAGGTAATCTGACAAGGCTCAAATGCATCCAGTCCTATTCAAGATCGGCAGCTTTACCCTCCACAGCTTTGGCCTCCTGATGGTCGCTGCATTCTTCGGCGCGCTGTGGCTTGCGCGGAAGCGAGCGGAGAAATTCGGGTTCCAGCCGACCGCCGTCACCGATGCGGGGTTTTTTACACTGCTGTTTGGCATCCTCGGCGCTCGAGTTGTTTTCATTCTTCAAGAACTGCCCTACTACTTGCACCACTCTGGCGAGCTACTGTCGTGGCAGTTTCAGGGGCTGACAAGCTTCGGTGGCATCCTGTTCGGCTTCTTCTACCTGGTCTATTGGGCGCACAAGAACAAGACGCCCTTCTTCAATGTCCTGGACCTTATGGTGGCGCCGTTATTGCTTGGACAAGCCATAGGCCGGGTCGGCTGCCTGCTTAACGGCTGTTGCTACGGCGGCGTCTGCCCACCAAGCGTGCCTTGGGGCATCCATGTGGAAGGGCTCGCAAACCTCCATCATCCGGCTCAAATATACGAGTCCTTGATGGACCTTATCGGGCTCTTCATCTTGCTTGCGCTGGAGCGCAGGGGCCTTGCAAAAGGGCAGAGTCTTGCAGCCGGGATTGCCCTCTATGGACTGGCCCGGTTCATCTATGAATTTTGGCGGGCTGGGGAAAGTTCGACTTATGTCCCGGGCCTTCCCATCACCGACGCTCAGGCCGTTGCCGGCTCTATGGTTATTGTCGGCATCGCCTTGTTCGTCGTATTGCGCAACCGCGCCCAAGCACCACAGGGGATCGCCGCTTGAACAACGGCGAGTTACTGGCTCGCTTCCAAGGTATGAACGCGCTCGTCGTTGGCGACCTCATGCTGGATGAATACATCTTCGGACGAGCCGATCGCATCAGCCCAGAGGCGCCCGTCATGGTCGTTCGACAGGAGCAAACGAAAAACCTCCCGGGCGGTGCAGCAAACGTGGCCCGAAACCTCATTGCCCTCGGCGCAAAAGTCTCCATGGTCGGCGTGTTGGGATGCGATCAAAGTGGCGTAAGTCTTGAAGGCACCCTGCAAGAACAGGGCATTCTGACAGCGGGAATCGTCCATGAGTCGAGCCGTACAACGACCCGCAAAACACGCATCGTTGCGGACCATGCCCATCAGGTGCTCCGAATCGATCACGAAGACTTGTCCCCCGTGTCCCCGGAGACCGAAAGGCAGCTCATTGAACAGGCGACCAGGCACCTCGATGGGTGTGAAGTGGTCGTTTTGAGCGACTATCTCAAAGGTGCCGTAACTCCTTCGCTTAGCGCGAGCATCGTCGCCGGCGCGGCCGCGAAAGGCATCCCCGTGGTGGCCAACCCGAAGCCGCGCAGCTTGGGCCTTTACCGAGGTGTAACGTTGATCAGCTTGAACCGGCTGGAGGCGGGCGAAGCCCTTGGCATGTGGCGGGGCCTTTCCAACGACAAAGCGCTGCAGGCAGCCGAGGATCTGCATGGCTCGATGGGGGTCAAGAACGTTCTGATCACACTGGGTGAGGCGGGAATGGCCGTGTTTGGCGAAGGTTCGTTGACCGTGCCCGCGCCTAGGGTCGAAGTCTACGACACGGCCGGTGCGGGTGATACCGTGGTCGCCACTGTTGCCCTCGGAATGGCCGCAATGGGATTTGACGAGCAGATTTTCAAGTTGGCCGCCTTGACGGCTGCATGCGTCGTCAGGCGAGTTGGCGTTGCCACTCCAAGCAAACACAACCTCGCCGAGATCGCGGCGATGGAGTGACTCACGCGCCGTTGGTGCAGTAACCAATGTCGCTCCCCACGGGTATCCTTACTCACCTTGACCGGAGCGATGGCTCTTGCGGTCGGATTACTGGACCAGAAAACACATGAGGATTAAGAACAAAGAGATTCGCAGGCGACGCCACCGAAAGGAGCAAACGATTAAGGAAGCCGCAAAGGCAACCGCCGCAAAGTTTGCGAACAAGCCCGCTGCGACCGCCAGCCCCAAGCCCAAGGCTGTCCCTGCCGCAAAGAAAGACGTTGCCGCAAAGCCGACCGCTGAACCCAAGGTTTCCACCGTAAAGAAGGAAGCTGCGCCAAAGGCCGCCGCAAAGCCTGCCGTCAAGAAGGACGCCAAAGCAGAGCCCGCAGCCAAGAAACCTGCTACCAAGAAACCGGCTGCCAAGAAAGCCGAGTAGCCTCCGAGTCGCATGAAAGTGGCCGTGGTCGGTGGTGGAATCGATGGAGCCAGTGCGGCCCGACACCTTGCCGAACGTGGCCACCAAACCGTCGTTTTTGAGCGGTTTCCGTTTGGTCATACCCAGGGAAGCTCGCATGGCAATTCCCGAATCGTCCGCAGCGCCTATCCAGACGCCCATTACACCGAAATCATGTTGGACGCATACCCAATGTGGTCCGAACTGCAGGCAGCGTCCGGTACGCAACTGCTCCACGAACCTGGTCTCCTCTACTTTGGGTCGGAAAGTAGTGAGAAGATGATCTCCGTTGCGGTGGTACTGAAATCTCTTGGAGTAAAGTACGAGCTCCTTAGCTACAAGGCGTCGAAGCGCGTGTTCCCTCAGTTGCATCTCGAATCCGATGAAGTCGGTATCTGGACCCCTGAAGCGGGTTGGGTCGATGCTGCGAAGGCCGTCAAAGCAACCCTTGGCCTCGCCGAAGCCGCCGGCGCCGAACTGCGTTCGAACACCCGTGCAGACAAGGAAAGACTCGAACAAGAGTTTGATGCCTACGTCGTCTGTCCCGGGGCGTGGATTAGGGAGTGGGTTGACGCGCCAGTCAAAGTGACCCTTCAGACCTACGGTTATTTGCATGGTGCCATGCGAGGTCCAGTATGGATTGAGGCAAGCGATGACGCCCCCTATGGCTTTCCGAGCGAAGGCCCGAAAGGATTCAAGCTTGGCATTCATGCACAGGGGCCGGTGATCGACCCTACCGACGCAGAGCGAGTGCCGTCAGCGGAAGCAGTGCACAAGATTGTTCGAACAGCCCGTAAACGTTTTGGCATCAAGTCACCGCGATTGGAAAACGCTGCAGGGTGTCTCTATACGAGCACAGCCAACGAGGATTTCCTGCTTGGACGCCTCGGTGACAAAGGCTTTTACGCGAGCGCCTGCAGTGGGCACGGGTTCAAGTTTGGACCCTGGATCGGCAAGATCCTCGCGGATTTCGTCGAGTGCAAGGATGAACCTGAGAACCACCCCAGATTCTTTTCCGCAGCCCGTGGCATTTAATGGAGTAGGTTAAGACGTAGAATGTCCAAAGGGGGGCTCGGCGCATGAAAGCTGTAGTCATGGCGGGAGGAGAGGGGTCTAGGCTACGACCCGTCACGGCCAACAGGCCCAAGCCGTTGGTGCCCATATGCAATCAGCCCATCATGGAGCACATCCTGACGCTCCTGAAAAGGCATGGAGTCACCGACGTCATCGCCACCCTCCATTACATGGCGGATGAGATCCAAAGCACATTCGGCGATGGCTCTGACTACGATGTCAATCTCTCGTACAGCATCGAAGACGCTCCACTCGGGACAGCGGGAAGCGTTAAGAAGGCCGAGGCAGAACTTCGGGACGGAACGTTCGTGATCATTTCTGGGGATGCCCTCACCGATTGCGATCTCACGAAAGCGATCGAATTCCATAAATCCAAAAGCTCCCTCGCAACCTTGATACTCAGCCGCGTTGAGAACCCGCTCGACTTTGGAGTTGTCATCACCGAAGAGGATGGCAAGGTCGCACGATTTCTCGAGAAGCCCACATGGTCTGAGGTCTTCAGCGACACCGTCAACACCGGCATGTATATTCTCGAGCCCGAGATCTTCGACCACATTGAGCCGGGTGAACCTTTCGATTGGAGTCAAGACGTGTTTCCCAAGCTTCTGGCATTGGGAAAGCCCATGTTCGGCTATATCATGGGCGAATATTGGTGCGACATCGGATCGCTGACCCAATATCGGGACGCTCAAGAAAACCTGCTGTCGGGTCGCGTTAAGCTGCAGATTCCAGGATCCAAGGTAATGTCTGGAGTCTTTCAGGGAACCAACTGCACGATTGACCCCACCGCCACCATCATTCCTCCCGTGTGCCTGGGGCGGAACGTCAAGGTCCGCAAGAACGCCCGCATAGGCCCCTACTCGGTCATCGGCGACAACGTGTACGTCGAGGAAGATGCCTGCGTTGAGCGTTCAACAGTATGGGAAAGCTCGTACATCGGCCCCAACGTAAACGTCCGCTTCGCCACCGTCTGTTCGAGAGTGACCATCAAACGAGACACCGCCGTCGGCGAAGATGCGGTCATCGGCGACAGGTGCCTTATTGATGTCGGATGCACGATTCGCCCGCGGATCAAGCTTTGGCCCGACAAGATCATCGAACGCGGTTCAACGGTGACGATGTCACTCGTATGGGGCAACAAGTGGCGCGGCAACCTGTTTCGCGAATTGGGTGTTGCCGGTCTCAGCAACATCGAAATAACCCCTGACTTCGCTTGCCGCCTAGGCTCGGCCTATGGATCCTGCTTGCCTCCGGGGAGCCAGGTCGTTGTGAGTCGTGACAGCACCCGTAGTTCGAGGATGATCAAGCGGGCCATCATTTCATCACTCCTCAGTGTGGGTTGCGACGTGTTGGATCTGCGTAGCGCCGCCGTTCCCGTTGTGCGGCATTTTGTAAAAACGAGCGGCGCGGAAGGCTCGGTCCATGTACGCAAACTCCCTGGCAACTCCCGCGTAACCCTTATCGAAATGTTTGATTCGCGCGGCGCCTACCTTTCACCGCGCGTGGAGAGGAAAGTCGAGACGGCATTTTTTCGCGAAGACTTCGCAAGGGTCGACCCAGATGACATCGGCGCCATCGAGGTCTCTCAGCGCGCGGTCGAAGATTATCAAGCCGACTACTTCCGCCTTTTGAACCAAAAAGGGCAACGCAGGGGCCTCAGAATCGTTTGCGACTACGGCTACTCAGCTCTTGCCAACTTCTTCCCGGCGATGCTTTCCAAACTCGGCGTCGAATCCCTTAGCCTGAACAACTATAACGATTCAAAGCTTGCCCCGAGGACGGCTGAAGAAATCACCGCCCACGTGAAGAACCTACAGGCGATCGTGAGTTCCCTCAAGTACGACATGGGAGTGCTTTTCACTGTCGAGGGCGAGCGTCTCATCGTGATCGACGACCAGGGCAATCTGGTGCCAGGCCATAACCTCTTTGCGACCATGTGCATGCTGGTGGCAAAGACTTCAAACGACGCATCGTTTGCCATGAGCATCACTGCTCCGACAAAGCTCGAAGAGCTCTTGAAGAAGGCGGGCGGCCACGTGATTAGATCCAAGGCAGACGCTCGTTCGCTAATGAAGACTAGCCTCGACGCGGGCGTCACCTTTGCCGGCGACGAGCGAGGCGGTTTCATATTCCCAGAATTGCACCCCGGATTTGACGCGGCGTTTTCTCTCGGGAAGCTCATTGTCATGCTCCAGAAAACGGGTCTAAAGCTCAGTGACGTTGCCACCGAACTTCCCGCGTTTCAGATGGCCTACGAGCAGGTCCGTTGTCCCTGGGAAGCAAAGGGCGCCGTCATGCGAAGAATCAGCGAGGAGAGTCGCGAGGGCACCCATGTGGAGCTTGTTGACGGCATTAAGATCTGCGAAAGCGATCGCTGGGTCTTGGTCCTCCCCGATGCTGTGGAGCCCTTGTTCCACGTCTATGCCGAAAGTCCAGCCGAAGCGTCGAGCCAAGAACTTGTAGGCGATTACGTGAAGAAGATCGAGCGGATGCAGACCTCGCTCTGAGCACCTTATTGCAAGGGTCGCTTGTTCTTATTGCCCAGTCCCGGCCGTTCCGGCGGGGATAACCACCGTGGGCTCCTTCACTCCACGCTTGTCCAATGTGGCTCGCGTCAATCGTATTTGATTTAACAATCTCGGCATTTGGTGCGGCGCCTTTTTGGTTTGCGCGAAAGCCTCGGCGAACACCGGCCACAGAGGCTCGATATCGTGCGAAAGATCGAAGACCATGACACCCTGGGTCGAAGCACACGAAGCCTGCAGAGCATTCTTTAAACCCTCTGGGTTACCCGTGTATTGCCGTAAGTTCAACCCCGCATACACCCAAGTCTGGTCGCGGGCGGCTCGGTTGCTCAATGTGCCTGCTGCTTCAACCGTGTTTCCGATTCCGATGCCTTTCGTAAAGGCGTCGTAGATGGTCGCAGTCGGGTAGTAGCAGCCGGTAATGAGCAGGTCCAGAACGGGGGACATCCCCGACTTCCTGTACTCTGGCGTCATAAACCAGAACCCTGCGTCAAAGTCAGGGGAAGCCCAGTTGTTGCCAAGCGAAGGATATTCGCCATACCAAGAACCTGCGTAAAGGCCGATCTGGGCGTCGGGTTTTGCTTGCTTGATTGTCTGCCTAATCCGCCACATGAACTGCTTCAAGTTCCAGGCACGCCAGGCCATCCAGGAGTCATAGTAAGGACCGGGGACAATGCCCCTTACTCCTCCGGCGTTCAGTGTGAAATGGAAGACGTCGTCCGGCCAGTTGAGAGGCTTGCCCACGTATTGATCGAAGGCCTTCCTTGTCACCTCGCTGAAATCGGCGTTTATCCCACCATATCGAAAGCGGTCGTCGTAAATGATGCCGTCAAGTGGGTAGCCCGCCATCACCTCTCTCGCGATGGACAACTCATACTCCTGCACCGCGGGGTTATTGGGATTCACGAGGAGTGGGTATTGCTGCTCGGGCCTTTCCGATATGGGCGTCCACTTGGCTTGGGTGGTCAAAGTCAGCTTGGTCCCCGGGGCGGCGTTCGAACGCAAGAAGGCAGCACCCCCGCCCGAACCCACCAACACGCTGCCGCCGTCGGGAACCGTGGGCACCACGCTGCCAAGGCCCCCTTGCTCAAACCCGTCGACAACGTACCCTCGGTTCGAGACGCTGACCGCGAAAAGGCCGTCCTTAGGCGGAGGTAGCTTCTTGGCATCGTTGAATACGGCAAGCGATCCGATCTCGTCGGGCAGTTTGTTGGCGGGTTGGCTGAGCGGATAGCGTGCTCCCGCTTGGGACACCGCGACGGGCTCGGGCTCATACAGTACTGTTTGCCATTCCGGTTTCGCGTATCCGGGCCCAACTTTGAACATGCTGTGGCCCTCGCTGAATGCGTTCAGCGACGCGAAAATGGAGAGTCCCGCCCCCTTGGCTTCCCGCGCCATCACGGCCAACGGGTCGAAATCCAATGGCAGCGTTTTGCCCTTCCATTCCGTAATCTTCGGCGCGATCTTGCTCTTGTAAAGCGTTTGGCCGGAAATGGGCTTTACGTCGAAGACAATCGTGTTGAACCCAGATTTCTTGATCTGCTGTACAAGGGCAACAATCTTTGGCTCGTCGTTGACCCGGTCCAGATTGGCCGTTCCGTCGATCCACATGATCCGCGCTTGAAGGTCGGAGTTCTTTGTGGTCTGCATCGCCAATCCGATCCCACATGTGGCTGCATCGACGATGATCGGTGCCAAGGTGGGCAAGGGAGCAGCGTGCTCAAATCGACTCTTTACGGGTTTAGGCGGTTCACTCGCGGTTTGCTGATGCATCGCGGCCGCGAGAAGGGAAAGGATCGCCATAAAGAGGGTTTACCCGGTTCCACACATCGTAAGCTTCCAGTCGTATGGCATGATGCTTGACGCCAAGTTTCACCTGTCGCTGGCGGCTTCGCCAAAGCTGCGCCGTGATCGACGCCCTAATATGCCTTGGCGAACACGACCCGTTGCTTGCTTGGTTTGCCGGTCAAGATGCACGCTCCAGGTTTGGCGTCGTCAGGGTGCAACGGTTCGAGCAGAATGCATCGGATGGTCGCCTTCGTGCGCTCCGAGATAGTGCTCTCAGTCTCGGCTGTGCCGTCCCAGTGGGCCAGCACGAAGCCAGGTGCTTCTTCACCCGCAAAGAGCCCCTCGAACTCGTCCCAAGTGTCAACTCGCTGCGTGTTGGCGTTTCGAAAGGCGACCGCGTTCTCGTAGAGGGACTGCTGCATCTGCGGCAGGATATCAGCGATTGCTTTGGCGGTGTTTCCGTTCAAGGGCAGAGTCGTCTTATCCCCCGTATCTCTTCGAGCGACGACGCATTGGCCAGCCTCGAGGTCCCGAGGGCCAATCTCAACCCGAACGCACGCGCCGTGCATTTCCCAATCGTTGTATTTGAATCCCGGGCTCTCCTTCTCCCGCTTGTCCACCTTGGTGCGAACTGGCGCACCGCACCAACGGACAGCCTTAATGTCGGCCGCGAGCTTATCGCTCGCCTCATAGGTCTTCGCTCGCATTTCGTCGTCGCGTCCCATTGGAATGATGACAACCTGGATGGGTGCCAATCGAGGCGGAGCCACAAAACCCTTGTCATCGGAATGGACCATGATGAGCGTTCCCACGAGCCTGGTTGAAACTCCCCATGAGGTCGAGTAGACGTACTCCAACTTGCCCTCCGCGCTCGTGAACTGAGTGCCGAAAGCCTTGGCAAAGTTTTGTCCCAAATGATGCGAGGTTCCGGCCTGAATGCACCTTTTGTCCTGAGTCAAAGCCTCAATGCAATAGGTATGGTCCGCGCCCGCGAACTTCTCGCTCTCCGTCTTGATTCCCCTTAACACCGGAACGCCCATCCACTCCTCGCAGAACTTGCTGTAACATTCGTGAAGGATTGTCAGGGCTTCCCGCTCGGCCTCCTCATAGGTGGCATGAGCCGTATGCCCCTCCTGCCACAAAAATTCCGCTGTGCGAAGAAACAGCCGTGTGCGCATCTCCCATCGAACAACGTTCGCCCACTGGTTGATGAGTAAGGGTAAGTCGCGATAGGACTGAATCCACTTTGTGTACGTGTTCCAAATCACGGTCTCGCTTGTGGGACGGATGATCAATTCCTCTTCGAGTTTTGCCTCAGGATCGGGCATCAAGCCGCCGCCCTTTGGGTTGGCAACCAATCGATGGTGGGTGACGACCGCGCACTCTTTGGCGAAACCTTCGACGTGCTCGGCCTCTTTCTCAAGGAATGAACGCGGAATGAGCAACGGAAAATAGGCGTTAACATGTCCCGTCTCCTTGAACATGTCGTCAAGAGCCCTCTGCATCAATTCCCACACGGCGTAACCATGCGGCTTGATGACCATGCAGCCGCGTACGGCCGAATAGTCGGCGAGATCGGCCCTTAAGACCAGCTCGTTGTACCAATCGCTGTAGTTGGAGTCACGCGAACTTATTCCGAGGTTGTTGCTCACAAGGGGAGAGTTTGGCACGCCGTCGTCTTCGGATGTCGCTCAGACCGTTTCAGCGCGACGAGAGAGCGATGTGGTTAGCGCGATTTGATGAAAAGTTGACCAAATTGTCGACGTCATCCGACGGACTTCGCCGTCCGGACATTGCCTCGACCACGAAACCGCAAGTTCGGCAATGGAAGGAGGTCTTCGCTCATTGCAAAGTTGAAACAAGAGATGGGATCCCCACATAGATCAGTCTCTTACAGTAAATAACCCAGCTTTCCGACAATAAGTCTTGTTTCACAAACCTATGGGAAATTTGCCGGGTAACGATGACTAAGGGCCGCCGCAACGAAGCGTTCGCTGGGATGCTGGCTGCCGTTTGCCTGCTCGTCTCACTGGTTGCGATATTGTTCGAGACCAAGACGGTGAGCGCCATCATCCTTGCTGCCGCGAGTGTCGTTGCTTTCAGCGGCTACCGCCTAGTCAGACGGCAACGGGACAAGATCGACTTCAGCCTGTTTCAACACTCGGCCGATTATTGTTGCACGGTCACGACTGACGGCGCGATCCTTCGTGCAAACGCCCAAATGACGGATCTCTTCGGTCTTGCGTCGCAGCAACTCGTGGGTAGGTCGATCTTCGATTTTTATGAGCCTGAGGATCGCACTCGCGCGAGAACGGTTCTGAAGGAACTAGTCGAGTTTGACCAGAACATGGAATTTGAGACCCAGGTGTCCCGGCGGGACGACGTGCGCTGGGTCGCATGGGCAGGCAGTTGCCATCCCGCCCTAAAATGCGTTTACCTCTGTGGCCGCGACGTCACCTTTCGCAAAGTGGCGACTGACGAATTGTTCGAAAGCGAGAGCCGCTACAGAATGGTCGTCGATAATGCAAAAGAGATCATCTTTCGCCGTGATGCCGAGGGACTATGGCGATTCTTAAATCCCGCTTGGAAGGATCTCACCGGCTTCACCGTCGAAGAAACGCTTGGCAAGCACTTCTTGGATTTCGTTCATCCCGAAGATGTTGCTCGCAGGACCAGCTATGACGAAGCGCTCATCAAGAATCAGAAGCAGATGGGGCGACAAGAAGTCCGATGCCTTTGTAAGGATGGTTCCTTCAAGTGGGTCGAAGCTACCTTTCGAATGCAGTTCGACGGCGATGGCAAGCTCACCAACACCATCGGCTCCCTGATGGACATCACTGACAGAAGGGTCGCCGATGAAGCGCTAAAGCGTGAGCGGGATTTCACGGCCGCGATAGTTGAAACCGTCGCCGTGCTCGTCGTCGTTGTTGACGCCACGGGGCGGGTGGTCCGACTGAACCGCGCGTGTGAAAGGACGATGGGATTCCTGGACCAAGAAGTCCAAGGGAGACCCTATTGGGAAGTGTTCCTCCCCGATCATCGAATTGAATCTGCCAAGGAAGCCTTCTCAGCGGTGAAGGCAGAAAGTTTTCCCTATGAAGAAGAAACGGAATGGAGGGCAAGAAACGGCGAGAAACGCCTGATCCGCTGGACGGACAACTGCATCACCAACACTGACGGCTCCGTGAAATACGTCATTGCCACCGGCGCCGACATCACGGAAAGCCGCGCCATCGAAGATGCCCTCAAGAAATCCAAGGAGCGGTTTGAACTTGCGGTGCTCGGCTCAAGTGACGGCTTATGGGATTGGGACCGAGACAACGACGTCCATTTTTATTCGCCTCGTTGGAAGCAGATGCTGGGATATGAAGAGGATGAATTGGACTCTGGTCCCGATACGTTTGACTCGCTCGTGCACCCAGACGACGCAGCCAGAGTGGAAGCGGCGCTTCAGGCGTATCTATGTGGCGAGGCAGACATCTACAAGGCTGAATACAGGATGCGCCACAAGTCTGGGCAATACCGTTGGCACCTCGTAAGAGGACTCGGCCTCAAGGATGAAACCGGACAGTGCTATCGCCTTGCAGGCTCGGACACCGACATTACGGATCAAAAGCTCGCTGAGGCCGCCATACGACGAAGCGAAGCGAGCTTGGCAGAAGCCCAGAGCCTGGCCAGAATCGGCTCCTGGGAATACGACACTGAGACCGATGAGATGTCTTGGTCGGCCGAAACTTACCGTCTCTTGGGGTACGAGCCTTCGGGTGGGCATCCATCGTCAGACGCCTATAACAGCCGCCTGCATCCTGACGACGTCGCAGACGCCAAGAGAGTTGGAAAACAAGTCGTGGAAACGGGCGAGCCTTATGACACCGATCGACGAGTCATCTTGCCGGATGGCACGGTCAGATACCTGGCCGTCAAGGGCCGATCCACAAGGAATGCCGAGGGAAAGGTCGTCAAAGTGACCGGCACACTTCAAGACGTCACTGAGCGCAAGCTTGCAGAACAAGAGTTGGTCGAGGCCCGTGAAGCCGCCCTGGAGTCGGCAAGGCTCAAGTCCGAATTCCTTGCCAACATGAGCCATGAAATCCGCACTCCCCTGAATGGCGTCATCGGAATGTCGGAACTTCTATCCGGCACCCAATTGGACGAAGAGCAGCAAAGCTACACCGCCACCATTCAGGAAAGCGCAGAGAACCTGCTTACCATTTTGAGTGACATTCTGGACTTTTCAAAGATGGAGGCCGGAAGAATGCACCTGGAAACCGAAGCCTTCGAATTGCATGGGCTCGTCGACGAGTTGGTCAAAACTCATCTTCCGACGGCCACTCGAAAGGGGTTAAACCTAACCGCCGAAGTGTCGTCAGTACTGAAATCGACTTATGGCGGAGACCGCCTAAGACTGAAGCAAATGGTTTCGAACCTCCTCGACAATGCGCTGAAATTCACGGAGCAAGGAGAAGTCTCGCTGCACGTCGCGTCTGTCGGCAACGGCCTACGCATCCAAGTTTCGGACACAGGCATAGGGATTCCAGCAGGCAGACAAGAAACCATCTTTGACAGCTTCACCCAAGCAGACGGCTCCACTACGCGACGCTATGGTGGCACGGGGATCGGCCTCACCATCGTCAGACAACTCACGGCGCTAATGGGTGGTAAGGTGGGCGTCGAAAGCACGGTAGGCAAGGGAAGCACATTCTGGCTTGACCTCCCACTGAGAGCCGTCGAACCCAAACCCAAAGCGGTGGACACCCGCAAGCTTCAAGAACCCTTGAAAGTGCTCTTGGCAGGCGCCAATGACGCCGACAGAAGGCTTGCCCTGAAAACATTGCTCCATTTCGGAGCGACGGTGGACCTTGCAAACACGGGATTCGAAGCACTCGAAATGGCGCTTGACATGCGTTATGACCTGGCTTTGCTGGACTTGAACATGCCCGAAATGGGCGCAATCGAAGCTGTGCGAAGGCTGCGAGAGGCAGAACCTTCGAACAGAAAAACGCGCGTGATAGCATTGGCGGCACGCACGTCGGGAGGCGACCGAACCAGTTGCCTGGAGGCAGGAATGGACGACTATATCCAAAAACCAATCAGTGAAGATCACCTTTGGGAAGCCCTTGAGGCCGGGCAGTCCAAATCGAGGGAGCTTGTCTTCGATTTTGCACATCTCGAAGATATGTCAGGTGGAGATTTCGAATTCGAGAAGGAGATCGTACAGGTCTTCCTCGACCAAGCGCCGCCCACCATCGCCGAGCTTGAACTTGCGCTTTCCGAGTCGAATCACGAACTCGCGGTAAGGGCCGCACACACCCTCAAAGGAAGTGCGCGAGCCATCGGAGCAAATGAATTCGCCATGCATTGCCAGCTCATCGAAGAATCGCTGCGAAGCGGCGGGCCCGCGACGATCAATGGCATCCATGAAAAGTTGGCGAGCGTCATTTCGGAGTCCGCGGCCCACTTTGCTAAGAAGGCTGCCTAAAGCTGAGCCTTGTACCGCCTAACCGGTTATCGACGGCTTGGCGTGACACGCTTCAGTTTGCGCTTGCCGGCGCCTAACCTTCCGTCGGCAGTCCCCATCAGGGCTCGGAGCCTGTTCATCTCGTCGCGCACCGTCGCTGCCTTCTCAAACTCCATTGCCTTCGCCAGGTCTTTCATTTCCTTCTCTAGGCTCGCCACGAGGATCGGTATGTCTTCAATCCTGAGGTCGGACCCGTCCGCGAGCCTTCCGGCTGTCTCCTCGCTGTACTGCGAGACCACCTCAGCGACTGCATCGTAGCTTCGGATCGTCTCTCGCACCTCTTTCCTAATGGTTGTTGGCGACACTCCGTGCTCGACGTTGTAGCGAACCTGCGTCTCGCGCCGCCTGTTCGTCTCCTCGATTGCACGTTCCATGGAACCCGTCATCACGTCGGCATACATGATCACTTTCCCATTCACGTTTCGAGCCGCTCGACCGATGGTCTGGATCAGTGAAGTGTCCGATCGCAAAAAGCCCTCTTTGTCCGCATCCAAAATCGCGACGAGGGTGACTTCTGGAAGGTCCAGCCCCTCACGAAGCAGGTTGACCCCAACCACGACGTCGTAGACGCCAAGACGCAGGTCACGCAAGATCTCGGGCCGCTCAAGTGAGTGGATGTTGGAGTGGATGTAATTGACTTTGACGTCCAGATCCTGAAGGTAGCCAGTCAGGTCTTCCGCCATTTTCTTGGTGAGGGTGGTGACCAATGCGCGCTGGCCCAAAGCGACCCTTTCTTGAATCTCATTCAGAAGATCGTCGATTTGTCCCTTAGTCGGCTTAACGACCACCTCTGGATCCACCAGGAAGGTCGGACGGATGATCTGCTCGACCTGCTGGCTCTGGGTTTCTCGCTCGAAAGGTCCGGGCGTTGCGCTCACGTACACGACCTGGGGCACCCTTTCCAAAAACTCATCGAACTTCAACGGCCTGTTGTCGAGAGCTGAGGGTAACCTGAAACCGTAGTCGACAAGGACCGATTTCCGTTGCTTGTCACCGTTGTACATGGCCCGAATTTGCGGCAGTGTTTGATGGCTCTCATCAATGAACACGATCGCGTCCGTGGGGAGAAAGTCAAGCAATGTGTAAGGTGCGGAGCCGGGAGCGCGCCCATCAAAGTATCGAGAGTAATTCTCGATTCCACTGCAAAAACCGACTTCACGCATCATCTCAATGTCGAACTCTGTGCGCTGTCGCAGTCGCTGGGCTTCCAGCAGCTTGCCATTGGCGGTGAAATGGCCCGTCGTTTCCTCCATTTCTTGCTTGATCTGCCCAATGACGTCATCAAGGCGTTCCCAAGGGGTCACGTAGTGAGTGGCGGGGAAGACTGAAACACGAGTGGGCTCATCGATGACCTCGCCCGTGAGTGGGTCGACAAGACGGATGCGCTCGACGGTGTCGCCAAAGAATTCGATGCGGGTGACGATCTCCTCGTCCTTTGGTTGAACTTCCAGAGTGTCACCGCGAACCCTGAAAGTGCCACGAGAAAGCACCATCTCATTGCGGGTGAACTGCATCTGCACGAGCTTTTGCAGGACTTCCTCCATGTTGAAAGTCTCACCGGTGACAAAGGTGACCACCGCCTCTGCGTACTCACTGGGGGAACCCAGTCCGTAGATGCACGAGACCGATGCTACGACAATCACATCACGACGTTCCAGCAGCGCATGGGTCGCGGCGTGCCGGAGTCGTTCAATCTCCTCGTTCGTGCTTGAGTCCTTTTCAATGTAAATGTCGGAACCCGGGATGTAAGCCTCCGGCTGATAATAGTCGTAATAGCTGATGAAGTATTGAACCGAGTTTTCGGGGAAGAACGCCCTGAATTCTTGGCACAGTTGGGCTGCCAACGTCTTGTTGTGCGCCATGACCAACGCCGGCCTTTGGGACTGGGCGATGACACTCGCCATCGTGTAGGTCTTGCCCGTCCCAGTGGCTCCCAACAGCGTCTGAAATCGGAACCCAGAATCAAGGCCATCCACCAACCCAGCAATGGCCGAGCCCTGATCGCCCTTCGGCTGGAAATCCTGGCTGATCTCATAAGGAGTGTCGTATCTGGCGATCATCTGTCTACCATTTTACGTGGTCGAAGCGTGCGTTGTTTCTGCATCCAAGCGGTTTATAAGGGCCATTTTGTTGCGAAAAGGGATTTCAAGTGCTCGAAGGAAACTTGGGAAGATTACTTATGTTCAATATGGTTGCCGTGAAACATATACAAAAGACAGGAACAGATCGCACCAAGCCCCATGGCGGCAATAGGCCTCCTAAGTACCTGCAAAAAACAACGATAACGTCGCTTGGCGTGGTTCCAACAATCAAATCTGGGTTCAATTTGTCGTGCCAGTTCGTCGTTTAAGTACGGGGTGTTGGAGCGGAACACTTTGGTGCGCAGCGTCGGTCCCAAGATCGATGCGGGAGCGTTTGATCCTAGCGAACCTTGAACTAACAGCGAAAATAGGGGTAAGGTGCCATGAACGCCTTTCCTCAGGAGCACCTATCTTGAAAAAACTAAACTTAATTGCGAT
This sequence comes from uncultured Fimbriimonas sp., assembly GCA_964619505.1. Lineage (GTDB taxonomy): Bacteria > Armatimonadota > Fimbriimonadia > Fimbriimonadales > Fimbriimonadaceae > JBBQMJ01. The sequence goes on along the minus strand of CAZUCK010000002.1, from coordinate 14,880 downwards.
CCCTTTGTTGATTTCGGTTGCTGGCATCGCCAGTGCCCAAGACACGCATTCCCTGTCCATTCGAGCTGGCTTCAGCTACCTCGCCAATAAGGACTCTCGTGATGCGACGAGCAATTCTGGTTGGACCGCCGGTCTGAGCTACGATTTGCAGTCAAAGTACCTCGGCGGAGCCGGAGCGGGCAACAACAAGGTCTCCATTGACCTCGACTGGGACTCACACAACGGCCAGGGCAACACAATTGAGACGGGCGCTCTGCAGCTCGCCGTCCGATCAGCTGCCACGACCGATACCGGCGGCCGACACCACAGGAATGCCGCTTACAACAGCACTCCGTATTTTGGAGCTGGCATCGGCGCATTCCGCAATCGCATCAGCGGCGGCGGAGCTTCGGATACGAAGACCAACTTTGGCGGCAGCGTCTTGGTCGGCATGAATTTCTCGCAGAACTCCTACGTCGAGCTCTCCTATCGAATCAGCGGATCCATCGATGGCGTCCGATGCGATACGATCGATGCAGTCGTCGGAATGCACTTCTAAACAAGAGAGGAAGTGACTTCAAAGCCGCGGCGCCGTAAAGGCGACGCGGCTTTTCATTTGCGGTAGCTTGTGTCATGCCTGGCAGAGTCCTCAAGGACCCGTTCTCGAGCCTCTCCCATGGTTTCGGCCTTGCCCTTTCGTTGGTCGGCATTGGGTTCCTCATTGAGTCGTCCCGTGATCGCCCGCAGCACCTAGCGGCTTTCGACCTCTATGGTCTGGGCTTGGTTTCCCTCTACTCGGCAAGCGCGGTCTATCACGCCGTTCAAGGCCGGCCCTGGTTGCGAAAGTTGGATCACTCCGCCATCTACCTTATGATTGCGGGTTCTATGCGCCCCTGTGCCAGATCGCTCTTCACGGGCCCGTAGGCTCACGGATGATGGTTGCCCAAGCTGCTTTTGCGGTGGCTGGCGTCGCGCTGACGTTCTTGCTTAAGAAAGTGCCTGGACCCGTACGAGTGACGCTCTATTTGAGCATGGGTTGGATGGCGGTTCTCGCCATTCCAACTTTGTCTCAACGACTTCCTGGCGCCGCATTGGGCTGGCTGTTTGCCGGCGGCGTTTTCTACACCGTAGGAGCGGTCGTATACGTTCTGGACAGACCCAAATTCGTCAAGGGTCTCACCGCTCATGACCTCTGGCACGTGCTCGTTCTGGCAGGTAGCGCGTGCCATTTCGTGCTGATGGCGCGTTACATCTCAGCCCTAACATGAACCTCTTGGGACAAAGTACCGTCAACTTAAGTTGTACGGACGTAATGAAATTTGGGTTCGAGAGTTCAAATTCTAGAACCCAATGGGAGGGCGGGCGCAATGTTGCCTGCCAGTGCTCCGATGGGGATCGAAATCGGGCCAAATTGCAGGTGAGGTGACTACATGTTCGAAGAGTTTGGGCTCGACCAGGTGAAGCATCCTCGAGCGTACGCAACCGTCCTCGGTCTGATTGTCCTATCGATCCTCGCTGTCCTCCATGCCCTCGTTGGATTCATCTCTGCCTTTGAGTCACTGTATTTGTTGCCAATTTGGTTTGCCACTAGGGTAGGAGGACGGCGAGCGGGAGCCATCATCGCCATCGGCTGCGCCGCAATCACGACCGCGTTGGACATGCGCGCTCTTGGCGGATCGACCTGGTTTCCGAGCTTCGGCTTGAGACTGTTCTCCTATGGTGTGCTCGTCGCCTTGATTGCCCAGGTGGAGTCCGCCCTCGCCCATCAGCAATTTCTCGCAATGACCGACCCCCTTACCGGACTGCTCAACCGTCGAGCCCTGAAAGACCATGGACACAAGGCCGTTGGCAGAGCGCGGCGGTTCAATCGGCCAGTCACCGTTGCCATGATCGACTGCAACGATTTCAAGTTGCTCAATGATTCCCGTGGGCACGAAGCCGGTGATCACGTTTTGCGCATCCTAGCGAGGACACTCGAAATTGGGACCCGCACCACCGATCTGGTTGCTCGTGTGGGCGGTGACGAATTCGCCGTAATCATGCCAGAAACCGCCGAATCGGAAGGGCAAATGATCTTGCACCGCATCGAGCATGCCTTTGAAAAGGCGGTGCAACACGCCGGATACAACGTCAATCTCTCTCTGGGCTTCGCCACTCTGTCCGATGGGACCCGATCCCTCGAGAACCTTCTTGCCTCGGCCGATAAAGCCATGTACATCCGGAAGGAGTTCGCCCATCGCTCAAATCTGAAGTTGGGGACCTGAGTCGGTACCGCTCTCTCAGATATAGTGATTCGGTGCAATTAGCCAAGCTCTCCGCAACCGCAATGTCAGTTTTTTCATGCTGGGGCATGGCCCAAGCTGCCGATCAATCGTTGACCGTCTTTGCCGCTGCTTCGCTGAGAGAGCCGTTTCAGGAAATAGCCCGCGAGTTCGAGCGCACTCACCCTGGAGTCAAAGTCCACTTGAACTTTGCCGGATCTCAGCAGCTTGCGACTCAGTTGACCCTGGGCGCCAAAGCGGACGTCTTTGCGAGCGCGGACACGCAGCAAATGGAGAAAGTGGCGAAGGTCGACAGATCCGTCCGGAAATCCGTTCGAATGCTGGCTCGAAACAGGTTGGCGGTCGCCGTAGCTCCGACGTCGCTACGCAAAATTGCGTCATTGAAAAGCATTGGAGACGCGGGCATTAGAGTTGTTGTCGCGAGCCCGAGCGTGCCCGCGGGAGGGTACAGCCAGCAGGCTCTCAAGCTTGCGGCGCGCCAATTTGGTGACAAGTGGCTTGCTGCCGTCAATGCCAACATCGTTTCCCGAGAATTGGACGTTCGCAGCGTGCTCGCCAAAGTTGAGTTAGGGGAAGGGGATGCAGGCATCGTCTATGGCACTGATATTCAAGCAGCAGGCAAAAAGGTCGCTTTCGTCCCAATCCCCGCCGCCTTCAATGTCGTCGCTACTTACCTTGTGGCCCCCCTCGCAGACTCCGCCGGAGGCGGAGAGTTCGTGAAACTCGCGCTCGGTCATACGGGTCGTGGGGCACTTTCCCGTTGCGGTTTCCTAATACCGAAGCCATGACCACTCGTCGAGATTGGGCATTTGGCATTTGGCTCCTCCTAGGCGCCCCCTTAATGTTGCTCTTCGTGGGCGTCCCCGCGAACCTCGCACTGAATGCAAAGGGTCTCGCAACGCAGCTATCCACCGATGCAGCTCGGGAGGCGATGTCGCTTAGTTTTCGCACAACGTTCACGTCCCTTGCCCTCGTCTTGATGTTGGGAACGCCTCTCGCGCACTGGGTCGCCCGCGGACGTTTTCCACTAAGACGCCTTGTTGACGCCCTCATCGACCTTCCCGTCGTCCTGCCCCCTGCCGCTGCGGGCATTGGTCTTCTACTGCTGTTTGGTCGGCTGAGCGCAATGGGCTCGTTCCTGGAGTCTCGTGGCGTCTCCTTGGCCTTTACCGAGACCGCAGTTGTGCTCGCGCAAGTGTTCGTTGCCTCGCCTTTCTACGTACGGACCGCAGTCAGCGCGTTCTCAAGCATTGATCGAGAGGCGGAGCAGAGCGCCGCAATCGATGGCGCATCCAGGATGCACGTCCTCCGGCTCATAACCCTCCCTCTCTTGAGGAAAAGTCTCATGGCAGGCGCGGCGATGTGCTGGGCTCGCTCGCTCGGCGAATTCGGCGCCACGATCCTGTTCGCCGGCAACTTTGAGGGGCGCACCCAAACGATGCCCTTGGCAATCTATGCCGGATTCGAGAGCGACCTCAGTTCAGCGATCGCCATGTCATGCGTGCTCCTTGCCGTCGCCCTCGTTGTGCTATTGCTCGCTAAGCTGATGGATCGCTGAGGTATTCAAGCAGGTCATCATGGGCGACGTAGAAATGCTGCGATAGGTCGCCGGGTTTTAACCATATCAACGCCGTCGGTAGGGGATCAAGCAAAAACGAGGTGACTGCACGACCCTCATGCACGCTCAAAGGTTGTCCGTCCCGACGGATCACAAACAGATGGAGAAGATCATCCTCCCCCTCGAATTGGTACAAATAGGGCCCTGCGGCCCCATTGAAATCGTTGGATTCTTGACCGATCGACAGCAATGCAAAATCGTCGCTCGCCACGCTCGTCGCTCGATCGAAAGGAGGAAGCCTGATCGCCACACCCGACCGTACGTGTTCGAGAATCGCCGCCACCACCGCGCGCTTGCGCGCGACCTCGGATTCATCAATGGCCAGAACCATGGGTCGATTTGAAAACTGGCGGAGTAGGTGGGATTCGAACCCACGATCCGGCTTTCACCGAATACACGATTTCCAGTCGCGCTCCTTCGACCACTCGGACACCACTCCGCGACAGCGTTCATTATGTCGCATCAAGTCGCCACGATGTCGTTCGGAATCCTAGGCGATGATTGCGGCTCCCTCACTTCTTAGGGACCGATAATTGATGGATCTGTCGGATACTCGCACCGGCCGTCCGGATTTCAACGCCAACCTTGCCAATCGAAGCATATTCCCGCCATCCGCCACCTGAACGAAGTCCAAACGTCGTGACAGCGATCCCACGAGCCGGTCGCGCAGCTTGTTGTTGACGCCGATGAAATCCGCGTCTGGCCTGAAGGGAGATATGGCAAGGTCCGTCGACGGATCGAACTGGTATCGCCAGAGCCGGGCCGCTCGAAAGGCCTCGTCTCTAAGATCGTCTCCCAACACTTTGAAGAGCCCACGGTCCAAACAGAGAATGCGTGGTGCTCCCCAACGCAACGGGACAATTGCCGAGCGTTGGTACTCAGGAGTGTCGTGGCCCGTCACGAGCACCTCAGCATTCATCACGCCTTCTTCAGTGAGCCGTTCGATCAACTCGAGGTCTGCGGGCATCGTGTTTCGCGAACTCAGCACGCAGAATGTCTTTGAATCCAGAAGATTCTTGTTCCCATACAAGAAGAGCACGCCGGGTGGGTCGGGATCCATTTCCTCGACAAGCGATGGATAATGAGCGTCGACGGATGTGAGCAGGCTGACCCCCAAGCCGGCGAGTCTCCGTTCCATCGTCAATACATTCTCCAGCAGGTCATCCTGGGCGTTGGCGAGCCAGTGGACCGCTTTCTTTCCCAACTTGTACTCCTCGGTGAGTGACGCCCCTGATAGCGATAAAAAGTCCTCCGGCGTTCGCGCCAACAGTGTGTTCCTCGCGAGAACGCGGGTCACCGACCGACCTCCCATCCCGGGAGTCATGGCAAGAAGCAGGGCGAACGTTCGTGGACTGGCATTCACTTCAGACGCCTCACCGCATCGAGGAGGATGGTCACGGTCGCCTCGCCTGACTCGCGCATCCGTAACACGACCTCCTCGTGCGACAAAGCCGCCGGGCTGATGCCTGCCGCCGGATTCGTCACGATGGCAAGGCAGGCGTAATCGATTCCTGCCTCGCGCATGGCGGTCGCCTCCGAAGCCGCCGTCATCCCAACGACGTCCCCCCCTATACGGGCGAAGCTGGCCACCTCAAAGGGCGTCTCGTAGCGGGGCCCATTGGTGCAAACATAAACGGTGCGAGCAGGCACTTTGATGCCTGCTCTGGAGCAGGCGGAAAGAAGGGCTGCATGAGCCGCCAGGCCCATCGGGTTGGAGAAGTCGGTGTGTTCCACGTTGGACTCGAAAAGGGTCAAGTTGCGCCCGCTGAGATCGATGAAATCGGAGCAAACGCAGAATGAACCTGGAGGCAAATCCGGGCGCAATCCTCCGACCGCAGCGGTGCCCAAACAGAATCTCGCACCCAGTCGCCTCAGCCCTTCCGCCATCGCCAGGTAGTTCACTGCGTGAGGCGGCGTTTTGTGTCCCAACGAATGCCTGGCAACCAACAGCACGTTGAGGCCCTCGACGGGCAGTAGGCGGCCCTTGAGCAGACCGTGGCTGGTGGGAACGTGAAGAGCCTTTCCCCCAAGTTTGTCCAAACTTTCGCCGACTCCTGTTCCACCGATGATCGCTGCGTCGACCTTCATCCTTGCCGGATTATAGCGGTTGGCTAAGTCCATTGGTGTTTTCGCCGGGGGTGACTCATAATGAATATCCCTGGGATATTCAAGGGCCGAACATTCATGAACACCTCGATCTTATTCAAGCGTTACTACCTTGGCTGCCTTGCGCAGGCCAGCTACATGATTGGAGACGCAGGCAAAGCGGTCGTCATTGACCCACAACGGGATGTGGATCGGTACTTGGAGGATGCCGCCAAAGAAGGTTTCGAAGTCGTCGGCGTCATCGAGACGCACCTGCACGCAGACTTTGTCTCCGGGCATCTGGAGCTCAAGAACAGATCAGGTGCGACCGTGTACGTCAGCCATCTGGCGAAGGCGGAATATGAACACAACGGCGTGAAGCAGGGTGACACCATCCATTTGGGTAGGGTGACCCTCAAATTCCTCGAAACCCCAGGCCATACGCCGGAAAGCATCTCGATCCTCGCCTCCGTCGAGGGTGTGCCGACATTCCTCTTTTCAGGCGATATGTTGTTCATCGGCGAAGTCGGCCGTCCAGACCTTGTTGGGTGGCGGGGCCATTCGCGTGAGGAGATGGCGCACGACATGTTTCGATCTCTGCGGGATCAAGTGTTGACGCTGCCCGACTCCGTCGAAATCTGGCCCGCACACGGCGCCGGATCGACCTGCGGTAAGGCTATCTCGGATGAACCTTCTGCGCCCATCGGTCGCCAGCGCCGAGAGAACTGGGGTCTGAAAATGGTTATTTCCGGCGATGAGGAGGGCTTTGTGAGCACCCTAACGGAAGGATTGCCTACCATCCCACCCTATTTCCCGCACGACGTGCTCACCAATCGCCGAGGGGCGGCGATGGTTGAAGAAGCATTGGTCAATGCCGGCCCGCTCAGTCCGAATGACGTTCGAGATTTGATCAAAGAAGGTGTTCACCTGCTGGATGTACGCGATGAAGTTGATTTTGCGGCGGGCCACATTCCGGGATCGATCAATGTTCCCCTGGCCGGCAACTTTGCGCCATGGCTCGGTGCAGTGGTGCCCAGCGGCCAAAGATACGTCGTGGTTGCTCCCGAGGCTGGGGAGCGTGAGGCTCTGGTCCGGATGGCGAGGGTCGGTTACGAGCCGGTCGAAGGCTGGCTCGCCGGCGGCGTAGAAGCGTGGAGGACATCTGGCATGCCATTGGAGGCCCTGGACTCCCTATCTGCTGCACAGGTTAAACAGCAACTTGCGACGGACCAAAGTTTAATCGTTCTGGATGTCCGCAGCCTGGGAGAATTCGAGTCTGCTCACGTTCCTGGCGCATTGAACATTCCCCTGTTGGACCTCAACTCCCGGCTGACCGACGTACCGGGCGGCGACGTTGCCGTCATGTGCCGCTCCGGCTATCGAAGTTCCATCGCATGCTCAATCTTGCTCGCCTCGGGAAAGCGCAATCTTAAGAACCTTGAAGGCGGGTGGGACGCCTGGGAATCCCTCTCGCAGCCAGCTGGCGTATAGGCAGTAGACTGAGCGTCGATGACGTTGCGCGAGGTCCTGCATGCCCACATACCGACCCTCACCGAAGAAAGCACGGTGCGCGACGCGGTCGACAAGATGGACATCTACCAATTCCCCGCATTGGTGGTGGTAAGTTCAGACGATGCTCCCGTCGGTGTAATCACCGAAGGCGACCTCTGCCGAGGAGTTTCTGGTCGCGGCAACCTAACGAGCATGGCGGACGAGCCGGCGATCATTTACGCAAGCAAGGATCCGACCACCATGCCGCCCGACACCGAAATCGGCGACGCCCTCCACAAGATGCTTAACAGCGGCCTCACCGTTCTTCCCATCGTGGAGCAAAACAGGCTCAGCGGTATCGTATTGCGAGTGGATTTGATGCAGGCTATGTTGCTCGACGTCGAACCTGCTAACGATTAAGATCGTCGCACCTTAGAAGGTTAACGATGATCAACGAAGGTTCCAACTTTCCCGCATTTGACTTACAAGACCAGCACGGCGATCGAATAAGCCTGCAATCGTTCCTGGGAAAGAAGGCGGTGATCTATTTCTATCCCAAGGATGACACCAGCGGTTGCACCACAGAAGCGTGCGGGTTTCGCGACAGACTTCCTGAGTACAAGAACGCAATCGTGATAGGGGTCAGTCCTGATGGGGTCAAGTCACACCAAAAATTCGCCGAGATGTACAACCTAAACTTTTCCCTCTTGGTTGACGAAGATCATAAACTCGCCGAACAAGTGGGAGTGTGGGCCGAAAAATCGATGTACGGACGACGATACATGGGCATAGAGAGGACCACGTTCCTTCTTGATGAGAAGGGGAAGGTAACCAAGGTGTGGCGTAAGGTCAAACCTCAAGACCACGCCCAAGAAGTGGCGGATGCTCTGAATGGCAAATAGTCACCTTCGGTAGACTTCGGAAATGTCTGAAAGGATCACCGCTCCAGCAATACGGGCAATGAAAGCCAGACGAGAGAGGATCGTGGCGATCACCGCTTACGATGCGGCGTTCGGCGCAATCGCAGACGAATCCGGTGCCGATGTCATTTTGGTGGGTGACTCGGTTGGCAATGTCATGCTGGGGTACGACACAACCCTACCCGTTAGTTTAGAGCAGATGATCCATCACACGGCCGCCACCAGCCATGGCGTCACTCGAGCTTTGCTCGTCGCAGACTTGCCTTTCGGCAGCTATCAGGAATCTACCAGTCAGGCTGTGCGGTCAAGCGTCGCGCTCATGAAAGCCGGAGCCCAAGCGGTGAAACTCGAAGGCGAATACACGGATGCGATTAGAGCCATCGTTCTTGCCGGAATACCCGTGATGGGACATCTTGGCATGACCCCCCAATCGGTGAACAAGTTCGGCGGCCATAAAGTGCAAGGTCGGGGCCAAGCAGGATGCCCAATAGTGGACGCGGCAAGGGCCCTTGAAGAAGCTGGAGCATTCTCGTTCGTACTCGAATTGATCCCTGCGGAGTTGGCGGCTGACATCACGTCACAAGTGTCCATTCCGACCATCGGCATCGGCGCTGGCCTGGAGTGCGACGGTGAAGTGCAGGTCCTGCACGATGTTTTGGGCCTTACAAGCCACAGCTTCAAGCACGCAAAGCGGTACGTTGACGGCAAGGACCTTATGTTGGAGGCACTTCGCAATTATGCGAAGGAAGTCCGAAACAGAGAGTTTCCAAAGCCGGAGAACTCTTTTTGAAGATTGCCAGAACGGTTGCCGACCTGCCAAAGTTCAAAGGGTCCGTCGGCTTCGTGCCTACGATGGGGGCATTGCACGAAGGGCACCTATCCTTAATTCGTGCCGCCAAGCGCGAATGCGACAATGTCGTGGTTTCCTTGTTCGTTAATCCTCTCCAATTTGGACCCGCTGAAGACTTGAGCCGGTACCCCAGAAGTGAGGCGAAAGATATTGACCTTGCCCGGGGAGCAGGTGGAGACGTAATGTTCATTCCCACGGTCGAACTGGTGGCTGCACAATCCGTTTCCATACGGGTTACAGGTGTCTCAGATCTTTTTGACGGACAGAGTAGGCCGGGGCATTTCGACGGCGTCGCAACAATTGTATGCAAACTGTTCCATTTGATTGGACCGGATCTCGCTTACTTTGGGTTGAAGGATCGACAACAGTGTGCCGTGGTCCGACGTCTCGTCGAAGATCTGAACATGCCGATCGGACTAAGATTTGAGCCTACGGTCAGGGAGCACGACGGGCTCGCACTTTCAAGCAGGAATGTTTACCTTTCCCCGGGAGAAAGGTCCATCGCGGCAAAGCTTTATGAATGTCTTTCGGAATGTAAGAAACACCTAATGGATTTAGGTGCCGCTACGGCTCCCCAGATTGAAAATGTGGTGGATGGATATCGAAGAAGATTGTCCGAATACGGATTTGAAGTTGAGTATTTCTCCGTTGTCGACGAGTCAAACTTTAGGCCCATTACACAATTGCAGAGTTGTGCCGTCTTGATTGCCGCTGCACGGCTCGGAGCGACTCGGCTAATCGATAATGTTTCATTCTTTGCGGACTGAAACAACAAATTCATGTACAATAAGCGCAATTATCGGCGCGGGCGATTCGCGTTGTTTTTTGCTAAGCAATTATTTTAGGCAGGACCACATGAAAAAAACAGTTCAGAGCGTTAAGAACTCACTTAAGTTCAAAGCTCAGCCTCGTGCAGGCATTCTTTCCGTTAAGATTGGAGTCAAGAAATATTCTGTTCCCATTGAAGCGCGTATGTTGAGCAACGGCCACTACGTCTTTCTGTCATTCCCGGCCAGTTCCGAACTCTATCAAGTGGAGAATAAGGCGATGAAGGCGATGAACCCGGCCGACGAGGCTACTGAGGCATTCCATTCGCTCAACCCTACAAAGCGGCGCGGGCGGAGAAAGGGTGCCGCTATGACCCTTCCCGCTGAACTCGAAGCGGCTCTGAAGAATCTTCCCTCCGGCTATAAGCTGGGTTATGGCTCGGACGGAGCGCCTAAACTGGTGCGGAGCCGGAAGCGCAGCAAGAAGTAAAGCAGCCTTAAAATCCTATCGAACAAGGAACTCAATCCTTCGATGGAGCATTGGAATTCCATGATGCTTACTCAAGATCTTGCGTCGACGGTGATTGCACCCTCGCAAGAGTGAACCGATATGCGCCATCCTTAGGTTGTATTGCCGGCGTAGCTCAGGGGTAGAGCAGCAGTTTTGTAAACTGCGGGTCGCGGGTTCAAATCCTGTCGCCGGCTCCAAAACCTCGTGTCAACGAGAGTTTAATTCTTCGGCGTGGCTTGCAGAATCGTGATCGAGTGCAAGAACGTCACCATATCGTCAAATGGGACCGGCTCGGCTGGGTCGACATTGCGGTAAATGGCAACCAGACCGTAAACGAGGTTGCCATGTACGAAGTAGCGTGACCAGCTCTTGAATCCCCCGCCATCGGTGATTGCTTCGATCACGAAAGGGTCTTGGTGCGAAAGTTTCGTCTTGCTTTGGAGCTTTTGATTTGCACTCTTGCAAAAGTTGGCGACGTTCATCTCCAATTCGGCTTCTGCAGTTTTCGATGTAAAGGTGTTTGGGTATTTGCTCACAGCGAAGACGAAGCCCTGGCCAGGTTTGGGGAACAGTGAGTAGACCCTGACACTGACACCGTCCTCAGTCGTATTCTTTGCTTCCGGATGGCCCGGAAACCGGACCTCGACACCTGCGTCTTCCATGTGAACGGTCTCCCACTTTGTGTCTTGGGCTTGCGCACGTGAAGCAAGACAAAGGGCCGCCACGGTTAGAAACAACGCAGAGAAGAATCGCATCGTGCGAGCAGTCTATCTGAAAGCCCACCTTTGCCAGACGTCTTTTGGGAACGCGTTCGCTACACACCGATCGAGCTCGTGGCGCCGCCGTCGCGGATTGCTTCGCCCGTCTCATCGTCGAAAATGTGGAGCTCGTTCAACTTCACAGCGAATTTTGCGACTTGGCCCTCTTTGACGGCACTGCCATTGTCGATCGTCGCCACGAGGTTGTGCGTGCCTACGTTCAAATAGGCCACATAGGCGTGTCCTAGGAGTTCAAGGACGTCCACAGTGGCTTCAAAAGTGTTCTCGGGAGAAGTCTTGAACGAGGCCTGCGCTTGGTCGAAAATCGCTTCGGGACGAACACCGATGGTCACTGTCTTGCCTTGCATCTGGCACGCCGGGTGGCCAATTGGAATGGGAAACTTGATGCTTTCCGCGTCGGCGACCATCCGGTTTCCAAATTCTTGAACGGTCGCCTTTATGAAATTGATGGGTGGCGAGCCGATGAAACCAGCAACGAACTTGTTGACGGGCGCAGAGTAAACGTTTTCGGGCGTGTCGCACTGTTGCAGGACACCGTCATTCATGATCGCTATCCGTTGACCCATCGTCATCGCTTCAACTTGATCGTGAGTCACATAAACGGTGGTGATTCCCAGGCTTCGATGTAGACGGATAAGTTCCGCTCGGGTTTGAATGCGAAGTTTGGCGTCGAGATTGGAAAGGGGTTCGTCCATCAAGAACACCTTTGGTTTGCGAACGATGGCTCTCGCCAGTGCCACTCGCTGCCTTTGCCCTCCTGAAAGCTGTTTTGGCAAACGGCTGAGCAAAGTTTCAATCCCTAACATTTCCGCGACAGCCACGACTCTTCGGTCGATCTCAGAGCGAATCCTTTTGGCTTCCGCCACGTGGGTGATTTGCCAAACGTAGCCCTTTAGCTCTCTGATCCGCAGCCCAAACGCGATGTTGTCATAAACACTCATGTGCGGATAGAGTGCGTAGTTCTGGAACACCATCGCGATGTCACGGTCCTTGGGAGGAATGTCGTTCACCAGCTTGTCACCGATGAAAATCTCGCCGCCGCTAACCTCCTCAAGTCCGGCCACCATCCTTAACGCGGTCGTTTTTCCGCAGCCGGATGGTCCAACAAGCACCATGAACTCGCTGTCCTTGATGTCAAGGGACAATTTGTCGACAGCTTTCACGTCCTTGCCAAAGACCTTGCTTACGGAACGAAATTCAACGCCTGCCATTTTTCAGTTGTCCTTGGAACCGCTCTGGTCGCTCGCCGTCGGAAGCGTTCCCATTGTAGCAAATGAGCGTGCTCAACACGGCACAATCGGACATGGACGAAAAGATCCGGTGCAGCTGGGCAGCAAGTGAACCAAACACGACTTACCACGATGAGGAGTGGGGAGTGCCGGTTCACGACGATCGCCGCTTCTTCGAGATGCTGACCCTTGAAGGCGCTCAGGCGGGGCTCAATTGGACAACCATCTTGAGGCGACGTGAGGGCTACAGGCGCGCCTTTGGGAACTTTGACCCTGGCCATGTCGCTGGGTTTGGAGACACCGAGCGGTCCGCTCTGTTGCTGGATTCCGAGATCATCCGCAACCGGGCCAAAGTCGATTCCACGATCTCCAACGCCAAAACCTTCTTGACGGTTCAAGAAAAGTGGGGCTCATTTGACGCCTTTATCTGGCGCTTTGTGGACGGCAAACCATTGCGCAACCACTGGAATGAACCCAACGAAGTGCCCATCACAACCCCGACGGCTCACAAGCTGAGCAAAGAGTTGCTCGCCCTGGGTTTTCGATTCGTTGGGCCCACGATCTGTTACTCATTGATGCAAGCGACCGGCTTGGTCAACGATCACCTGGTTTCATGTTTTAGACACGGACAAGTTTGATTTTGCCGTTGTGAATTGTGCCGCGACGAACCGACAATTTGACCTATGGCGTTGCGTCTCGAGATCACAAACCAGCCGGAGCTCTGGGACCTATTCAGCTTCTCCTGGGATCGGGCCGGCGAAGGACTCGAACAAACCCTAGCCAGAGTCACGGAGCATTGCGCCACCTGTTTCGCGGCGTCAGGGGCGTCTCTCTTCCTGAAGTCTGCAGAAGATGAATCCTATCCACTTACAGCCAGCAGTGGGCTGGATGGCCACATCCCCAAGAGTGCCTCAGTTATGAAGGGCGTTGGAATCGCAGGGGCGTGTATAGAACTTGGCAAACCTCTTATCGTGGAGAATCCCAAAGACAATCCCGCTTTGTCCGGAAGAAAGTTAGGAAGGCGACCAGAGATAGGCAGCTCTATGGTCATCCCGTTGATCGCGGGCGGCGAATGCATAGGGGTAATGAACCTGTCGCGACGATCGAAAGCCTCGCCGTTTCAGAACAACGATTTGGAACGCGCAGAATCTGCCGTTCGTTACGTAGCCTTGGCCGTTGAGAACGCGCGATTGTTTGCGCACGTGACCGAGGCGACCAATAGGGCTCAAACTCTTCAAACGAAGCTGCACGAAATCATACACAGCCTCGGCGTCGCCATCATTGTTGTGGATTCGATGGAGGAGATCACCGAGGCGAATCGTGAGGCCCTCAAGTTGCTCGGGAATCTGGCCTGCAAGAAGGGACAAACGGGCCTTTTGGCCTGCGTGCTTCAATCGCTGCATGCGGCGGTCAAAGGCAAAATACAACGGACAAGATTCCACGACGTGAGGTCCGGTCGAAGTTGGACCGTTTGTTGCACACCGCTCAACAGTGGAGGCGCAACGGCGGCGATAGAGGAAGTGACCGAACTCGAAACCGCTGGCAAAGAGATGGCTCGCCTGAATCGGCTGGCCGAAATTGGCCAGATGAGCGCGGCAATCGCTCATGAAATCCGAAATCCCTTGACGAGCATCGTCGTCGCAGGAAATATGGTTCAAGAATATCCGGAGCAAAGTCAGGAGATGGGCAAGATGATTCAGGAAGAAGCCTTAAAGCTGAATGATCTGTGTGACCAATTCCTTGAGTTCGCACGGCCGTTGGCCCTGCGAGAAACGGATCTGAATTTTGCAGCCATTGCCCAGCACCTTGCACGGCAGCATCAACATGAGTTTGACGAGAGCGGAGTTCATCTGGTCGTGCAAGTGGAAGCGTCCACAAACATGATTCAAGGGGATGCTTTACGCTTGGAGCAAGTCATGCGCAACTTAATCCTAAATGCATTGCAAGCTTGCGGCAGGGGTGGCGAAGTCCTCGTCAAGGTTCGTACGAACGGGTTCTTCGTACAAGACGACGGGGTGGGAATGACGGAAGAAACGATGGGAAGGCTGTTTACACCGTTCTTCACCACGAAGGCAAAAGGCACCGGCCTTGGTTTGAGCACAGTTCGCAAAATCATCGAGGCGCATGGAGGGCAAGTGGTGGTGCGTTCTAAGCCAGGGAAAGGAAGCACGTTCGAGGTGCGCTTGCCGGAGGGAGGGAATTGAGCGGCAAACACAGACTGTTGATCGTGGACGACGAACCGAACATTCGCCGCATCCTGCAGGTTGATATTGAAAAGGAAGGCTATGTGGCGCTTGTTGCCGAGGACGCACACCAGGCCTCCAAGCTTCTGTAGGACAACGCAGTAAGTTGTTTTTTCACGTACCTCA
>CAZUCK010000001.1:66792-90586 GCA_964619505.1 uncultured Fimbriimonas sp. | reverse complement strand
CGGGCATCAAGCGAGTTGTCTCAGTGCGTGTTTGACGCGTCCCAACCACGATTGGCGGTCTCCTCAGTGCGGACGGGATTGCGGGAATGGACCGCGTCATGCAACACAACGTGCTCGCCATGTCCGGCAAAGCCGTCGAGGCAGCCGGCGATGTGAACACCCTGCTCCTCGACAAGACCGGCACCATCACCCTTGGCAACCGACAGGCCACGGAGTTAATACCCGTCCCAGGCGTAACGGTTGAAGCACTCGCGAGCGCCGCTCAACTTTCATCATTCGCTGACGAAACGCCGGAAGGCCGCTCCATCGTCGTGCTTGCAAAAGATCTCTACAATTTGCGGGAGCGCGAACTTGAGTGCGCGACCTTCATTCCCTTCACCGCCCAAACGCGTATGAGCGGCGTAGACCTTGGCGACGTCAAGGTCCGAAAGGGCGCTGGGGACTCTGTGAAGGAATGGGTACTGGGCCAAGGTGGCGTCATTCCAGGCCGCTTGGACGAGATCATTCGCGATGTTTCTTCATCCGGCGGCACCCCACTTGTCGTCGCGGAAAATGACCGGGTCCTCGGCGTCGTACGTCTCAAGGACATCGTTAAGGGCGGCATCAAGCACCGATTCGAGCAGCTCCGAGAGATGGGCATCAAGACGGTGATGATCACAGGGGACAACCCTATGACGGCGGCGGCCGTCGCCGCCGAGGCCGGGGTGGACGACTTCCTCGCCGAAGCCACACCCGAGCAAAAGCTCAGCTACATACGTTCCGAGCAACAGGGCGGCCGTCTCGTTGCGATGACGGGGGACGGCACCAACGACGCCCCGGCCCTCGCCCAGGCCGATGTGGGGGTCGCCATGAACACGGGTACCCAGGCGGCCAAGGAGGCAGGCAATATGGTGGACCTAGATTCCAACCCGACCAAGCTCATCGAGGTCGTCGAAATCGGCAAGCAGATGTTGATGACCCGCGGCGCGCTTACGACCTTCAGCATCGCAAACGACGTGGCGAAGTATTTCGCAATCATTCCGGCAATGTTTGCCACCACCTATCCCGAGCTCAAGGTGCTCAACTTCATGGGGTTGGAAAACCCTCAATCGGCGATTCTCGCCGCCGTCATCTTCAACGCCCTCATCATCATCGCCCTCGTCCCGCTGGCTCTGCGCGGCATCACTTACACGCCTGCCTCGGCCGCGGCGACGCTGCGGCGGAACCTTCTAATCTACGGAGTGGGCGGCATCATCGCTCCCTTCCCCTGCATCTGGGCGATCGACAAGATCTTGATCGCATTGAGGCTCGCATGAAGCTCCTTCGACCTGCCATCGGATTGACGCTTTTCTTCTTGGCGCTGTGCTTGGTCTTCCCAGCCATCATCTATGGGATTTCGCAGGTCGCCTTTCCGCTACAAGCCAACGGAAGCTTGCTGAAGGATCGGAACGGCAAGCTCATTGGATCAGCGCTTATCGCCCAGGGCTTCGCCAAGCCCGAGTATTTCCATCCGCGGCCTTCGGCGGCCGGCAACGGCTACGACGCCGTCAATTCCGGCGGCACAAACCTCGGCCCCACCAGCGACAAACTGGTCAACGGCGTCCACAAGAAGCTGCCCGATGGCAAAGATGATCCAGGGAATTTTGACGGCCTCAACGACCTCGCCAAGGCGTACCGTACCGAGAACAACCTGGCACCGGATGCCGTCATCCCCGCCGACGCCGTCACCCGCTCCGCCAGCGGCCTAGACCCCGACATCAGCCTCGAAAACGCCCAGCTACAAACCACCCGAGTCGCCAAAGCGCGGAACTTACCCACCGATACGGTCGCGCAACAGGTCCAGGCATCCATCGAACAGCCCTTCTTGGGCATCTTCGGCGAACCGAAAGTGAATGTACTGAGACTGAATCGAGCCCTGGATGAACACCCCAACACCCTAACACCGTAAACCGTAAAACCTCAAATCCCCAACACCGAACCACCACTTCGCCGTAACCCCCAGGCTCCCCAAGCATCAGAATCAGCGACATGAAACTTCTTGCATCTGCGACTCTCGCCGCGCTCGTTCTCGCCTGCGCCAACGCGCAACACTATCCGCATCCGAGGCCCCTCGTCTTGCCAAAGGTGGTCGAGCTGACTTCGGCGGCCAAGATCGCGGCCCTGAAAGCGGCCGGCTTGAACTACCCGCAATTGACGGGCGTGTGCACGTTCACCCCGAGCCAAATGTACGATGCGAAGAACCAAGTGGAGCTTCAAGTGCAAGGCGGTATCTATAGCGGCCAGGGGCCGACGATCGAGTTAGGCTACATCCTCCACTCTTGCTCGCTGACCGTTGACGGCGCCATCGACCCAGGCAAGAATTATCTCGTGACCTTCTACGGCGAGAACATGAACAACAAAGCCGCCACTGTGAACGTCTACGGAGGGCATCAGAACGACACGATCAAAATTCCAAAGGGCACGTTCTCCATCCCGATGGTCTACTTCCAGAGAAAGGGCTTCCCAGATTTCGGAGTCGCCCTCAACATGGGGTCAAGCGGGGATGCCGGGGTCTACATCTACAAGGTGACGGTTGAGAAGGCTGGTTGAGGCGATTACCAGGCACTGGTCTCAGGGAAATCGCACCTAATCGCATATCCCGACACCAACCCGGAACTTTCAGGTGGGCACGTGCGCGTAACCTGCCTATGGACGTCGCCAAGCGTTCCGCCTACGTGTGTCTTGCCGGGTTTGCAGTTGCAAACCTAGGCGCCGCTCCCAGAAGCCCTCAAAAAGGCAAGGTCGAATACGCGAGGGTCGATGCAATTTTCAGAAAATACGACTGCGTGGCGTGCCACAATGACGGCCCCAATTCTGCCATGGGGCTGCACCTGACCAGCCGGTCGAATGTTCTTCAGGGCAGTTCCTCGGGCCCCGTGATTGTGCCGCGCGATCCCAACAGCAGCAGGATCATCGCAATGGTTCGAGGAACTGGTTCCAAACGAATGCCTCCGCAGGGGCACCCCTTGGGGCCCAATGAGATCCAGATTCTTTCGGATTGGATTCAGGAAGGCTGCCAACCGGACCGTTACTCCGTCGCGTTGGACGCCTTTGATGAGGCTGGAAAGCGGCACGATACAAAATCCCAAATAAGGGCGGCAGAGCAACTGGGCCGCATTCGCGTGGCCGGCGTCAATACGAAGGATTACGCCGCGACCATGGAGCTCCCCTGCTTCACCACCCTGAAGGACGAAAAAGGTTGGTACGGGGCGGCAAAGCGGGTCGTGAAGATTCGCCCGGCGAAAGCAAACGTGCTGAACAACATTGCTTGGGACATCGTGGGTCCGCAGAGCGGCTGGAAACACCGCGACTTGGCGTTGGGCCGCCGAGCTGCCCTTCTCGCGGTGGCCGATTCCCATCGGAAGTCTGGCGCCATCTTGGACACGCTCGCTTGGGTGTACTGCCGGCAGGGCGATCGCCCGTCCGCAGTCGCCACCATGCAGGAAGCTTTGAAATGCAGTGACGCATCCGCCGAGCCGTTGAAGAAGGCACTACAGGACGACTTGGCGCTTTTCAGCTTAAAGCCGTGATCCTGGTTCGCCGCCGGCCCGGCTTGAAGCGCCGTTTCGCAAGACATCCGCGGCACCACCCAGCGCCCATAGGCGGCATCTAGGCCGCCCCCGGAGGTAAATTGAGTGCCTGTACCCGGACGTAGCTCAACGGATAGAGCATCAGTCTTCGGAACTGAGGGTTGGGGGTTCGAATCCCTTCGTCCGGGCCAAAATGCCCTCCTTTTGGGTGGTTAAACGCATTCCTTTGAACTTCCGCTAGATCTCGAGGCACTCATTCGACGTGAGTACATCGATCCAAAAGTCCATTTCAAAACCAAGGGCCCTGGCTTACTTCGCTCTTGCGGCAATGCTCGTGGCTCCGTCAGGCGATCAGGTCACGTGTGATGTCACTCAGCCTCGGAGCACCGCACAGCGCCATCGCTTTATCGAGCTCCTCTAGCATCAATTCCAGAATGCGGGTTGCACCGGCTTCGCCGTCGAGGGCGAGCCCCCACAGCACAGGACGACCCAACATCACCGCATCCGCACCGAAGGCAAGCGCTTTCAGGACGTCTGTCCCCCGCCGAATGCCCCCGTCGACCATCACCAAGGCCTTCCCCGCCACCGCCTCTACCACCTCAGGCAATGCTTGAAGGCCCGTCACAGCCGTATCCAACTGCCGCCCGCCATGGTTCGAAACGACGATGCCGGCCGCTCCGTGCTGAACGGCTCTGCTCGCGTCGTCACCCCGAACAACGCCTTTGAGGATCACGGGCATTTTGGACAACCCACGAAGCCACTCGACATCCTTCCAGCTCAAAGTGGCGTCATGCATCCCTTCGACGAACGCGTAGAGGTCCACCCCGTTTACGGAGCCTCCGTCGTCGACGAAATTCGCAAAGCGCAAACCGGGAGTCAGGGCAAACCCGTGCCGCAGATCCCGTTCTCGACGACCCAATTCGGGGACGTCAACCGTAAGGACCAGCGCGGCATATCCCGCGGCCTCTACGCGCTGCACCATGTCCCGGGTAAAGCCTCGGTCCCGATGGACATAGAGTTGAAACCATCGGGTACCTGGCGCCGCCTGGGCGATGTCCTCCATCGAACAAGTGGCGAACGTGCTGACCGTCATGATCAAATTCATCGCCGCCGCGGCGCGCGACACGGCCAGCTCCCCTGTGGGGTGTGCCATTCGTTGGAAAGCCATCGGCGCGATCACGACAGGGGCAGTGACGCCGGTGCCCAAGAGGCTCGTCGCCATATCTCGCGCACTGACGTCGACGAGCACACGCGGTCTGAGGCTAACTCCGTCATAGATGCTGCGATTGGCAGCCAGGGACAATTCGTCGTTGGCCCCGCCTGAATAAAAATCAAAAACGCCGATCGGAAGCTTTTCGCGGGCGAGCGCCTCAGCCTCGTGCAAGTTCAAGAATGCCACGCCTGATTCTACTTAGACGGTACGGCAGAGTCGCCTATTCCTTGACGTTCAGTTCGCCGTTCAATCGGATGCCGATCTGTTCCCCATGACGGAGGGCGACGTCGTGGTACAAGGCGGGTTTGAGTTTATCGTGGCCCAATTGGTTCCCAACGCTCGTCACGATCAAATCCTCGTCCAAACTGCCTTCCGTTCGAACGGAGATGACGCTTCCAGCACCCGCTCCCACCCCGACATACTTCAAATTGACGTTCGGGCTGCCTCCATGAATGAGAACTCCCTTCTTTTCGACGATGAACGGATCATCCATGCCAATGAGCGCTGCACTGAGCTCGCGCGTCCTGCCATTCGGGTACATGATGCGATCAAATGCCAACCCCAGCACGCCGGGAGTGTTGAGGGTCTTGGGACGCACGATCATCACATGACCCTGAATGACGGTGCCTAAAAGCAACCCATCGTAGTCGGGTGCGCCGTTAGTTTCGATACGGCCGACGAAGGTGTCACCCACTTTGGAGACGTCCGAACTCAACTGTCCGTCCAACCGGACGGGAATCACCGTCCCTGGCTCAAGCATCACCAAATTGGATGGCCCCGCCGGACGGGAATTGTCGATCAAAGGTGCGGAAATGGGCACGATTGCGATTGCATTTGACTTGGCGTTCCAATCCACCGTGGCGCCCAAGGATTCGCTGATGAACCTGAGCGGAACGAGAACACGGTCTCTAACGAGAACAGGAGGGGCATCCAAGAAAACGGTCTTTGCATCGACCGTCGCTTGACGGTCGCCGACGCGCATCATCACGACCCGGCTTCCCTGGGTTGCAACGACCGTTCTGGTGGAACCGGCCCAAACCACGTTCGCCCCCATCTTCTCGAAGATGCCACGAACGGGAACCATCAAACGGTTGTTCACCATCATCGGGTTCACGCCGTAGAACTCAACCGGCGATCCGTTGAGTGTGACTTGAACATTCTGCGCCCAAGCTGAGGACACGAGGGTCAGCGTTGATGCAAGCACGAAAGGAATGGCCTTCATAGATTCACCATAGGTGAGATACCCGTGAAAAGCAAACAGTTCCAAGGCAAATCAGCGGTGAACGAGCCCGTGGCGTTCCGTGTCCCATAGCCGAATTGAGGATGCGACCCCCTTGGAAGGTGTACATTTGGGATCGTGAAAACCCTCTCTTACTCCTTTACCGACTTCGATGCCGTCAAGAGTCGATTTGAAGACAAAGACCTGAAGATGCTCGCTCACGTATGCCAAGAACTTACTGCCGTGGTCAAGGAATTGCAGTCCGAACTGAGGGTGGCTCAAGCCGAGATCAAGGCTCTCAAAACTCGAACCCGC
Organism: uncultured Fimbriimonas sp.; assembly: GCA_964619505.1. Classification (GTDB taxonomy): domain Bacteria; phylum Armatimonadota; class Fimbriimonadia; order Fimbriimonadales; family Fimbriimonadaceae; genus JBBQMJ01. The sequence goes on along the minus strand of CAZUCK010000001.1, from coordinate 84,291 downwards.
AGCTTTTGATCCTCATTCGAAGTAACAGCCTGCGGTTTTTGACGGTGGTGCGTACAGTGTGTCGAACGAAGTGACTTTCTCACCCAACGCATCCGCCAACCGCGAGTTCATATCCAGCAAGTACTCTTTCGAATACCCTGGCCACATCTTCTCAATCGTTCCATCTTGCAAAACCAGAGCCGAAAAGGCGGAATTAGTCGCCTTGTAGGCGTGAATCACGTCCCGCTTCGCATCGGCCAAGAGTGGATCGGTCATTGCGTTCTTGCCTGCCCATTTCTTGGCGGCCGCCGAGTCCACATCGATCACACCGACGAAGGAAACTTTTCCCTTGAACTTGTCCCTCAGGTGGTTGAACAAGGGCTGAGCGTCAATGCTGCAAGGGCAGCCATCTTTGATGAAATAGAGAAAGACAGGGCCGTGGGCAAGTGCCTGGGCAAGCTGCAAGGGTTGACCAGCGGCGTCTTTGGTGGAAAATGTCGGTGCCGTTCGCCTTGCCCAACTGCCCGAGATTTTCTCCATCTTCGGCGTCACCTCATGGCGCGTGACGCTGGCGAATGGATCTTCCTTGGGCGAGCGAGCCTGCAGCATCAAAGTCACGCCGAATAGGGCAATCAGAATGCCGATCGGAATCGTGATTTTGAGGAGTTGCACGCTTTTAAAGCTACCCGAAATCGCGCCTCTCAATCTGATCCCCATCTTGTGCCTAGAGGGTGGGATGCTGTTTGACTTTATTCAGCCCTTGATCGCTTCGATCGTCACTTTCGTGACATAGACCATCTGATTGGTATTCGGCGGAAAGAACAGTGCCGGGTTAAAGTATTGCCCAGGCAAATAGACCGTCGGTATGACGAAATCGCCCTTCACGTTCTGGTCGAACGTTCCAGTGTTCGAGCCTGCCTCCCACTGAAAGTGGGTCTTCGCGCCTTCGGCATAGCCGTAGTAGGTCACGAGATAGGGCTTGGACTTGTCCACGGAAAAGGAAAGAGCTCGCACAGACGTTGAATCTTTGCCGGTGCCGATGATCATTTGGCCCATCCCTCCTTCATAGATTCCCACTAACTCCAAATAGATGTTATTCGTCTTGTCGTAGGGCTGCAGACCGGTGAGGGTAGCCATGCCCACAAAGGATTTTCCTTGCACCCCAGCCCTTTTGATCACCGACAACTTTTGCGCCCTCGACATCGGTTTGGCGGGTCCGGCGTGGATTGGGAGTCTTGGAGCATCGCCTTGAGCGGTGACCAAAGAAACAGAAAGAGCGCTTAGCAGGGCGATGGCAAGAAGCTTCATAAGGTTAGTGAACAGACGTTGAGGGATACAAATCCGTTACTCGATTCTCATTTGATCGGCGCCGTGCAGGCCCTGAAGGCTCAACCTCGTTCTCACGGAAAAGCTTTGGCTAGCTCCAAGATGTCCGGTATCCGAGGCATGGCGCTCTCGTCAGGCCGGATACCGGCTTGAATGAATCATCTCGCGCCGCCGATCGCTTACCCTCGTTTAGCCCGCAAAGGGCCGGCTTGAGCCCGCCCGCGAAACGGTACACCCGCTCCATTTCTCAAGAGCTTCAGCGGGGAGCCCGGGCGCGAAAATCCGCCACCAGAACTGCCAACTCCTGAGCATTCATGTCGGTGACCGCCCAAAAGTGCATCCCGGCGGCTGACCACTCCTCGACGTTGTAGCCCTTCTCAGAGGCACGGTGAGCCAAAACAGAGCCCGGCACGACGAACACATTCACCACGTGCTTACCGTGCGAATATACGAGGGCGGCTGCAGTCCGGCCGCCAAGATATTCAAGCCGTCCGCCGATCAGAGGTGAGCCCTTGTCAGCAAGGTCCACGACGGGGGGGGAAAAGTCCAAATGGTTGCCGAGCCAGGGCTTGACAGTATGGAAGCTGGTTGACGCCACATCAGTCAAATGGCTCGCCAGCAACGAACGAACATGTGCGGTAACCACTTCATCCGTCTGGCGACGCTCCTCACGGATGACGAAGAGGGAAAAGACGGTCAATGCCAAACAGGCGGCGGCAAGGGAAAGGGTTGGGAGAGCCCAGCGTCGCCTCTTCACCGGCTTCAGGGCTTTTGACGCCAAACCCGCCGGCGCCTTGAACCCCAGGTCCGCAGCCCGAAAAGCACCGCGAAGGTCTTGAAGGCGCTTGTACTCTGCGGAACACTCCTGGCACAAAAGGAGGTGGTTCTCGACCTCCAAACTGCGCGAAGTGTCGAGTTCCCCGTCGAAGTAAAGCTGAATCAGAGGTCGAAAACTGTCACCCATCGACGGCCTCCTTCATCGCCTCGGAAAGCAACGTTCTGAGCCGGTCCCTGGCTCGGGCCAAACGCGACATCACGGTGCCGATCGGCAGGTCGGCCACGGCGGCAATCTCGCGATAAGACAAGTCTTCCAGCTCTCTCAAAACGATCACTTCCCTAAACTCGGCCGGCAACCCTTCCAAGGCGATCTTCAACATATCTCGGTCTACTTGCGCGAGCAGCGTGTCTTCCGGCGACGGATCTGCGCTCGGCATGCCAAGCTCCTCCTCGACCGTCAGCGATCTCGCCCCTCTCCTGCGGCCAGCCATCATGGTGTAGCTGGTGTTCCTGACGATCCGCAAGAGCCACGAACGGCCGTCGCCACCGTTATAGGAGGCGAACGCCTGATAGGCGCGAAGGCAAGCTTCTTGAACCGCGTCCTGTGCCTCATCATCGTCACCCAACAACCACCGCGCGAGGTTGTACGCCGAGTTCAGATGGGCGAGAACCGTCTTTTCGAACAGAGTGTCTTTGTTGATCGGCCGTCGTCTCTCCCTGCACGAGCTTACAACGGGTTAGACCGTTTGAGCGGTGGTTTTATTCCCAAAGTCCGACAGGGAATAAACCGATGCCCCCACGAGTCTTGCTCTTCGATAAGGAGAGACCAATGTCACACGATCACAGCTTCGACGTTCCGGATGAAGACGGCATCGACCGTCGCGGATTTCTAAAGTGTATGGCCTGGGCGGGCACCGGCGTTCTGCTGAGTTTTAGCGGCGGAATCTTGCGCTCAGAGAGCCTCAGTAAACTCCTGTTGAACCCCACCGCAGTACAACCGTTCACCAAGGCCGATTTCCATTTCGTCCAGATCAGCGACAGCCACATCGGTTTCAGCAAAGAGGCGAACAAGGACGTGATTGGCACGCTGCAAGCGGCCATAGGCAAGATCAACGGGCTCGACGTGTCGCCCGATTTCATCCTCCATACAGGCGACATCAGCCACCTTTCCAAGCCAGAGGAGTTCGACGCCGCAGATCAGATCATCAAGACGGCCAGTGCCAAGGACGTCTTTTATGTCCCGGGTGAGCACGACGTTCTCACCGACACGGGCAACCAATACATGGCTCGCTACGGTAAGGGCGCCAAAGGCGACGGGTGGTTCAGCTTTGACCACAAGGGGGTTCACTTTGTGGGCCTTGTGAATGTGATGAACCTAAAGCCGGGTGGGCTCGGCAGCTTGGGCGACGCGCAACTTGCCTGGCTGGCCGACGATCTAAAGGGTGTTTCGAGCAGCACTCCCGTCGTCGTTTTCGCTCACGTTCCCCTCTGGTCAGTATATCCCGAGTGGGGTTGGGGCACAGACGACAGTGCCCAAGCCCTGTCACTGATGAAGCGGTTTGGATCCGTGACAGTCCTGAACGGCCACATCCACCAGACGATGGTGAAGGTGGAGGGCAACATCACGTTCCATTCTGCGATGTCCACGGCATTCCCGCAGCCAAAGCCAGGGGAGGCGGCCTCGCCGGGCCCCATGAAAGTCGATGCAGGCATGTTGCGGTCGGTGCTGGGCATCACAAGCGTCGGTTATGTGGAGGGAGCATCGCCGCTGGCGATCGTCGATTCCGCACTGGTGGACCAAGCCGCGGCGCCAGCAAAAGTGACAATCGACAATTTCAGCTTCAAGCCGCAGAAATTGACCGTTTCGCCGGGCTCCGACGTGACTTGGACAAACAAGGACGACGTGCCCCACAACGTGGTCAGCGCCACCGGGTTGTTCAAATCGAAGACGCTGGACACGGATCAAAGCTTCACCCATGCGTTCAAGGACAATGGCGAGTACAAGTACTACTGCCAAATCCACCCGCACATGACGGGATCGGTGGTCGTCGGATAGATGGCGACATGCCCGTGGGGCCGGTCTTCCCGGACAACTGACTCGCCTGAGTAATATCCAGAGGTGGACACCCGAACCGAAAAAGACAGCCTTGGCGAAGTGAAGGTGCCGGTTGGCGCTTATTGGGGCAGCCAGGCTGAGCGCACCCGAAACCTCTTCCAAATCTCCGGCCTCACCGAGCACCCGAAAATGATCGACGCCTTCATCCTTCTCAAGAAGGCGTGCGCAGAGACCAACACCGAACTTGGCCTCCTCGAAAAGAGCATCGGCAACGCCATCGTCCAGGCTGCGGACGAAATCCTTAAGGGCAAAATGCGGGACCAGTTCCCCGTCGACGTGTTCCACATGGGCGCGGGGACGAGCCTGAACATGAACGTCAACGAGGTGCTTGCAAACCGAGCGGAGGTGATTCTTGGCGGAAGGCTCGGCGAATACAAGCTTGTCAACCCCAACGACCATCCCAATTACGGCCAGTCCACCAACGACACCGTCCCGGCTTCCATGCGGATCATGGCGAGACTCATGCTCGAGGACCTGCTGAAAGCGATCGGTGCCCTCGAAGTTGCGTTCGCGGCCAAAGGCAATGAGTTCGATCATATCCTCAAATCGGCAAGAACCCATCTCCAAGATGCCGTTCCGATCCGCCTCGGCCAGGAATTTGCCGCTTATGCGACGGCAATGAAGAAATCGCGCAAGTGGTTCGAGCACGCCGCCTATGAGCTTGAAGAACTTGGCATCGGGGGGAGTGCCGCCGGAACCGGGCTCAACACGCATCCCAAGTACCGGGGCATGGTGGTCGTCAAACTCAACGCTTACACAGGCCTCAAGTTCCGCAATGCGCCCGACTTACGCGAGGCCATGCAGAGCTCTCTTGCCCTTTCCGCCCTTTCGTCCGCTTTGCGGATGTTCTGTTTGGAGCTTACGCGCATCTCAAACGACTTGCGCCTCATGTGCTCCGGTCCGCTTACGGGTCTTGCAGAAATCGTTCTCCCGCCGGTTCAACCGGGTTCGTCCATCATGCCTGGCAAGGTGAACCCCAGCATGGCGGAGAACCTGAACATCGTCCTCTATCAAGTGCTCGGCCAGTGCCAGTCCATCGACATGTGCGTCCAGGCAGGTCAGCTGGAATTGAATGTGATGATGCCCGGGATGGCGTTTTCCGCGCAGTTCGCCCTTCAAATCCTTACGAACACGCTCCGTACGTTCACCGACAACTGTGTGTTGGGCATCAAGGCCGACGTCGAGCGCTGCGCCCACTACGCAGAGACTTCCCCTTCGCTCGCCACCGCCTTGAACACGTACATTGGCTACAAGGCAGCCGCCGACGTAGTCAAGACAGCGCTCGCTGAGAAGAAGACGATCCCTCAGGTGGTAAGGGAGAAGAACTTGATGGACGAGGCGACTTTGAAAAAGGTGCTCGACCCCGCACTTCTGACTGAGCCCGGAATTCCTGGAAAATAGGTGAGGTGGAGCCCTGCTTGCATGAAGCAGCTTTCGAAGATTCGTGATCATCGAAGTTGGATTGCGCCGACGGCATGGGCCGCCGGCATTTTCGCGTCCTCGTGCACGGCCATAGGGCCCAGGGCATTCATTCACGGCGTTGCCACGGCAACCGTTGGAAAGGTCGATGAAAACCACTTTTCCCATTACTGGGATTCCTGGTGGTGGCTTTTCGTGAAGGGCTGGCATGCCTTCGAGTTCGCCGTGCTCTTTGTCCTGGTTCAGTCGGCCCTTCGGCGAGCATCCGGATGGAATTTCGCCAGGGCTGTCACCTGGTCTGCGGTCTTTAGCGTCGCCTATGCGGCGTCCGACGAGTTCCACCAGACGTTCGTCAAAAATCGGGGAGGGAAGCTCTCCGACGTTGTGATCGATTCAATGGGCATCGCCGTCGCGATGCTGATCACGCTGATCGTTCAGTCGATGGTCAGCAAGCGGTCTTCAACTTCCCGAGTCGAATTGCAGCAACCAATACATGAGCAGTAGAGGGACGATCCTCGTCTAATCATTTGTGAAATTGATCGAGTGCGAGACGCTGAACCTCTGCGAGGACGCGTTTGAAGCGTTGCTGAAGACGCCCCAATGCCAAGTCGCAATGATGGTGTTGGAGCCGGGCCAGGAATCGTCGGAATACGGCAATGAACACCCCGGCTCCGATCAAATCTACTTCGTGGTGGAAGGTGAGGGCGAGGCCATTGTGAGACGCGACTCGACCATTGACAGGAAGGGCGATTTGTTGTACATCGAGGGCGATGATTCGCATCAGATTGTCGCAGGCGGTTCACGGGCAATGCGCATTCTGCACTTCGTCGCTCCCCAAGTCCGCTAACCCTAACGCCACTCTCGGGCAGGTTCCGCCTCCGGTAGAATCTAATCCTCTATGAAGGTTGCTGTTCTTCCATTTAACGCCGCCGCGGGAACCTCGCCCGCGCTCGGCCGCCAATTTGCCAATTTTGCGTGCGACATCGCGCGAGCCAATACGGGCGGCGAAATCAATGCGGTGAGTTATCTGACCGACATCCAGGAAGAGGGCGAGCTTCGGGCCGTGTTTGCCAACGTCTCTGAGGGGCTCACCGATCGCGCCTGGATCACGGAGATGTTCACGAAGGCTCAAGTGGATATGGTCGTCGACGGCCTTCTCAAAATCGAGGGCGAGGAATTCGACTTGACCGTTCGATTCTTTGAAGCCGAAGTTGACGAACCGGTTCAAACAGAGGTTTGGAAGTTCAACTTTGGCGGACTGTTTGAGCACCTTGACAAGCTCATTGCACTGTTCACGGAAAAGACCGGCCTCCCCAACCAGCGGGGGGGGACAAAGATCGGTTTTGGAACCGCGGATCCAGGGGCTTTTGCACGATTTCTCGAGGGGTACGACGGGCTCCTCTACCTTCAACAAGCCGGGGCTCGTGCCACTCGCACTTTCGTTCCCAAGGCCGTCATCGAACTGCTGCTCGAAGCGCTGCGGGCGGACAACAATTTTGTAGCGCCGGCCGACACTTTGACCCAGTTCTGCCGGACTTGTGCCGGTTTTAGGCTGGGCACCTTTGAGATGCTTGTTGCGGCCATTGAAGAGCTGAAACAGATCGTGCCCGAAGACTTCAAGCCCATCTTTGCCCTCGGTGAAATCCATGCGGGCGTCGGACAACACGCAGAGGCGGCCGATTGCTTTGAGCGCTGCATCGAAATGGCGCCAGATCAGGGTTGGATCTATTCTCAGCTCGCCCTTTCCCAAATCGCAATGGGGATGCCGGTGAACGCGGAACGCAACCTTCGTAAGGCCATAGAACTGGAGCGTGCGGAAAAGCCCTCCATGGACATCCTTGCCAACGTGCTCATCCAGACGGGGCGTGTTCACGAAGTGCCCGCCTTGTGGAAGTCGCTTGTTGACGCCAACCAGGACAATGTTGCCGCTCGGGGCAAGTATGCCATCTCTCTCATTCAAGCTGGACGCGTCGATGAGGGTGAACGCGAGTTCGAAGCCGCGCTCGGCCTCGATAACAGCCTTGTCATTAAGCGGTACTACGCCCCCTATCTGGCCGATAAGGGAGACATCGACCGAGCAATGGACTTCTACGAAGATTGTCTGGATCAGGCGCCAAACGACATCGACACGCTTCAAGAGTATGCGAAGACGCTGCAAAAAGCGGGCAGGGAATTTGAAGTACCACGCGTCCTTCAAGACATCCTCAAGAGCAACCCAGACCCGGACACGGCCGCCGAGACTCTGGCCTGGTTGATCGAGTTGGAACAGCCAAAGCGAGTGGAGAATGTGATGGAGGCCCACCGCAAGATGGATGCGGGAGAGTTTGAGACCGCCGTGAAAGAGCTCAGGCCCATGCGAAACTGGCTCGCCGATTACTGGAAACTCTGGGCACTCTTGGCCTCTTCCCTGAATGGACTGAACGCCTATGGCGAAGCGGAAGAAGCCGCTCGGCGGCTGCTGCAACTCTATCCGGGTTGCGAGCCGGGTTACGGCGAACTGGCAACGGCCCTCAACGGCCAAGGGAAGCACGAGGAAGCCTACGAGATCATGAAGTACGCCGCATCGAACATGCCACAGTCGCTGCCCGTTCACATCAATCTTGCCCTTTCCGCAAAGAGGGCCGGGCATGACGGAGAAGCAAAAACATTGGCTCGCCAAATCCGCGAAGCGGTCGGTCCGAACCCAGACCTGGAACCGATCCTAGTCGAAATTGAAGCCTAGCGTAGGGGGTGCAACGACTTGTCTGAATCGGCAGAGGGCTCGGCATCGAGAGTTAAGCCAAATGCCCCCATTTGGATCAAATTCTTCGTTGCATTTCACCTCCTGTCGATCACCGTTTGGGCTCTGCCTTTGGCGTCCCCTGACCTGAAAACCGGCACAGTGCGGCCGAGAGGCTCCGACGAAGCATTGCTTTTCAACGATCGATATCTTCGCCCGTCGCCGATCAAGTTCTATCTACTTGAAACAGGGTTTTGGCAGTACTGGGACATGTTTGCGCCGAATCCCTCCGGGGTGGACATATGGTGCGATGCGAAGGTGACGTACAAGGACGGCGCCGTCAAAGCGTATCAGTACCCCCGAATGGCCCTTCTCCCGGTGGGGGAAAAGTTCATAAAGGAACGGTATCGCAAATTTTACGAACGGGTCAGCCTGCCCGAGCATAGCTTCTTGTGGCCGACCTTCGCGCAGAGAATTGCCTTGATCAACGACGGGACCGCCTTGAATCCGCCTGTGCAGGTCCAACTGTTTCACCATTGGCTCCGGGTCCCAGGGCCCGGCGAAACGGTAGAAACGGAGTACTCGAAGAGATTATTTTTCACTTACGAAGTGGATCAGGGCGCCCTTGCAAAGGCGCGAGTGGAGGGACCTTGAGGGCCCTCCGAGAGCTTTGGACAAACATCGATACGTTCATGTTTGGTCGGGGTTCCCCGGCCACAATGGGTCTTTTCCGAATATTGGTGGGCTCGCTTGCGTTCATCTCGTTGGCATCGCTCCTGGTCGACTTCGACGCTTGGTTTACCGAACGAGGCTTTGTGCCATTGGCGACGATGAGACAATGGATGCCGCCGCTCGACCGACATTACGACCTCTTTGGCGCCAGCCATGAACTCCCGATCGGAGCTGGCCGCCTAAACCTGCTGGGCAATGTTACGGATCCAAGAGTCGCCCTCGTCTTCATCGGCGTGGTCCTACTTGCGGCAGTTTCTACGACCATCGGATTCTGGACCCGCATCAGTTCAATCGTGCTCGCAGTGGGAGTCGTGACCCTCCACAACCGTAATCCCATCATCCTTCACGGTGGGGACACCGTTCTCCGCATCAGTGTTTTGTATGTCGCGCTAGCCCCCAGCGGGGCAGCTTGGTCTTTGGACCGTCTGATCGCCCTTCGCAAAGGTTTCATCATTGGTGCACCTGCCCCCGTCTCGCTGTGGCCGCAAAGGCTCGTGCAACTGAACATGGCCATCATCTACTTCACGGCCGTTTGGCTGAAGTGGGGTGGAAACCTTTGGCGGGAAGGGACGGCCACCTGGTATCCGGCTCGCCTCCAAGAGTTCAGCCACTTTCCGTATCCGGCGTTCATGCGAAACTTTCCGGTCGTCTACCTAACGACTTTTGGGACGCTCGCCGCGGAACTCTCCCTTGCCACGCTTGTGTTCTTCAAGCCCTTTCGCAAATGGGTGTTACTTGCCGGCCTCATCATGCACGGAGCGATCGAATACACGATGAACATCCCTCTTTTCTCGTTCCTCATGGTGGGTCTTTATGTATCCTTTTACTCCGGTGAAGAAGTTTCCGACTGGTGGATTCGGGCCAGCCGACGTTTTAAACCCGCGTCGACCGTTGATGGCGTCTGCAAGGTAGAACCTTCTTTATGAGGGCTTGGCAATTCAGCAAACCGAAAGGGCCCGGCTACGGCATCAGTTCAACGTTCTATCTGACGGTTTTGTCCTCAAAGCCGACTTTGCCCGCTCTTCTTGAGGCGATTGCGCCCACTTCAGAGCGCGGTGCCGTCGAGGGGCTCGGAGTCCCCTTGAACAGCACAGGTGACAAGGCGATTCTGGGGCAACCAATGAATCGCGGAGTCTATGCCCTTGCAAGCAAAGATCGTAAGACGGTCATCAAGATGTTGGTGCTGAGCAAGGAAGAGGCTTGCTTCGATCCCGAGCCCTTTGCCAAGAGTGCGCTCGCAGCGGAATCGGACCCGGAACTTGTCATTCGCGTGCGTGCCACATGGATCGTTCTTCAGCTTTCGTTCGAGACTCACGATCCATCGGTTTATCCCGCTGTCAGATTTCTACTCTCGTTGGCGAAGCGCCTCGCGGAACTGACTGACGGCGTCGTTGCGGATCCAATATCTCGACGTTACATGCTGCCGGACAAGGTCTTCCACAAACACGCGTCTAGCGACAAGATCGACGCTCGAGACGTCGTCAACGTCTCCTATCGGACACGCCAAGACGGCCTTCATTTCTTCACCCTCGGTATGCAAAAATTCGCCCTTCCGGAATTCGAACTTTACGGGGTCGAAGAGCACGTGCATTCCCTCGCGACCGCTTTTCTGTTAGGCCTATGCCAGTCTGCCCTGTTGGGCAATTTTGGCAAACCAGGTGCTCTGGCGGGGGCGCAAGCAATGTCCTTTGAAATCCGCGTCGGTGGACTTGACAGAGGCATGTGGGAAGGCATTGAATGCTTTGAGCTCTTGCCGCCCACCCAGAACACGGCTTCTGAAGCGTTGCTGACGTGGGCGTCGGAGACTGGCGTTCAACCTCCGAAATGACTCAGTCGGTCTTAGTGCGATTCATCGACAACCAGTAGAGACCCAGTTGTCGCACCGCGTCGATGAATTGATCGAAATCGACCGGCTTGCGAATGTAACTGTTGGCTCCCAAATTGTAGCTTTCGAGAATGTCCCGTTCTTCATCGGAGGACGTCAAGACGACAATGGGCAGAATCCGAGTTGCGTCGTGGTTCCTAATCCTCTGAAGGACTTCCAGCCCACTTACCTTTGGCAGCTTGAGGTCCAACAAGATGAGGTCAGGCAATCGGTTGGCCCCTTCACCCGAATAAAGCATCTCAAGGGCCTCAGCCCCGTCCCGAGCGATTCGAATGATGTTCGGGACGTCACTCTGACGCATCGCCCTGAGCGTCAATTGCTCATCATCAGCGTTGTCCTCGACCAATAAAATCGTTTTGGGTTCTAATGCCACTTTATTTCGACCAGCCAATTCATGGGATCTGGAAAGCCTCTGAGGCGATTCTGATCTTATGACGACAAAACTAACGCATCCGGCTACGTTTGTGAGAGCCAGTTCGGCAGAAACAAGCCTAATGCCAATAAACTACCACTTCCGGGCACGGCGCCGCACCGGCGAGCGTTTGTTCAATCAGGCGATGGCTCAACGTCGGTAGCCCTAAAACCGTACTTAAAGTAAGCTCAGCCAGCTTGGAGACCAAACTCATGAACGACGCTTACCGGTTGTTGTCAACCATCACGCAGCCGACGGACCTCCACAAATACTCCGACAAGGAGTTGTTGGATGTCGCAGATGAACTCCGCCGAGCGATCCTACAAAAAGTCAGTAAAACAGGGGGCCATTTCAGTTCGAACCTAGGAACCGTAGAACTCACCGTGGCCATGTACGCCGCATACTCGATCCCCCCCGATAAGGTCATTTGGGATACGGGACACCAAGCCTATCCGCACAAAATGCTCACTGGACGGTTAGACCAATTTGGAACTCTGAGAAAGCACAAAGGTCTGAGCGGATTCTTAAGACGCGAAGAAAGTGAACTGGATTCGTTCGGAGCTGGGCACGCCGGTACGGCCATCTCGGCCGCCCTCGGGTTCGCCGCCGCTCGAGACCACATTGGCACCAAGGAGCGCATCGTTGCCGTCGCAGGGGATGCCGCCATTTCGTCCGGCATGAGTTGGGAAGCCCTAAACCACGCCGGAGAGCTTAGGACCGATCTCACCGTCGTCCTCAACGACAACCGCATGTCGATCGCCCCGAACGTAGGTGCGCTCAAAAACTACCTCGCCCGGCTGCGATCGAGGCCCCAGCTGCAGAGCCTGGCACACCGCGCAAAACAAGTCGTCGAGATGATGCCCGATCCGATGACCCGCGTGGCCGCTGGGCTTCGGCACGGCATCACGCATTATTTGGCTCCAGAACAGACGGGCACCATCTTCGAAGAAATGGGGCTGGAATACATCGGCCCTGTCGACGGACATGACTTGCTCACCCTCCTCGATGTCTTCCGTAACGTACGCGAGTTGAGCGGCCCCACATTTGTCCATACGATCACGGTCAAGGGCAAAGGATACGACGTGGCCGAAGAGGACTCCCGCAAGTGGCACGGTGTGTCGCCCTTCGATCTGGAGTCGAATGAGATGAACGCCTCCAGTGGACCGGTCACTTTTACCCAGGCTTTCGGCGCTGCCGCCATTGAGTGCGCAGAGTCGGATTCGAAGGTGGTCGCCATCACGGCAGCAATGCCAGATGGCACTGGTTTAACCCAATTCGCAAAGGCGTTTCCCGACCGCTATTACGACGTGGGAATCGCAGAGCAACACGCCGTCACCTTTGCCGCTGGGCTTGCCGCAGGTGGCTTGAAACCATTCTGCGCAATCTACAGCACCTTCCTCCAGCGCGGATTTGACCAAGTTCTTCACGATGTTTGCATCCAAAACCTCCCGGTCCGCTTCTTCATGGATCGTGCAGGCTTGGTGGGCGACGACGGACCGACCCACCACGGGGCCTTTGACATCAGCTTCCTCTCATGCATCCCGAACATTGTCCTGCTGGCACCAAGAGACACGACGGAACTCCGTGAAATGGCCTCGTTCATGACCGACTTCAATGAGCATCCCACCGCTGTGAGGTACCCCCGCGGGTCTAGTGACGATCGTTTACCTGAGGGCCGCGCCCCAATCCACTTCGGCAAGGCCGAGGTGCTTTGCACCGGGAGCCACATTGCCATCTCGGCGGTGGGTTCCATGGTCAGCGTCGCCTGGGAGGCCGCCCAGAAACTCAGGGATCAAGGCATCGAAGCGACCGTGATCAACGCCCGTTTTCTCAAGCCGATCGATGAGGAATGCCTCGTAGAGCACGCTCGAGCTTGCGGCGCTCTACTCACCGTCGAAGAAAATGTTCAGCGCGGCGGCTACGGCGAGGCGGCGAGAAATGCGCTCCACAAGGCCGGGCTTGGACACATCCCCCACACGATCATCGCCCTCCCTGATCATTTCGTCGAGCACGGCGCACAACCACTCATCCGAGCCGATTGCGGACTCACCGCCGACAGTGTCGCGTCCGTCGCCCTAGGCATGGTCAGCAGAGTTTAGAAGCCTTGAGTGCAGCCTCATGACCAGAATCTGACTGCGACTGGCAACCCCGATGCTGGCGGTAAACTACACCTATGCCCAACTGGAAAGAAGGCGATCGAGTGCGCATCGTCACCCGAGACGTCACGGACGATGACCGAAAGAAGAACGTTTACTTCGACCACATGGCGGGGCTGACGGGCTCGATTCAGAACATTTACAGCGCCACGGAAATCGCCGTCAAAGTGGACGTAGACGCATTGAGCCGGGTCACGAAAGACGTACACAAGCAGGCCACCGAGCGAATGCGGGAGCGCTTTCTTGGAGCCATCTCTGAAGAGCAGAAGAAGCAACTGACGCCGGAGGAGCTCAACTTCAACGCTCACTTCGTCCTTCTGGTGCAAGGTTCTGATCTGGAGAAAGCCAACTGATGGGGTCAGTCGACTTTTCGTTCGACATTGCTTCCAAAGCGGACATGATGGAGGTCAAGAACGCCATCGACCAAGCCCAACGTGAACTTTCTAACCGTTACGATTTCAAGGGCACGATGGCGGAGATCGTTCACGAGAAGGAGGACATCACCCTCGTCGCGGACGACGAGTTTCGAATGGATCAGCTCAAAGACATCGTGATCTCAAAGATGATTAAGCGCGGAATCGATTTTCGCCAGATTGACTGGGGCAAGATCGAGCACGGCACGGGCATTTCCATCCGCCAAAAGTTGCTTCTGAAGACGGGCATTCCCCAGGACCAAGCCAAAGCGCTCGTCAAGCAAATCAAAGAGAAGGGGATGAAGGTCCAGGCGCAAATCCAAGGTGAGGAAGTCAGGGTAAGCGCCAAGAGCAAGGACGACCTACAGAAGTGCATCGCCTTCGTTAAGGGCCTTGACCTTCCCTATCCGGTCAGTTTCGTAAACTACCGATAGGCTCTAATCGTGTCTGGGACTTTAGGCGAAGCTCGGGATCATCCTAGGCGCTCCACCCGTATTGACTTCATGCGTTTTGTTTTGCTTGTTTTATCTTGTGGAGCGGCCATCTCCGCCCATGCCCAGTTCCTGACTTTCGACCGCAAGACGGTTGAGAAGGCTGGTGCCAAAGAAATTCAACTCCCAGGTGTGCCCGAAGAACCTTATACGTCCCTCCCTTTGCCCGGGGCGGGCCTCGTCAGGTTCTCAATCCCGCTGACCAGGCAAGATGTCCCGCCAGGTTGGTCGTTCTGGCAAAAGGATGTGACGCCCAAGATCCTCGAATCGCCCGACGGCCTCTCCGTCACGCTCTTTTTCTCGCCTCCCGCGGCGGCGTTCGGAGCGGAACTGATGCCCGTATGGAAAAAAGGGAGGGACATGAAAATGGAAATCGTCGATTCCAAGGGGCAATCCATCACACGCTTTGTCAAGTTTGACCCGGGTGCGCAGTTTTTTGGGTTCACCCAGGGCAAAGTGAAGGCGGTTCGTTTCTCCAAAATGCCGTTCGACGAGGGCAGTTTCGGGATCGGCAGGATGCTCTATTCGCCCCATAAGTAGGCACAATAGAGCGCAATGAGTCTCTTCCCATTGCTATGCATCGTGGGATCCCAGATCGCCAGGCAAGGGGCCGAGTCGGTGTTGCGACCCAGCGACGTAACTCAAGTCGTGATGCTCGGCTCCGGCCCCCCCATTCCAGACCCACGCCACCAAGGACCCGCGGTCGCCATCGTCGTCAACGGACAACCTTACATCGTTGATTGCGGCCCAGGAATCGTGAGGCAAGCCACGGCCGCCACTGCCCATGGGATCAAGGGCCTCGGTTTGGAAAAGCTCACTCGGGTGTTCATCACGCATTTGCACTCCGACCACACAATGGGCCTCCCGGACCTCCTGTTTACGCCATCCATCATGAACCGAGTCCAACCCGTAGAAGTCTTCGGTCCCAAGGGTCTCAAGCGTATGACGGGGCTCATCGAACGGGCTTGGTCCGAGGACCGAGACATCCGCATCCACGGGGGAGAAGGCGAGAAACCAAGCGAATACGAGGGACACGCTCAGGACGTGAAGCCGGGCCTGATCTACTCCGACGCCAACGTGAAGGTCACGGCCTTCGCGGTGGAGCATGGGAACTGGAAGAGCGCATTCGGTTACCGCTTTGAGACTCCAGATAGGGTGATCGTCGTGTCCGGAGACACCACCTACTGCGAGAATCTCATCGAGAACGCAAAGGGCTGCGACATCTTGATCCATGAAGCCTATTCGGCAAAAGGGTTAGATCTGAGAGAACAACGGTGGAAGGATTATCACTCCCGATATCATACGTCCGGTCCAGACGTCGGTCGGGTCGCGAACCAAGTCAAGCCGAAGTTGCTGGTCCTTTACCACGAGTTGCCCTTTGGCCAGCCTCAGCGAGAAATTCTGAGCGAGGTCAAATCCGAGTATGAGGGCCCCGTGCTTGAAGCCGAAGATCTAGCCACGTATTGAGGGGCTGCAGAGAGCCACAATGCTTCCAAGCCTTTGTCGCCTGACACCGACGAGCCCTTAGTACCTATGCAGGTCCGCGGAGTCACGCCGCTTCTACGCCCTCTTACGGGGGGCATCTGGTTCGTCGAAGAAGCTCTACGCGACATCAAGAAGGCGCATCCCCACGGGCAGGAGGAGCTCGACAAGCGCACGGCCGTCGGAGACCCTGTCGAAGTAAAGGTGGGCAAATTGCAAATGTGCCCTTTGGACGGCTCCGGCTTGCTCAAGTGTCGATACATGGCGCGATTCGATGTTTGTTTCTGGAGCAATGCCTTGAATGCGGAGGCATTTGCGTTCCTCACCATGAACTTGACAAGATGATCCTTGAGGAGGAGCGGAAGCGAGGGATGTTGAGCGATGTCGCCTCCCAAGCAATGGCCGAATACGCCGTGGAGCAATTTGTTTCAGCCCATCGGGCAACGGCATTCGTTCGATTCATCAAGATCACCACTTCGCGTCCGGGGCAAGTTTCTTCAGAAGTACACGCTAAAATGGCGGCATGCCTGTCGCACCCGACACCTCGGAAGAATTGGTACCCCTGGCCGTTGGTGGCGTGACCGTTTACCTATGCCGTCGGACGGGCGGAATCTGGTTCCCTGAAGAGGCGCTGGCGGCGATTAAGTCCGCCGGGCCAAGTGGGCTTCAGAGCCTGGACGATCAAAGCAGGCCGACACAACCGGTTCAAGTTGACCCGTCCAAGCCGCACAAATGTCCGATCGACGGCTCGTCGCTGCTTCATTATCATTACCAGGATCGCTATGACGTGACATTGGAACAGTGCATGGAGTGTGGGGGAATGTGGGTTCCCCACACCGAACTGGACAAGCTCGTTTCGATCCACCCCGACCCAGAAGCGGAGAGGACGTTCAAACCGCACCATGTCGACTACCCGCTCGATGCGAACGGTGATTACGACGATTCACCTCAATCGGCGAAGCCGCCTGCGAACGTCTCTACGCAAGCCATTCAAGCGGCCAGCCTGATGTCGCTAGGGCAGCAACAAACGGCCGAGCGACTCAGCGCTTTTACGACATTCCTAAACGTTGCCAATTGGGATCCTTTCCGAGACTACGTTGGCCGTAGGGGATTCTGGCCCTGGCAGTGGTGACGGCAGGTCTCTAAAATTCGACGGCTAATCACAGGAAACAAGGCGAACCGTAGGTGAACTTGGCTCTTAACCCGCCAGCATTTCCCGTGCATTTGCCAACGCGTGGTCCGTCACGCTCTCGCCTGCCAGCATCCTGGCGATCTCCTCAACCCGCTCTTCAGAATTCAGGAGCCGGACGTTCGTCAGAATTCGGCCCCCAGTCTCAGATTTCTCAATACGGTAGTGGCTGCTGGCCCGACTGGCGATCTGCGGCAGATGGCTGATGACGAGTACTTGGGAGGTCGCGGCGAGTTGTTCAAGCTTCTTTGCCACCACCGCCGCCGCCCTGCCCCCTAGACCCGCCTCCACCTCATCGAAGCTCAATGTCGGCACGCCGGCCCTGCCGGCACAGGCCGCCTTTATCCCAAGCATCACTCGCGAAATCTACCCCCCGCTTGCAATTTTCCCAAGCGGCCCCACC
>CAZUCK010000001.1:54951-66782 GCA_964619505.1 uncultured Fimbriimonas sp. | reverse complement strand
TGTACCAAGACTGCATATCCTTCCCGGTCTCAAGCGAGCTTCGAATGGATGGAATCGCCGCGGGACCAAAGAAGCTGCGGCCGGAATCGTCCCTCCTCGCGGAAGCGATGCCGGCTGAACCTTTCGGAGTCGCCACATGAAGAGAAACGTCGCTCATGCGGTAATCATTCCAGAGGGCGCCATTGGCCGTTTTTTCCCAAACAATAACCCCGGAAACCCCGCCCCCGCTTGAAATTTTGGAAAGGGGCCGCACCGGCTCCCCGGCGTTCGCGGAAAAGAAAAATTCGACACGGTCGCCTCCATTGCCATCGATCGCCTTCTCACTGACCGAAACATCAAAAACGGCCTTGTCCATGGCAAGGTCTCTAAGTTCGCTCTCAACCAAGCGAGCGAACATCTTGGCCATCTCCTTCCTAAGCTTCGTCAATTCTGCCGCTTTGGCGGCAAGCTCTTGATTGGTATGTGCGACTGCCTCTTGCAGCGCCTCCTCGTTTGCCTCTGAGTCCTCAAGAAGGGCAAGCTCCTCTTGCGCCTTACCCAAAAAGGCTAGCATCGCAGGCTCGTCCTCACCATACTTGCGACGCAAACGCCGCAACAGGTCAATGCGTTCGGCCACTTCTTCGAGTTTTGAAGGGTCCGATTCCAGACTCTCCACGTTACTTCGAAGTTGCCTTGCACCCTCCTCAAGGTCGAAATAGGCTTCACGAATCAATGACAAAGCGGGTTCCAGCGAGGAGTCCAGTTTGACGGCTTCTTCCAAAGTCCGCACCGCACCGCCAACGAGAGTTTCGGCGTTTTCTTCCCGATCTGCCAGGGCATCGAGTGCCGCGAACATTGCGGTGGAGATTTTCTCAACGTTCTTCAACCTCGACAGCTGCGCTTCCAGTTCCACCATCTCTCCGACCCTTGGCTCAGCTCTTCCGATCTCATTCACCTGATATCGAAGGAGGTCAAGCCGGTGCTCCCGATCCCTCAATGCTGCTTGCAGCGCCGCCAGAAGCCTTTTCGCCTCTTCTGCCTTGGCGAACAGCTCAACTACTTCAATCAACAGGGCGGTGGCGGGAGCACCGATCCAGGAATCCAAGAAACCGATATGGCGATCCGCGTTCAATAAGCTCTGATGATCGTGTTGCCCATGCAAGTCCACCAGCGACTCCCCCAAGATTTTCAAATTCGACACAGGGATCAGGCGTCCACATACACGGCATTGCGATCGCCCTTCGGCGAACACTTCGCGCTGGATGAAGAGCAAACCGTCTTCCAGATCTAAGCCGAGCTCGGCGCACTTCTCGCGAAGCTCGTTGGAGTTGGTCAGATCGATGGTCACCGAAACGGACGCGCGGGTCGCCCCAGACCGCACCAACTCCGTATCGGCCCGCTCACCGAGGGCAAGCTCGATGGCGTCGATGAGCAGCGACTTCCCCGCCCCCGTCTCGCCAGTGAGGACGGTGAATCCCGGCCCCAGCGCAAGCTGTGCGCGCTCGATGATTGCCAAATTCTCAACTGTAAGTTCGACTACCATGGGGCGTCTCAGTTTACAGGACGCGAGAAGGTCTGACATAGTTATCCTGTCCAGCTGTATGAGAAGCCGAAACGATCCGCAAACACCCTTCGATTCGCGCGGCATCGGCGGCCCAAGAACACACCACCTGCAAACGAAAAGAGCCCGCCGCCCTAAGGCGACGGGCTCTCAAAATCGCGCCTCAGTCCTTAAAGCCAGGGAGGCGGCGACCTTTGTAGTAGCCGTCCGCAGTGGCGTTGTGGTTCAGATGATGCGTCTCGCCGCCGACCTGTTTGTTGACCGAAATCTCTTTCATCACGGCCGTGTAGTTGGTGCGCCTGAGAGCGGTTCGCTGGTGTGAATGGCGTCGTTTTGGATTGGGCATTACTTCTTCTCTTTGTGGAGCGTGTGCTTGCGAAGTCGAGGGTTGTACTTCATGATCTCAAGCCGCTCGGTCGTGTTGCGCTTATTCTTGGTCGTGGTGTAGTAGTTCTTTCCGTCTTCGGTGCACACCACGCGGATGATTTCTCGGGCTTCAGATTTCTTTGCCATGGCAGTCCTTCAATTCGTCTCGGCGCAAGCTGGCCCAAGACAACCTAGACATTATGCGCTGTTAGGGTGTCTGTTATCAAGTCCCAGCCCAGCGTCTTGAGCGGGTACCCGTTATGCAACTCATAATCGGGTCTTGAGATGGCTGGTGCGAGGAGTCGGACTGCTGGAATATGCCGGGCTGGCCTTCAAGAGCCCACGGCCGCTGCCAACACCGGGTTTCTCGTTCGGCGGCCATACGTTTGCCATCACCGTTGCGGCGACGCGGCTACAAATCGCCGCCACGGCCTCGCTCGGCGCGGCACTTCTCGGGCTCAAATTCAGGAAAAAGCGCAGCGCGATCTCCTCGACCCGGCCTCACCGCGTTTCATCTTGAGCCGCACCGGCCCAGAGACCGGCAGGGCCGTCCCAGCAAAATTCCCCGCCATCTCTGCTACCGTAAGGAAGCAATGGACTCGAACTCCGATCTCGGCCCGAACACCCTCATTCAGCACCTCGGCGAGGAAGACCGCCACATGGGCGCCATTGCGCCACCCATTTTCCAAGCCTCCAACTTCGCTTTTGAGAACGTGCACGCCATGCACGAAGCGATGAAGAACCACTCCGGCGGGGCGCCCTACATTTACAGCCGAGTCACCAACCCAACCCTGGAAATGGTCGAGAAGAAGATTGCCGCCCTGGAGGGCGTCGAAAGGTGCCGTGTCACTGGCTCAGGGATGGGCGCCATCAGCCTAGCGCTTATGGCCAACCTGGAGCAGGGTGCCCACGTCGTATCGGTGGACACCTGTTACGGGCCGGTACGCAAGCTTCTCGATGAGTACATGCCCAAGTGGGGCGTCTGCACCACCTACGTCGACGGCCTCTCGGCCGATGAGATGATCGACGCCATTCGGCCCGAGACCAAGGTGTTCTATATGGAGTCTCCGAGCACCTTCGTGTTCCGCCTTCAAGATGTCAGGAAGATCTGCGCCGCAGCCAAGGATAAGGGCGTTACGACGATGATCGACAACACGTGTGCCACCCCGCTGCACCAGAACCCAGCCGCGTTCGGCGTCGACATCGTCCTCCACAGCGCCTCGAAATACATGGCTGGGCACAGCGACATCACCGCTGGGGCCATCTGCGGAAACGAGGCCCGTATGGAGCAGATTCTCAAATATGAGGTCGATCTCTTCGGCTGTGCGCTTGCCCCGTTTTCCGCGTGGCTGCTCCAACGCGGTCTTCGCACCCTCTCGTTCCGCATCGCCCGACACCAAGAAACAGGCAACGCCATTGCAGCTTTCCTGAAATCCAGACCCGAAGTCGAAATCGTCCATCACGTAGGTCTTCCTGATTTTCCCCAGCGTGAACTGCGCGACAGCCAGATGCGAGGTTCCGGAGGTCTTCTTTCCTTCGAACCGAAATCCCAGGAATACGAGAAGGTGAAGCGATTCGCGGAAGCCCTCAATATCTTTACCATCGGCGTCAGTTGGGGCGGCTTCGAAAGCCTCATCGTGCCCCTTGAAATCCAGCCCATCGGTTATGCGGAACCGCGTCAGGCGATTCGGCTCTACACCGGTCTAGAAGATGCGAAAGACCTCATAGCGGACTTGAAACAAGCCTTTGAAAAGTCTGGGCTGTGACCTGCGAATCCTCACCTGCTACAATTTTTGCGGCGAGCGAATCGCCTCCAGGCCATGCAACCTCTCGACGTCGAACGGTCCATGTACCAAATTGGGCTGGCGCTGACCAAGGCACCCCTCTCTCAAGACAAGCCGCCCGAGAGCCTCATCCGAAAGCTCGACGTCATCGTCGACGGCGAAATAGCGAAGCGACAGGCAACGAGCAAACCCCTGGACTGCAAGCGCGGCTGCGATCATTGCTGCCACCGCGTGATCCCAGCCACCATTCCGGAAATCCTCCACGTTGCCGACTACGTAAAGGCACACTTCACGCGTGCAGAACGAGACGCACTCTCGAAACGCCTGACCGAATACGTTCGAGCCGTGGCTCCCTCTTTCGGCGTCGACCTTCAACTTGCCAGGCCAACCTGTCCCTTCCTCGTCGACCACGAGTGCACCGCGTACGAAGCGCGTCCGTTGGAGTGTCGCGCCGTCAACTCGTACGATGTCAGCCTCTGCGTCAGAGCCAAGGACCACCCAACGGAGCAGGTACCCCTGCCAATCCTTCCCGATCAAAGGAGAATCATCAGTGGAATCACCTCTGGACTCCTCGAGGGCCTGAAGCGCAAAGAGCTCGACACAACATGGCACGATTTCGGCCGCGGTTTGAAGATCGCCCTTGAGAACCCAGACGCTACGGCCGAATTTCTTGGCAATGAACGAACCTTCAAGTTCGCCCAGCTTCGAGGGAGGGACCCGGAAGACCGGACGCCCTCAGTCATCGAACCTGTCCAACCAAATTATCAACCGGGCCAAGAGCCGACCGGCCATGCCAACTTCACCGGCCTCGGCCCCGCCATCCACCTGCTGACCAAGAAGGGCGACACTCGAGGGGCCATCGCGAGCCTCAAGGGCAAGCACCCAATGTATCGGCTCTACCGCATTCAAACGCCCGTCGCATACGGTGACGAAGAGGAGATCGGAGCCTGGCGAAAGCATTTTGTCGAAGAGGTTCGCGCTTTCGCCGCCTCTGACTTCGACGCACGCGAGGCTTTTGATGCTCTGGAGAGTTTCACGACCTTTAACCTGGCCTACCAGATGAACGATGTCAAGGGGCCGCTGAGTGAGCTTGGCCAGGTGATCTGCAATCAAATCACGGCCAAGGCGTTGCCTTCCCTTGTCGCTCCGCTCGAGCCTAAGTGGAGGTCAGGCAAGCTCAAGGTTGGATACATCAGCTATAGCCTCAGGGGCTCCAATGGGGCAAAGTGGGCGCTCGGCTGGCTCAAGAACCATGGGGACGACATTGAAACCTACGCCTTCAATCTCAACGAGAACGAAGATCGGTGGTCGTTGCGGTTCAAAGAGGAAGCGGACCACTATCATCATCTGAAGGGAAACGTGCCGGCCGACGCCCGGATGATTCGATCCCTTGGGCTCGATGTGCTCATTTACACCGATCTCGGCATGCCTTGCCGCAACTATCAATTTGCATCCATGCGGTTGGCGCCGGTGCAATGCACCGCCTGGGGGCACCCGGTCACCAGTGGCCTACCCACCATCGATCACTACCTGTCCTCAGACTTGATGGAATCGGCACAAGCCGACGCTCACTATTCGGAGAATCTCGTCCGGCTCCCCAATTCTGGGCTCCACTACGACCGACCTTCGACCCAGCCGTCCACCCTCTCAAAGGTCGATTACGGCCTCGATGACGGACCCTTGTATTTGATGTGCCAGCACCTTGCTAAGTGCGAGCCAAAATGGGATTTCCTGTTCCGCCGCATCAATGAAGAATCCGGGCGCCCCATTGTGTTCATTCAAGGGCACTCCCACCCGGCTGACACCGAGATCACCCGTAAACGACTTGAGAAAGCGGGCGTCAACATGATCTGGCTGCCCAAAATGGGGCGCAAGGATTTCCTACGACTGCTCAGTCTTGCCGAAGTCTCCATTGATCCCCCTGCCTGGAACGGAGGCAACACGACGATCGAGGCGCTTAATCTTGGGGTGCCCGTCGTCACTTTGCCGACGGAATTCATGCGTGGCCGCCACAGCCTTGCATTCCTTAAGATCGCAGGTGCGGAAGCACTCGTAGCCGGAGATGCGGACGACTACGTAAGGCTCGCAACGGACAAAAGCTCACGGGACAGGGGGATGGCGAGGCTCAACGCAGACGGACTCTTCAACGACATGAAGCCGGTCGAGGCGCTCGACGAATTTCTCAGGCGCGCCAGTCGACCTTGATCAATGGACCAGCTCGAGGTCCATCCCTTCCAACGACTTCCAAGGGAAGCCCAGGGGGTCAGTTTTCCGCCCCTGCGGCACGGCGATGTACTCATGGCTGGTCACGTATTTCAGTGGAAAGCGCCGTTTCAGGGCAAGGATCAAATATCGCAGGGACAGAACCTGCTTTTCCGGATAGGGATCCTTCCCGTTGTTTAGGTTCACCAGTTCAATTCCCACTGAGAAATTGTTCACGTTTTGGCGGCCCTCCTTGTCTTTGCTGACTCCGGCGTGCCAAGCCCTCGCAAAGGTGGATACATTCTCGACAATCGAACCGTCCTTTCCGATCGTGAAATGGGCGCTGACCTGGCTCTTCACCCGGCAAAAGGCGGCCGTTGTCTCCTCCAGGGTCGGGATCACCGTCGAGTGAACTACGATGGTGTCCACATTGACGTCCTTGGGTCGCGAGCCGTAGTTCGGCGACTGAACCCAAATCAGCTCGTGAAACCCTGGGTCGACCCATGGTTTGGGCATTTGGTCGAGGGTGTCCCTGATTATGGATTCGACGGCGAGATTTCCGTTGGCGGGCGAAGTTTGGGCCATTTGCGGTGAATGGTTTGCACCATGAAAACCAAGGATAGAAACGGCCAAACTGATCGTAACTGTTTGCACGTCACATACTTTGCCAGACAATCGGCTCTTCCCTTCCTAATTCCATGCGACTGAAACTCCTTTTTTTGTGCCTCTGCGTGCTTCCAAGCACCTTGTGGGCAGAACTCCACTACACCCTGACCCCCGACGTTCCTGGTCAAGCGGTCGTCGTCACCCTTCAGATGGACGCCGCGACGGATACGACCACCTTTCATATCCCCGCGTGGGTTCCCGGCTACTACATGATCCTGCAAAACCAGGACAAGCTCAGCGACTTCGACGCCTCAGACCCAAAAGACAACGACCTTCCCATCGACCATCCCGACGGACGCACTTGGGTCGTTCACAACCCCAAGCACACGCCGATTACGATCAGCTACCGCGTCTTTGGCGACGATCCGGGGCTCGGTTTTTTCGCGGTGCATATGGACATGCAGACCGGATACGTGAATGGTCCAGCCGCTTTCGTTTATCCGGACGGCCGAATGACCGAGCGCGTGACTCTCAAAGTCAATCTGCCCGAGGGCTGGGACATCGCCACTTCGATGGAGCATTCTCTTGCCGGAAATTACTTTGCCAACGGATATGACGAGTTTGTGGACCATCCCATTCAAATGGGCCATTTCATTCGCCAGAAATTCACCGTCGCAAGCATCCCTTTCGAAGCCATCTTTGTCGGTCAAAACGGCATCGTGAACTGCAATACGCCCGTTGAAACCGAGCGACTTCGCATGTTGAGCGTTCCCGCCATCACTCTCTTTGGTGGTTCGTCGTTCCGGCGTTACGACTACATCATTCATCTTGCCGTAGGCAACTTTTCTGGTGGGTTGGAGCACCGTGCAAGCAACGTACAAGCGGTTTCCAATTCAACCGCCTTGAACCTTGATGAGCTTGCCACCCACGAGTATTTCCATGCCTGGAACGTGAAGCAGATTCGCCCAAAGGTTTTGGGCCCATTCGATTACACCCAGGAAGTCAAGACTGACAATCTTTGGTTCGCGGAAGGGGTCACTGACTATTACGCTTACATCACAGCCTATCGAAGCGGCGTCCACGATCAGAACTGGCTCTTGTTCCGCCTCGGCCAGCAAATCGCCCGGTTGCAGCGGTCGGGCAACCGCATGTCGGTCCCGCTGGACGAATGCTCTCGCAGGGCTTGGGAAAGCGGCGGCTCGGGCGTCGGTGACTTGAGTTATTACAACAAGGGTCTGGTGGCGGGCCTCCTCATTGACGCGGCGATCCGTTCGAAAACTTCGGGACTTAAATCGCTTGACGACGTGATGCGCGTGATGTATTCCCGTTACCGATTGCCGAACGCGGGCTACGAAGAAGATGGCGTCTTGAAGGCGATCAACGAAGTCTGTGGGCAGGATCTGACCGAAATGTACAACGGCATCGTTTACACCACAGACGAGATGCCGTACGACGTCTTGTCAGGCATCGGCCTGAAGTACGAACCGATGGGCGACCTTTCCCTTTCTGTCGACTCCGCCGCGGGCGCCTCGGCCACGGCCCGCTGTAAGGAATGGCTAAAGCGACCGGATGGCGTCGGACAGTAGGGCCAATACGGCCGCGAAAGCGATCATGAGCGCCGAAGTCAACATTGCAGGATTGGCGATCCCCTGCACCGCGGCGAAGGCGGCGAGCCACAGAAGAGCTCTGTTCTCCCGTTTCGCAAGGGCTCGCCTCGCCTCGTGCCAGAAGTAGCGATCCAGGCAAGCGGCTGTAAAGCCAACCACCAAAGCGGTCACCGTAAAGCCGGGCGACGCTAAGAAGAGGACGTGCCCCGAAACATCGATGCCGCCACGCTGCCCGAGGTCATGAAACAGGCCGCCCGGAGTCCAAGCCCAATGCCAGATCTTGACCAAATCGGATGCCGCGAATGCTGCCAACAAGAGAGGAATTCCTTCGATGAAATTCAAACCGATGATCACAGCCGCAACCATCAAAACGAAATCCGGTGTGGGTTGGTGAGCAACGTATAGGATCGCACCAAGAAATGCTCCTCCGACAGACCACAGCAGCCTTCGATTCAACGATTGCCCGTAGGCCAGCAACCCCGCCATCGATGCGGTGGCCATGCCAACCCATTGAGGACTGAATTGGTCGGGCACGTGACCCAGAACTGGGCTGTAAAACGACCAGACCGGGTTGTGGGCGATCGTCATCAACAGGGAAACGGCCGCAGATGAAAACAGATCATGAACTTGCCATCGCCTCAACGCCCAGGTGATCCCATAACTTAACGTGATCTCGGCGACCAAAAGGAGGGCGAACGCTGACGCCCAGGTGCCAAAACCGCTTTTGAGCGCGACATTCCCCGATGCCAACACGGCGGACGGGGCAAGCAGAGCCGCCTTCAAGCCCAGGAGAACTGGCCGTGACCGCAACTCGCGAGCCACCGCCGCAACTCCTAGGATCAAAATGAAGACGGTTCCCAACCAGAGGCAGGCTTGCGCTTCGACTCCCGTCACCCGAACAAATTCAAGCCAACGGTTGGCTCCCTGCCAGCTGTGTCCCGGTTCGAACCAAGTGAAGTCCGATGGTCTGAGCAACAGCTTCATGGCGCTCTTCGCCTTCGTAAGGCCAGGCACAACTTGCTCCGTCGGTAACCCATTCGGCCACCTTCCCAACAACCACAAGCGCGACCACCGCTGATCCGCGACGGACGGCGGATACTCAACGACCAACGCCCTATCGACCCGGTTCACCCATGCGCTGCAGTCGTCCCAACCCTTCGCTCCATACGCCACGCAGCTTTCGTCGGGAATGGTATCCCTGAAATCCAAGATTGGCGAAGACCCATCGGGGCCCAGCGCCGTCATCAATGCAAAGGGATTGACGGCATGACCCTCGTTCTCACCGGCGAAAATCTTAGTGTCGCCAACAATATCCTCTCGAGCTTGGAAGTATCCTCGTAATCTGAGCGATGCTACGTTTGTGGACAGGTATGGTTTGCCCTCGCCGGCGCACCGAAATCCAGAGTCGCCGCCCTCCCCTTTCCAATCTTCGCCCGAGGCGATGGAAAGGGATCGGTTGAGTCCCGCCTCATCAGTGGCGGCGGGCCAGAGGATCCAATTGGGGTGGAGGTAGGGGCCAATGTCTAGCGAGGGTCCCGCCGCAGAAGGTTGGATAAATATGAGAGCGGTACGCTCGGCGTTGCCGCGAGAGGCGAGGGAGAGCAGGCAGACCGCCAACGCCCATAGCCGGTTCATTGGCCCAGCAACATCTCCCGAAGCGGGACCGTCAAGGAATCAGGATCGAGGCGCATGAGGTCTTGAATTTGAACATGGCGATGAGGTGTGTAATCGTGAGCCCATTTGTCGACGGGCTTCACACCGCCGAAGGCGACAAGGGTGGGGCAATTGACGCCCGCCGCCAAGTGCATCACCCCTGTGTCGCCGCCCATTGCGAGTCTGGCACTAGCCAAGATTCCCAACGTTTGTCGCAACGATGTCTTGCCGACTAGGTCCACCGCCGTCACATCGGCAATGCGGACGAGGCTATTCCCCACCTCAACCTCATCAGGTCCACCGATCAATACCACTTTATGCCCTAAATCTTGTATTTCCTGGATCGTCTTCACCCATACGTGTTTGGGCACCGTTTTCCATGCGTGTCGTGCCCCTGGTTGAAGGACGATCGTCGCTCCACGCATCATCGCTGCACCCTCCGCCCTCTCTTTATCCGACACCCACAGGCTTGGACGTTGCCACCTCTCGTCCACACCGACCCTTCTGGCAAGATCAAGATAACATTCAGTCTCATTCCTATTCATATCGTAAGGCGAGGAATGGGTGAGCAGGAACCCTCTGCCCTCCGTTGAATGGCCAACCCGAGTCTTGATCCCGGCGAGGCGAACAGCGAGGGCAGACCGAAAGCTTCGATTGACAACCAGGGCGGCATCGAACCTCCCTTGCTTCAAGGCTGCCGAGGTCGCGAAGGTATCTGACGGGCTTCCCAAGGAGATCGGCAAGAAACCGAACTTTCTGTTCGGTGACGTGAGGAGATCGTCGACCACCTGGCTCGAGGCGATTGTAACGTCCTTTTTTGCGCCAAGCAACGCGTCCAATAATGGGGCGGCCATCACAGTATCGCCGAGATAGTTTTTTAAGACCAGCACGATGCGGTCATAGGGCACTTTCGATCGCCTCCAAAACGCGATCCGCATGGATGTTTCCGACGGATTCCCCCGCTTCCGGGGTCATTACTTTCAAATATGGACTTGGCGGCGCCCAAAGGCGGTGAATGCCGTATCGGAAAAGGCCCACAGTCGGAGTGTCGACGGCGGTCGCCAGGTGGAGAATTCCGTTGTCGAGGGTCAGAACAGCGCACACCTTCGAAAGCGCACCAACAACCTGCGGCAGCGTAAACGCACCTCTGAAATCCTCGACATATCCATTGTCGATCAAGAGGTGTTCTAGATCTGCCCCTTGCCAAGCGGCCTGCGCGCTGGGTTTGGCTCCAAGCAAACCAACCGAGTGCCCCTTACGATTAAGGTGCTGCATCACGTAAACCCACTTTTCGATCGGCCACAGTTTCTCAGGGAGGCTCGCGGCGGTCGCGATAAGGATGGACGGCATACCCATGTCGGGGTCGGCTGAAGGAACCTTGTAGGGTGGGATTGGCCCGCCCAGATAGGCGAGACGACAGAAAATCTCGGCGATGAAACCGGAGGAAAGGATAGGGTATTTCACCGTAACTTCTTCTGAAATCCATTCCCGATCGGCATTGAGTCGGCCCCTATCGTCGTCCGCATAGCCCAAGTCATCCACACCGTTGCGACATGGTCCCACCACCAACGTATTCTTCCCACACATCTCCTCCGCCATTCGCTTGGCGAAATCGGAGGTCTCCACGTTGACGACCAAATCGTACGGGCGGCGCTCGTTGATCGTTGCGATTGCCTCGTCGTCTGGGGTGCCGTGAAGTGGATAGGACCAGTCAAAAAGGTCCGATGCCCGTTGAAGCTCGATGGTGCGTTTTCCACCGTAGTAATCCAACGTGGTGGCCTTGTGGGCCGCTCTACGCATCGGGTGGCCCTCAGCAACCATCGCCTGGTGGCGGTACACGAGGGCCAGGTGACGTTTCGCTGGCGCGACTCTCGCCACGGTAACAGCGTG
This sequence comes from uncultured Fimbriimonas sp., assembly GCA_964619505.1. Lineage (GTDB taxonomy): Bacteria > Armatimonadota > Fimbriimonadia > Fimbriimonadales > Fimbriimonadaceae > JBBQMJ01. The sequence continues at coordinate 55,134 of CAZUCK010000001.1, read as the reverse complement.
AAGGTCATGACCCTGTCGGCGGGGGAATTTCTCCGACGCTTCCTCCTGCATACCTTGCCCAGCGGCTGGGTGCGTATGCGTCACTATGGCCTCTTGGGCAATCGGTGCCGTGCCCGCACCCTGCCAGCCGCCCGTCACGCCCTCAGCCAAGAAGAAGCGTGGGGACCGTGAGCCGTGGCATGC
>CAZUCK010000001.1:0-54941 GCA_964619505.1 uncultured Fimbriimonas sp. | reverse complement strand
CTCTGAGCATCTGGAGGTGGGGAGTTGCGACGACAAAATTGCCGATGGCGTCGTTCGCGACGACGGCGATCCGGGAATCCGGCGGAACGCCCCGCCCTTCATATCTCTTCACGTAAGGATTTTAGCCCCGGGCCGAGGTCTCCCAGCCACGGGCTCAAGCGAACTTATGGCAAGTGCACGTTTGGATGTGCGATGAGGGCCATTGGTGACACGAACTGCGGCTCACAAAGTCAGGGAGCGCGCCGAGCGCGCGAGGTTAGCAGATTTTTCAAGCTGGTAATTTCCCGTCAGGAATCGGAGTGAGAGCACCGAGCCCTTGGGGCGGCTTTGATGCAAGCGGCAACGATGCAGCGCTCTACCAATGCGGGAGCCGTATACTGGCGGGGTGGACGGACTCTGGCGATTCGACAAACAGCTCTTCCGTGACATCCATGTTGGGCTTCACCAATTCTGGCTCGATCCCGTTTTCTGGGTCCTGAGCTATAGCGGCTTGGGCCAAGTTCAGGCCGTTTTCATCCTTCTTCTTCTCTTCCGGAGGCAATCAAGAAGCTACGTCCTGCCCCTCCTTGTCAGTGAAATCATCTCTGGGTTCGCAATGGGCGACGTCATCAAGCATTTTCTGCCCCGTGATCGGCCCAGCAACCTCCTCATTGCCCAGCCCCAAGAGGCCTGGTTCTCCAACAGCTTCCCAAGCGGGCACACGACGTCGTCCTTTGGCATCGCCTTCATGCTGTTTCTCCTTGTGAGAAAGAATCAGCCCTGGATTGGCTGGGTAGCACTGGGTTGGGCAACACTGGTTGGAGTAAGCCGGATTTACAGGGGTATCCATTGGCCGACCGACGTCCTTGGCGGCATGTTCGTCGGACTGGCAGGCGCCACTTTGACTTATCTGGTGCTGGAGCGGTTCAGCTTGTTGCCCAAGCCGTAACGGTCCGCTCCGGATGATGCCGTTTTGTGCCGCCGTCGAACCGTAGCTTTCAAACGCATTCGTAGCGACCCATTGCGCGAAACTTCTGGTATCTGGCCGCCTTCAGTTCCGTACCCGACATTTGCGACAAGAACCCGAGGTTCGCAAGAATTCCCTGCTTGACGAGGCCCGCGGCCTCAATCGGATCGCGATGGGCACCACCGCGCGGCTCGTCTAGAATCTCGTCAATGAGCCCAAACTCCAACGCGGACTGGGCAGTAAGCTTCAGGGCCGTAGCCGCCTGCGCACCCTTTTCCGGACTGCGCCACAAAATCGCCGCACATCCCTCCGGCGGAATGACGGAGTAGATGGCATGCTCCTGCATGATGACCCTGCTTGAGGCGGCGATTCCGATCGCCCCGCCGCTGCCGCCTTCGCCAATGATCACGGCGACGGTGGGAACTGCGAGTTCGAACATTTTGAACATGGCCGCAGCAATGGCTTCTGAAATCCCTCTTGATTCGCTCTCGACGCCGGGATCGGCGGCAGGGGTATCGACGAGGGTGATTACGGGGAGGCTGAAGCGGTTAGCCATTTCAAACAGTCGAATGGCTTTGCGATAGCCCTCGGGCTTCGCCATTGCGAAATTGCGAAATTGACGCTCTTGAATGTTGCGACCCTTTTGATGTCCGACGACCATGCAAGGCATGCCGTCCAGCATCGCCGGTCCACCGACAATTGCATGGTCAGCGCCGAATCGACGGTCTCCTTCCAACTCAACAAAGTCCGTGAAGATGGCGTTGATGTAGTCCAACGTGTACGGCCTCTTATCAGCTCGCGCTACCAAAACCTTCTCCCACGGCCCAAGCCGGCTGTACATGACGTCAACGTAGTTGTCCCGTCGCCTCTCAAATTCGGCGATCGTCTGCTCCAATTCTTCTTTCTTGCTGGGCGCAGCCTCGCGTGCCAATTGTTTAAGCTTCGCCAAGCCATCCTCCAGTTCAATGAGGGGTCGCTCCCATTCTCGCCACGTTTTAGCCACTCAGCGATCCCTCCGCTTCGGGCTCGACACTCAATTCCGCTGAAGGGCATAGGATTTTGACGAGAGTTGACAGAATCTGTCTCAAATCCTTTCTAGCCACGATTTGGTCGATCATGCCGTGTTCATGAACGAACTCCGCCGTCTGAAAATTGTCGGGGACCTTGCTCACGCCCGCCTGTTTAGCCACTCGCGCGCCGGCAAACCCGACCAGAGCTTTTGGCTCTGCTAGAATCACATCGGCGACGCTCGCATAGCTCGCCAGCACACCGGCCATCGTTGGATCCGTGAACACGGCGATGTAGGGAGCTCCCGCCTCTGCGCATCGTTGGGCGGCCGCCGTCGTCTTAGCCATCTGCATAAGGCTCAGCAGCCCCTCTTGCATTCGGGCGCCACCGCTGGCGCAGAAGATGATGGCTGGAATCTTACGCTCCGCAGCGCGCTCGAGGGTTCTGGTGATCTTCTCGCCTGCGACCGAACCCATCGATCCGCCCATGAACGAAAAGTCAGCAATCGCAACGCTGACCTCCGATCCCTCCAAACGGGCCGTGCCCGAGATGATGGAGTCGTAAACGTCGGTCTTCTCTTCCGCGAGTTTGAGCTTTTCAGCGTAGTCGGGGAATTCGAGCGGGTTTTGCGATCGCAGGCCAGCATCCAGCTCGTGAAAAGAGCCTGGATCAAACGTGAAGCCGATTCGCTGTGTCGCGGTCAGTCGGTGGTGGTGGCCACAATGCTGGCAGACCCTAAAGTTCTGTTCGAACTCCACGGCGAATAGGATCTTCTTGCATCCGGCGCACTGCAGAAATGCCTCGGAATTAAGCGGGCCTTTTTTCATCAGGGGAATCGTAGGATACCGCCGAAATTACCACGTCATTGCGCCGCGCAAATGGCCCTCAAGCTTTTTCGATCCCTTGTCGCGTTTAGGCAGCCCGTGGAAGCTTTGTTCGGAAAAGGTCTCGCAGTCGCTCCGTGAAGCTCTGCGTTGAGATTCTTACCGGCTCTCCTAGAAGGTGTGCGGCGATCGCCTTGACGTCTTGCGAGGCAGCAAGCGCCGGGTTTCCGAGAACAAATGGTTCACGTTTTCGGATGAAGTCCGTGGCTCTGGGATCCATTCGCACACAGCCCGCGTATTCGAGCGAGCGCCCAATGAATTCTTGGCATACCGAACTGACCCTCGCACAAACGGCTCGAGCCTCGGCCTCGTCTTCCACCATGTTCATGATGACTTTTACGCTGGCCATGGGTTTGCGCTTGAAAATCGCCTTGGCAGTGGCGTAGCTGTCCGTCATGCTCGCCGGATCCGGCGTAATGACGAGGAGGATTTCGTCGGCAGTGGATAGGAACTTCATGACGTTCTCATCCAGGCCGGCGCCCGTGTCAAAAATCAGATAGTCCGTGTTCATCTCCAATGCGTGGAGTTCTTGAAGAAACACCTCACCGGCGGGGCCGTCCATCTGGACCAACGATTCGATTCCCGACCCTCCAGCCACAAACTTGATGCCGCCTGGGCCCTGGGTGATGACCTCAGAAAGAAGCTTCTGATTTGTGAGGACGTGCTGCAGCTTGTAGGGCGTTCGGACGCCTAAGATGACGTCCAGGTTGGCAAGGCCGATGTCGGCGTCGAAAATCACCACTCGCTGGTCCCTCTCGGCCAGCGAAATCGCGAGATTGGCGCTGAGATTCGTCTTCCCAACACCACCCTTTCCACTCGTAACAGCGTACGTCTTCATTGCTAAAACACAACCTCTGAAATCACAAATGAATGCTTTCGATAAAAATGATCTTGAAGGTCCAAGCTCAAGAGGGATTGTCGGCATTCGAATTGCGCCCCTTTAGCGGATAATCGCAAGAGTTTTGCGTACCACTTGCGGGGTGTCGTGACTGGTCTGGGGCGAGGGATGATTTTCGCAGTGTCGCAAAGGCGATTCTCGGTTCAAAAGCTCCATCAGAGAGCCCTGGTGCCCAGTACTGACACCGGGTTGCCTCTAGGTCCAAGGTCACTGAAAAACTGTGATTTTGACGGGGCAGCATCCATGGCTTGACCCATCGTCGCGTTGGAGATTTGAGCCGAAAGTGAGCCGCATTGGCGTTCAGAATGGCAACGCCCACCCGCACCCGTGGGCGACTTATGCCGCGCGTCGGCCAAAGCTCAACAGACCTCGCAATCGATCGGCAAAGCTAAGTTCTGCAGGCTTGTATGGATCACCCAGAAGCGCCCCAGCGATTTGGATGACATCTTTGGAAGCGGACAGATCTCGATCACCCAAAAGGAATGGTTGGCGTTTGCGGATGAACTTCGTTGCCTTCGGATCGATTCGCACCGAGCCCACATAGGACAGAGGACGACCCAAAAACTCTTGTGCGACGGACGTCAACTTAGCATGGACCGCCTTGGCTTGGGTCTCATCGTCCACCATGTTCAAGATGACCTTGATCACAGCCATCGGCTTTCTCATAATCAGGGCTTTTGCAGTGGCGTAAGCGTCCGCCAGACTGGCCGGGTCGGGGGTGACAATCAAGAGAACTTCGTCAGCTACGGTGAGGAAATTCATGACGTTCTCGTCGATTCCCGCGCCGGTGTCGAAAACCAAAACGTCAGTGACGCATTCGAGGTCTGACAATTCGGATAGAAATTGGTTTCCGCTCGGACCGTCAAGTCGAATCAAGGACTCGATTCCCGAACCCCCTGCGATGAATTTGATGCCGCCCGGCCCGTCTTGGATGACTTCTGCAAGCGTTTTCTCGCGGGTGATCGCATGCTGAAGTTTGAGAGGCGAACGGACGCCCAGAATGACGTCGAGGTTCGCAAGGCCTATGTCACCATCGATGACCATCACGCGTAAGTTGCGCTCGGCGAAGGCGATGGCGAGATTGGCGCTGAGATTTGTCTTGCCGACTCCGCCCTTCCCACTCGTCACTGCTAAAGTTCTCATGCCGCCCTCCCGAAGAGCTTGGACCAAACGGAGCGCCTGGCAGGACGCGACTCGGTCAAGAAATCCATCGAGCCAATCAATGCGTCTCGTTCCTCTGTGCTGGTTCCAGCGAAAGAATTCTCCACGACGGTCCAATGGAACGTCTTAAGGGCTCCCGCCACTTCGCTGGGGCTTGCGTACCGCTTCGATTGGTCGGGGCACAGGGAACTTCTCAAGATGTCTTGCATCGGCGCTGGAACGTCCTTCCAATCGCTGTAACCTTCGCCGCAAAGGCATTGCTCCAGCAGCCTTCCCAATGCATAGACGGCCGCCGCCATCGGCGGCTCGGCTCCCTGTGAGGTTTTTGCAACGGCGTAGTCGGCGGGTGGGTTGGCGATGGGGACGAGCAACGGTCCCGAATCACAGGTGAAAATGTTTTCCGGCGATGCCCAGGAGGCCGAGCAGCCCGATTTCAGAAGCACATCGGCGATCTCGGCAATTCTCTGTACCAGGCTCGCCGCTTCAGGCACGGACATGGTCCCTCGAACGCTAAGTGTCCTGCCTAGGTTCTCCGCTTGCAGATTCTGGAAGACTGTCCATCGATGGTCTTCGTGGAGCAACGAGTCATAGATCGACGCAACCCCATCGGCTTGCGAAGCGGCTGCGGCTCGAACCATTTCGAATTGAGCAGATTGGCTTGGATCGTTTTCTGCGATAACGGAAAGGCAAACCATTCGACCCAAGACGGAGTCAGTGGCTTGGAAAACGGCAACGGTGCCTGACTTATGGATCGGCGTAAGGGACGTGAACCGGGCCGGTGCAAATTTCCCCTCTGGAAAATCGGTGCTGTCTTGAAGAATCCTGCCGTAGGCTGAATGAATGCAGCTCAACAGCAGGTCTCTGGGGGCGACCCGAAGGATGAGCTTGGAGCGCGTCAAGGCGGCGAGTTTGTCCGTCGCGAAGACGTCTATTGGGTCAAAAATGGCGCAAACTAGGCCCTGCCGAGTGTTCTCGATCGGAAGCGCGCAAAGGAGCAACGCATCCTCCATTGTAAGTTTGGTGAGAGCCGATGGCTTGGGCTCGACCACCGTAAGGTCGACCTCTTCAAAACCATAATGCCTGGCAAGACAAAGGGCGACATCGTACTCGGCCGCAAAGCCACGTTCGACAACGATTTCGCCAAGCTTCTTGTTGGAAATGCGTTGCTCGGCGAGAGCCATTGACAATTGCTGCTCGCTGATCACACCCCTTGCCACCAAGAGATCGCCAATTCGATTGTGAGTTTGGGCCATCAAGTTTCACTTGCCATGCGCAGGAGCGCTCATTCTTTAGCAATTGTCGGCAGGCAAAGTCACCAGCCTCACCTTTCTCAAAGAGTAACTTTATGGGAGCGGATGTCGGGGGCCGGACGCGCCGTAGAATAGGCTATGGCCAAGTTGCCCGGAGACCGCATCTTTGGAATCGAGACAGAGTTCGGCTGCCTCGTCACCGATGACGCCCTCGGTCTGCCGGAAGGCATAGTCGAGGTCATCAAGGACTACCTTTTCTACGAACTGCACCTGGGGGCAATCGACCTACACGCCCGCGACGATGTGTTTGAGCCCGCTCAGTCTGGGGGATTCCTGATGAACGGGGCGCGACTATACATTGACGCCGTCGGCTCCCATCTTGAGTACGCAACGGCCGAGTGCCGGCTGTTGAAAGATCTCGTCGCCAATGACAGGGCAGGTCATAGGCAGATTGTTCGCGCCATCAACGAGCTGGGTCTTGGAGACGCCGTCAACGTTTACAACAACTCTGTGGATCATTTCGGCGGCCATACCTTTGGTTGCCACGAAAACTACCTTGTCCGGGCGGACGACGATTTTCTGAACACGTCGGTCCACATGCTGTATCCCTTCCTCGTGACGAGGCAAATATTCGCCGGCGTGGGAAGGGTCGGTGGGCACCTTCTCACGGCGGGCGGGCTGCGCCCCACATACCAGGAGGTGATGGATAACCCGGTGGATTACATTTGGGTCAGCCACGTTTATTCCGTGACACCGGATGAGCGCGTGCCGTTCCAACTTAGCCAACGGGCCGACCACATCATCAAGACCATCGCCAGTCGCGTGCGGTTTAATCGGGCCCTGATCAACCCAAAGTGGGAGCACTTCTACTCGCACGAGGGCATGACACGGCTGCACATGCTGTTCGGCGAATCTAACCAGAGCGAGTATGCATACGCCCTCAAAGTGGGCACAACCCTCCTGGTGCTGCAACTCTTGGAGGACGGGCTCGTGCCGGAATCAATGGTTCTGGCCCAACCCCTGCTCGCCCTGCGAGATGTCAGCCGGGATCAGTCGTTCCAATGGCTCGTCACAATGCTCGACGGACAAATCATCAGGGCGGTCGACCTGCAGCGCAAGTACCTGAAATTGGCCGAACGATATCGAGGGGCCTCCGATCAGACGGACTGGATTCTCAACGAGTGGGCCCACGTCCTCGATAAGCTGGAATCAGATCCGATGGCCCTGGGTGACCGCCTCGACTGGGTCATCAAGCGCAAGATCGTTGAACAATACATGTCGGAAGAGGGCGTCGGATGGGACGACGACGCCTTACATTCAGTGGACCTCGAATATCACAACATTGACCCTGAAAAGAGCTTGTTCCACGGCTGCCAGGAGATGGGACTCACCAAGCGGCTTATTTCGGACGTGGACATCGTCGAAGCAATGACCGATCCCCCTCAAAACACGCGCGCCAAGGGCCGCTCACAACTCGTGGAGCAGGTGCTGGCGCGAAAGAGTTCAAAGTTTTATATGTTCGACTGGAACGGGGTGGCAATGGACCGCCATACCTATATCGAAATGCCGGATCCCTACGAAACTTACGAACAGTCGCACAAATGACAACATCTGTACCACCCCAGGCAAAGTTCGTCTAAAGTGGTTTCGCCGCTGGAAGGGTGAACCAAAACGTGCTGCCCAGCCCCTCCTGACTGTCGACGCCGATCTCACCGCCGTGCGCTTCGATGGCGAGCTTACAGAATGTCAGTCCAAGGCCCGTACTCGGTGTGTTCAGATTGCGCCTCGCTCCTTCAACGCGCCCATAGCGCTCGAAAATCATCCCTTGCAGTTCCTTCGCAATCCCCTGGCCGGTATCGATGATCTGGCAAATCAAACTGCGATCATCCTTTCTCGAAAGCTTAACAAGAACCATGCTGCCATGATCCGTAAAGCGAAGCGCGTTGCCGAGCAAATTGATGAGAACCCGGTTGATGTAAGACTTGTCCATCGGGACTAGAGGGAGGTTTTCGGACGTTGTCGTTTCGACGGTGATTTGAAGTTCCCGTGCAAGAGCTGCGACGGATTCAACGGCGCTCTCCACGGCTAGGGTCAGATCACCAAGCTCCAAGCGCAACGAAATGTTGCCAATCTCCAATTTCGCGATGTCGAGCAGATCATTGATCATCATCATCAGTCGTTGGCCGTTTGCGATGGCCATATCGACGAATTCCGACGTATGCTCAGGGCTCACCTTCGCCGTTTGAAGACCAGAAAGTAGAGATGTCAAAGGCGTTCTGAGGTCGTGAACGATGAACTGCGTCATCTCAACGCGCGTCTGTTCCTCAGAAGCCAACTTCTGAGCGAGGCTCCTAAGATTGATCTCCGTCTCCGCCGCCCTCGCCAATTCCCTCAAGATTTCGACCTCTCGGTCCGTCCATGTCCTTGGTTCGTGATCGATCACGCAGAAGGAACCCAGGGGTTCTCCCGAATTAGTCACCAGTGGGACACCGGCGTACGCGACGACCCCATAATCGGTAATCGCCGGGTTAAGGCACACGAGCGCGTTTGTCCTCGCGTCCTCCACGATCAGCTCCTCACCGCTCATCACCACGTGCTTGCAGAAAGAATGAGACAGGGGCGTCTCTCCTTTGGCTGCAAGCTCATCATTGAGACCCACCGAGCTCTTGAAGATCTGCTTTTCATCAGTCACAACGGTGACCGTCGCCACCGGTGATCGAAGGATTTGAGTCGCCAAATACGTCAAACGGTCAAGGGTCTCGTCGTTGGTTCGATGAAGGAGCCCCAAACGTCGGAGCGCCGCGAGGCGTTGGGGATTGTCTAAGGACGATCCAGTCATTTTTCCTTCTGCCAGAGAGGATACTCACGCCCGTCGCCACACTCACCGATGGGGTACCAATGCAAGTTCGATGAGGTCACGCGGTGGCTTAAAGTTTACGTCCTCTTTGATCGTTTCCAGTACGGTCACTGGAATTTCCGGATGACCTTCAACCAACCCGCCGATGACATCTTCGACCAAACTCTCCGGCGTGGAAGCGCCCGATGAAATTCCGATCACCTTGTGGGTGCGCCACTCAGACTTGATCTGATCCGGAGTCAACAGCAGATGGGCCTCGCAACCCAATCCCTCAGCGACCTCTCGCAGACGGTTGCTATTTGAGGACGTTTTGGAGCCCACGATTAAGACAAGATCGCACTGCATGGCAAGCTCGCGAATCGCTGTCTGCCTGTTCGTGGTGGCGTAGCAAATGTCTTCCTTCTTTGGCGTTTCGAGGTGAGGGAAGCGGCGCTTCAAAACATCCAACGTGGCGCGAACTTCGTCTACGCTCAGCGTGGTCTGCGTGAGGACAGCAAGCTTGGGATGATGCGGCAACTGCAACGCCTCCGCGTCGGCGGGTGTTTCCACAAGGACCATGCCGTCGGGCGCCTCGCCCATCGTGCCTTCGGCTTCGACGTGCCCGTCATGGCCAATGTAAATCATAAAGTAGCCTTTTGCCGCGTAATGCCTCGCTTCGTTGTGAACCTTGGTCACCAAGGGGCATGTGGCATCAATGATTGTGAGGTTGCGTGCCCCCGCCTGGGCGCGCACTTCAGGGGAGACGCCATGGGCCGAGAACACGACCGGCATGCCCTCAGGGATCTCGTCAATCGTCTCAACGAAGATCACACCCCGCTCCTCAAAGCTCTTTACGACCCACTCGTTGTGCACGATGGCATGCCGGACATAGAGCGGTGCGCCGTGAATTTTCAATGCAAGATCGACGACTTCGATTGCGTACGCCACACCTGCGCAAAAGCCACGGGGAGCAGCAAGAATGATCTTCTCCACAGCTTCATTGTACTAGGCGGCAGTTCGAACGGCAGCCTCGTTTACCGTTCAAGGAGAGTGCAAAGCAACTCAGGACTGTCCAAAACGGCGACCACCGACTCGACCCCGAAGCTTTCGGAAGGCTCCGGAATGAGGGTCACTTTCGTAAACACCGGCCCGCATTTGGCGGCCAGTTGGGCATCGAAGGAAGTTTGTTCGCCTGATTCAAATACCCGGGTCAACCCGGACTCCCACTTGGCTTGAGGTGCCAACGAGTCACGGAGTTTCTCGCGAGAAAGGCTGGAAAGGACCTTCCCGTTGAGTTGAAAATTGGCCCAGATGAGTGACATGTCCGGCAAAAACCTCATCAATGGGGTCTTAGCAGCGTTGATCAACCCGCTGTATGCTTCCGAGGTCTGCCTTACTTGGTGCTCCATCCGCTTCCGATGCGAGATGTCCTGCAACACGGCCGAATGGCCAGTCAAAATGTTATCGGCGTCGAACATTGGGCTCACGTCGACGGCCGCCCAGAGCGTCTCTCCGTCCTTTCGTTTGAACTTGAAGTTGAAACTGACGCGCGCGCCTGCGTCCGCACCGTTGGAAATAAGATCATGCAACAACTCGGGGTCATTCTCCGCGTGAATCTGATCGATCGTTTTGCCCACCAGCTCTTCAATGGAGCTACCCAGCATTTCTGCGAGGCATTGGTTGGCGAATGAGGTGCGGTGCTCGGTGTCAATGATCCACACGCCCTGGTTCGACGTCTCAAGGAGTTGACGATATCGTGCTTCACTGGCGGCGAGAAGGCGCTCCGCCCTGCGTTTTTCCGTCACGTCGACTCCGATCGCCCAAGAGTGCCAACCGGGAATGGGATTATCCTTGGCCGTCGATGACCAAGCTATTGTTTTGCTTGAGCCATCCTTGCAAACGAGATCCACCTCGAGGTCCTTATAGTCCCCAAGCTGTGACGTGAAATCCACCAGTCGCCGCTGCCTGGCGACCGGGTCGGGGTAGACCATTTCGAGAAAACGGGGATTCTCCTCCAAGTCCACAAGGTCAAAACCAGTGACACGGGCGCATTCCAAATTTGACTTGATGACGTTCATCCGCTCGTCGTAAGCGCTGAACATCACCGGCATGTTATGGACAAAAATGCGGAGGCGTTCCTCACTTTCAGCGACCGCTTCAAAAGCGCCGCGAAGGGCCATGGCAAGGCATTGGGTACGGCTTGCTGCCCCATACTTGACCCTCATCCGGTCCCAATAGGTACGGACGGTCTTGATCCCGATGTCCAGTTTGAGCGCAATCTCTTTGTCGGTCAGCCCGTCAGCCGCCAGCAAGAGAACTTCTCGCTCACGCTCAGATAGCCCGCTGTCAGGTTTAAGTGCGGTCATTGGCCTCTTAGTTCAATCCTCCACATCAATCGCTTAGCCACTTGGAGGACGCACTGACTCGCATGATTTGTCGTGCAGACCATTACCCCGGCCAAGAGTTCGACAAAAAACCTTTTGTGAGCAGGTTGCTCGCCCCCTCCCTTTGCTACGCTTCGAAAGGGCACAATGGTCGTTGTGCTTACCGTTTTCTTTGAAGGTCTAGAGTTCTATGCCCATCACGGCGTCCCCGCCGAAGAGCGAACCATTGGCCACCGATACTGCGCGGACCTCTATATGGAACTCTCAAAGGAGCCCAAGTCTGATGACGTCAACGCGACCGTCGATTACGCCGACTCCATGGGATACGTGCAACGATTCGCCACCGAGAATCAGTTCCGGACCATGGAAGCTCTGGCGATGGCTCTCGCCGACAACTTGCTCGCCGAGTACCCGAACGTCCGAGAACTCACCCTCAAGATAGCTAAGATTGCACCACCGACGCCGTTCATCGTGGAGCACGCGGGAGTCGAGATAACGAGAACCCGATGAGGTCTAAAGGCCACGGCGCCAAATGAGTTGCGTCTCGTCGATCTCCGGTCCGTAGGCGTCCCTTGCGACGGAAGCAAGGCTGAATCCCATCGCCGCATAAAAACGGCAGGCGCCCACGTTGATATCCTGCGTTTCGACCTTCAATTCCGTACAACCGCGGCGCCTCGCCCAATCCGAAACATGGGTGAAGAGTGCCCTTCCGACTCCCTTTCCTCGGAAATCGGGGTGGACACGAACGTCTGCCAGCAGCGCAAGGTCATCTCGACCTTCCAGCATGTCCATCCCCGGTGAAAGAACTGCGACGACGATGCCACCCAGCCGCCGCTGCTCATCAAATGCCGAGAGGAGCCCCCAATGGGATACATCAAAGCGCTTAGAAAGCCGCGACGGCCGCTCATCCTCGAACGCATCATAGTCCTTGCTAAACGGTGCAACGGGTTCGGTGAGCAGTGTTTGCCCGTGGGACTCCAGCGCCACGTCAACTTTCAGTCTCGTGGAGGCTCTGAAGGAAATAGGGATCGTTCCGTGCTGCTGCAGGGCCAGCATTCCCTCCTCGATGATTCGGACGGTGCTCATGGCTACGGCATCAATCATCCCACACCCAACCAGTATGAGTTCGCCGAGCCACCACAAACAAATGATCAACTGCCGCAAGGTGGCATCCGCTTGATGGAGCCCCGTATGCTATACTTTTAGAACAACTCGAAAGCGCTCGAACGAGGCGGCTACGGCCGCTTTTTTTTATAATCGGGTGCCCTAAGGACAGGTCATGGACATACTGCAGCAGCTCAATCAGATCGCCACGGAACGAGACATACCGTTGGAAGAGCTCCTGCGGGAGATCGAGGAGTCGCTGGCCGTCGCGTACAAGAAGTTCGTCGGCGCAACGGGTGAAGTGACCGTCCACATCGACCCCAAGAAGGGTTGGACCGCTTTTCTGGAAAAGGAGGTTGTCGGCGTCGTCTCCGAGCCTTCCTTCCAAATGAGCCTCATGGAGGCTCGCAAGAAGAAAGCAGACGCTGAAGTCGGCGATTTCATCGCCACTGAAGTCGATCCCAACCGGTTTGGGCGAATCGCCGCTCAAACGTTCAAGCAGGTGCTCAGCCAAAAACTTCGCGAGGCAGAGCAACGCCAGATTCACGACGTCTTCCATGAGAAGATGGGCGACGTTGTCACCGGCATCGTAAGCAGGCGAGAAGGGTCAAGCGTTTATATTCAGGTCAATAAGGTGGAAGCCGAATTGCCGAGAAGGGAGCAGGTTCCAACTGAGCCTTATCGGCAAAATGACAGGCTCAGGGTCTACGTGTTGAGGGTGGACGACAGCATGAGGCGTCTTCGCGTCATCGTGTCCAGAACTCACCCGAACCTTCTAAGAAAGCTCTTCGAATTGGAAGTTCCGGAGATCGAGCAGGGCATTGTCGTCATTAAGAGTGTCGCGCGCGACCCAGGCCAGCGAAGTAAGGTCGCCGTCATCACGACGGATGAGCGAGTGGATTCCGTCGGGGCGTGCGTTGGACAGCGTGGAAGCAGGGTGCAGGCCATTGTAGACGAGCTTTACGATGAGAAGATCGACATCGTGCCTTACAGTGAGGACGCCCTCACGTACATCACGAACGCCTTGAGCCCAGCGAAAGTCAACCAGATTAAGCTGAACGAAGAAGAGAGAAGCGCATACGTTGTCGTTCCCGACAACCAACTGTCGCTGGCGATCGGCAAGGGCGGGCAAAACGTTCGTCTGGCCGCTCGGTTGACGGATTGGAAAATCGATATCAGAAGCGAAGCCCAGGCTGCGGCCGAAGGCAAGAAGTAGGAAACGAGGATGAATGCCCTCACAACAAAGGACATGCATCGGATGTAGGCGCAAAGGGGATCAAGCTTCGTTCCTTCGCGTCTCCCGGATGCCCGGGGGGCGCGTCGTTTTGTGGGACAAGGCATGCGCCGGAAGGAGCGCCTATCTTTGCGAAAAACTGGAGTGTGTGGAAGCGGCCCTAGCTAAAGGCCGACTTGAAAGAGCGCTGAAAACGCCGGTCAGCGCCGACGACCGCGAACGGCTGAGGAAAGAACTGGAATGCAAACTGAGGTAAAGAGTACAGGTATGACCGTCGCGATCGCCGAATTGGCAAACGATTTTGAGCTCAAACCAGGGCAAGTTACAGGAGTCTTGGACGAATTGGGCGTGGAGCATGATGCCGGTTCCCTTGAAACCGACAATGACACACTCGATTTGATCAAGGAGGCCCTGACTGAAATCATCGGCTCCAAGGACATCGCCCTCCAACCCAACCGAACACCCCGCGACATCGCGGCCGCGTTGGGAGTGCCGCAACCCGAAATACAGAAGACGCTGATGGTCAAGATGAAGACCATGGCGACGTTGACGACGACGTTGAAAGACGACGTGGCAGAAAAGCTCGTCGAGCAGTTTGGATACAAAGTCGTTTGGGCTGGGGCGCCAAAACCCAAGGTCGCTCCCAAGCCGGTTGTGCAAAGAAAGACGGACGGCGCTCAACCGAGACCGCCCGTGGTCACGATCATGGGCCATGTCGACCACGGTAAGACGAGCCTGCTCGACTACATCCGCAAGACCAATGTGGCAGGCAAGGAGCATGGCGGCATAACCCAGCACATCGGCGCCTACCAGGTTGACCTGCCTGAGGGCCGTATCACGTTTCTTGACACGCCGGGGCACGCTGCCTTCACCGCAATGCGAGCCCGAGGCGCCCAAGTCACGGACATCGCCATCCTCGTCGTAGCCGCGGACGATGGAATCATGCCGCAAACCAAGGAGGCCATCGCGCACGCCAAGAACGCGGGCGTTCCCATCATCGTGGCGGTCAACAAAATCGACAAGCCTGACGCGAACCCCGATACCGTGATCACGCAATTGCCGGAGCAAGGTGTCATCCCTGAGGCATTCGGCGGGGACACCATCATTTGCCCGGTCTCCGCTGTAACTGGAGAAGGTGTTCCTCATCTTTTGGAGATGATCTTGCTTCAAGCAGGGGTTCTCAGCCTTACTGCAGATCCCAAGAGGGACCTCGAGGGCTCCGTGATCGAAGCGCAGTTGGAAAAGGGCCGCGGACCGGTGGCGACAATTCTCGTCCAGCAAGGGACGTTAAGGATCAGCGACGCGCTGATCGTCGGCCAGACGTACGGCCGCATCAAAGCAATGACGGACTACACGGGCGCGAGAATCACCGAAGCGGGTCCTTCGACTCCCGTCGAGATTCTTGGGCTCAATGACGTGCCACAAGCCGGAGACCGCGTCGAGGCCGCCGCCGATGAACGTGGTGCTCGAGAGGTAGCCACCAATCGGGCCGACGATGCCCTTCGCAAATCCTTGGAGGCTCCGTCAAGGGGCATGACTCTAAGCGAACTGCGGACTAAGCTTGCCGAAGAAGAAACGAAGGACTTGAATTTGGTCGTCAAGGCTGACGTCCAAGGTTCAGTGGAAGCCGTCCGGGGTCTTCTGGAGAAGATCGAGAGCGACGAGGTGGAAGTCCACGTGATCCACAGCGGGGTGGGTTCGATCACGGAAAGCGACATCCTTTTGGCGAGCGCTGCGAACGCCATCTGTGTTGGCTTCGGTACAAAACCTGAACCCGGGGCCAAGCGAGAAGCCGAGCGTCGTAAGGTGGAAATCCGGACTTACACAATCATCTACGAACTGATAGAAGACATCGAGAAGGCTGTCAAGGGCATGCTCGAGCCCAAGTTCGAGGAATCGTATCTTGGCCGCGTCGAGATCAGGGTGCGGTTCAACCTTTCAAAGAAGGGCATCGTCGCCGGCTCCTACATCACGGACGGCAAAGTCGTTCGCAACTGCCACTGCCGTGTCACCCGAGGGCAAGATCTCGTGTACACGGGCAAGATTGCTTCCCTCAAGCATCTCAAGGACGACGTCCGCGAAGTCACGATGGGCATGGAGTGCGGCATCACGTTCGATGGATGGGATGCTTTCAAGGAAGGAGACACCGTGGAAGCCTTCGAGATGATCCAGATCAACGCCTAAGCGTATCAAACAAAGAGCCATGTGCCGATCGGCACATGGCTCTTATGCTTTCACTTCGACCACGTTTTAGACGTGGAACATCGATTTTGCAAGCCCGGCAACGATGGGCGGGTTGTATTCCTCGCCCTTGTTGGCGGCCATCGCACCCATGATGCAGATCACAAGGTGAAATATGCCTACGACGGGTAGAACGAGAAGCCCGATAAGCACGGCCATTAGAATCATGGATGCAAAGTAGCCGACCGCCGTGACGATTGTCAGCGCAAGGCATTCTGCGGCGTGCCGATGAACAAACGGCTTGTCCTTGGCAATTAAGTAGAAAATGAGCGATGGGACAAACCCAAAGAATATCGACAGCACCCATACCAGGGTTGCCTGTGTTTTGTCGTCTTGTGAAACCATGCCACCTCCTGACGGTGAACTGGAGTGCGTTGTAGTTGGAGCGGCTGCAGGAGGCGTTGGGGCCGGTTGCGGCGCGCTGGCTTGAGATTCAGACGTTGTTTCGGGGTTATCGTTCATGCTTCCCTCTTGCGGCAAAGACGTGTCAACGAGGCGTTGTGATGCTCAAATTCACACCTGACTCAATTATTCATCAAGAATTCTTCTATGGTGAGGAGGATTCGAACCCGGTTCGAATCAGCGACTTCAGTCGTCTAAATCAGTTGCAACAGATTCGGAGGTAACGATCTTTGAGCGACATCCCGCCCCCCCAACCCCCTGAAGAACCGATTCAGCCTCCTCAGACCTTTGTCCAATATCCGCGGAGCCACTACCTTCCACCCACCATCGATCTTGCCGTGCTGGGCCAAGCATGGTCGCTGTTGCAACAACAAATGTCGTCTTGGGTCGTCGCCGCCCTCATCGTCGGCGGCGTTTACATCGGTGCGGTTGGGGGGGTTGTAATGCTCATCATGGCATCCCAATTGGCGACCGCCGGAAGCCCAAGTTTCTCGCAACTCATGATGACCTTGTTTCTAGAATTCGTGGGGGGCCTAGTCGTAAACGCCGTTGTTTTCGTCATGTGCATCGGTCTGTTCGGGATGGGCTTGAAGCAACTCCGCGGAGAACCCATTTCACCAAGCGACCTCTTCAACTACAACGGCCAAGGACAGCAGGCGATTCTTGCCGCCCTGATGGTCGCAGCCCTAACCACCGTTGGCCAGTGGTTCTGCTACCTTCCAGGGCTGATCCTGGGCGGCTTGCTCATGTTCTCGATTCCCATCGTGCTGGACCAGAAGATCAGTGCGGTGGACGCACTGAAGCTCAGCATCGAAAAGTTGAGATCACAAATGTGGATGGCGACGATCGCGTACTTCGTGCTCTGCCTCATCGCCGGGGCGGGGATCATCGCCTGCGGGTTCGGCGTGCTCATCACCGCCCCGTTGATGATCCTATCGGTCTCCTGCTTTTACCGCGACTTCTTCTGGAACCAGCCTCAGACGCCCAGCTTTGCTTCGCCACCCCAAACCGGCTGACGGATGGAAAATGTTAGGAGGGTTGCTGCGCTCGGAGTAAAGTAATGGGCTTTGCTTGGGTAGAGGATGGCTGACGTAAGCGGTCAAGCACATCACGAATATTCCAGTCATTTGCTTCGAGCAGTTCCCAAGCTTCGTCGTAGGTCTTGTTGGTGAGTTCGGTAACGATCCGTGCGCAGCGCTCCTTCAGTTTCTGATTTTTCGCCTTGACGTCCACCATAAGGTTTTCGACGACCTTTCCGCTGAGCACCATGGCGGCGGTGCTGATCCGATTGAGAGCCAACTTCTGCGCCGTGCCCGCTTTCAATCTGGTGCTTCCGGTCAAAATCTCCGGGCCGGTGTCGAGCAGAATCCCAAGGTCGGCCGCTTCAAGTAACGCGCTGGAACGGTTGTTGGCGATGCCGCACGTCCAAACGCCCTTTTGGCGTGCATGGCGAACGGCGGCGACGACAAACGGGGTCCTGCCGGAAGCGGCAACCCCGACCACGATGTCTTTTCGCGAAACGCGCAATTCGTTGAGGCCCAGAATGGCCGCGTACTCGTCGTCTTCCGCGTCCTCTACGGACCGGCTCACCGCGTCGTCACCCCCTGAGACAAGCGCAACGAATCGATCTCCGTCGATTCCAAAGGTCGGGGGCATCTCGGCGGCGTCCATGACGGCGATGCGGCCGCTCGTGCCCGCTCCCACATAAATCACCCGCCCGCCGTTCAAGAAAGCCTCAGCGGCGCGCTCTGCGACAGTGGCGAGCGCATCCTCAGCGGTCTTCAGGGCGCGTGTGACGCTCTGTTCTTCCTCGTTCATGAGTCGCACGATCTCTCGTGCATTCATTTTGTCGAGGCCGTACGACCGGGGATTCCGGGATTCAGTTCCCAATTCTAATCTCCTTGGCCAACAGGACGGCACCCTCTACCGGTGGCCGCTTGATGGTTTCGATCTGCACTTCGAGGTCAGCCAATGCCCTTGTAACTTGCAACGTAAATGATTGCTTGAATATCCCTGAGGACTTCCACAGTCCCCCGGCTAAAGTCATTCTAACAGAGCCAACCCCCTGAAAATACATCCTCACATGCCCTTTTACGACGCCCGCCAATTCACGAAGGTTTTCTTCCACACTGGCCAGTGCATAAGATGCCCCCGCCTTTGCGTCGTCCCCTAGAGGTTTGGCGAGGCGCGCCAAAAGAGCCGCAGGGGTTGATGATTTGTACAGCTTTGAGACCACTCGGGTGGGCTCCAGAGTCGCAAACTGATGTTCGATCACGCCGATCATTCCTTGACTCATCGTCTCAGGAGCGTCGAGAAAAGCGTTCAGGCCGTCCCTCCCAAATCGATAGGCAGATCCTGCGTCACCGAGGAGATAGCCTCTGCCTCCACTCTTAACGTAAGTGCCTTGGTGGAGCGAGCAGACGAGCGATCCTGTCCCAGCGATGACACATATGTCGACGCTTTCACAGGCGCTTAACGTTGCAGCGAAATCCGGTTCGGCGCGCACCTTCGCACTCGGGAACAGTTCCGACAGAAGGCGTTCCGCCCGTTCCCGGTCATTGGCGTCCAGCAAGCCCGCAAAGCACCCGCAAACGAAATCCGGCTGGGGGCAACCTGCGATCGCCTGGCGCAAGTTCCTTCGGAGGTGATCACTAGGCGTGCTCGACAAATTTGCGGTACCGGCTTGACCGACAAAAAGCCTTGCATCCCGTTCATCCAGTGCGAGTGTTCGCGTACTGGATCCCCCGCAATCAAGGCCTAGAAAAACTGGCATTGGGCCGCCAGTCGTTATACCCCTTGTGGCGATGGGTTCCGCGTATGAAGCTTGAGAGAGATTAGGCCCATCGTTGCCGACCAAACCTCTGAATAGTCGCCCCAACCTGACTCAGTAGCGATATTCCGGCCTCGAAGCCTTATAGCCCCAAAGGGAGAGGGCGGCGACGGGCGCCCAGACAGGCAAGAAGACCAGCATGAAGATGACGAGGGTCACCATCGCCTTTCCAACCTCCTTGAGGCTGTCAAAGGCGCTGTACAACGTTCCTGCGATCCACGAAGGAGGCGCCACGAAGGCCCGCTCTTTAGCTTTCACGGAAAAGCTCACGGTGATCGTGGAGAGAGCCGCCTGGCCACGCAGATTCTTCGCCTGGGCGTCCAAACTCTCGATCTGCTCGCGAACGTCGTTCAGCTTATCCTTAACCTGGAGAACGTCATCGATCTTCTTTGCATGCTTCATGATTTCCAAATACTGCGCTTCCTCGGATCGCATGGTTCTCAAACGCGCCTCGGTGTCCACGACTTGCGCTGAGACGTCCGTCCCCGTGCTGGCGTCTCGATTCACCGTGCCGAGCCCCTTAATCTGCTGAAGAACCTTGGAATAACCGTCCACAGGCACCCTTAGCTTTAGGCTCGCGACTTGATTCGCAGGCTTATCGCCTTGGAGATCGCTGGTCTCGACATAACCGCCTGCCGACCGCGTGAAGCCCTCGGCTTTGCTCTTTGCCATGATCACGTCGGCAACGTAGACTCCCACATCTCCATTGTTGACGATCAGCCTGTCCCTTGCTGCTTTTGCGGCAAAGTTCATCGGAGCGGCCAGGGCGCTGACGGCCGCGGACTTCGGCTCCTGTGTCTCTCCCCGGGTCACGGGATGAGCTGCGTCCTCCTTTTGCAGAGAGCTGGCCGCCGGCGCATTGGCCACGCCGCGACCTCCTCCTCCCGAGGAACTGGGAGGCAGCGGACCCGTTGCAACGGTGTCCGCAGTCTCTTGCTTGGCCTCCGCCAAGGGAGCTTCGTGAACCTGCGTCGCCGCCGGTGGTTGAACTGCACGCGCCTTGGAGGCAGGCGCCTTCGCTTTGAATCCGATCGACTTTCCGCTCTCATCGACGTACGGTTCGACTTCATTCTGAGGACTCTGCTCAACTGGGGCTGTCGGCGCGGCGGCCACGCTTGAAATTTCGGGAGTACGAGTGGTGCGAACCGCCAAAGCGTCGTTGCGATAGGCCATCTTGGGATGTGCGGCCCACGGAAAAATGACTGCCGCCAAAACCGCTGCCGCCACACCGCCCGCAAGCACCCAACCACCCATTCGCCATGGAGAGAGCGAGGGCTTCACTGCCGCCTGTTTCAACGCGCCCAACGTTTTGTCAAGCCCAACCGGAGCAAAATCTAAGTTCGCAAGCTGAAGGGTCTTGGAGATCGCTTGAATGCGGTCCGCTTCTTTGCGAAGATTAGGATCGGATTCCAAGGCGGCTCGCACTTCCGCAGCGCGGGACTCGCTAAGTTCCCCGTCCAAATAAGCCTTAAGGTCGTCTCGGATGCTCATGATGGATCTCCTTGCGCGTCGCCCAGCGATCGGCGCAATTGAATGAAGGCGTGGTGAAGGCGCGACTTCACTGTGCCCTCCGGTATGCCCAAAATTTTCCCCGCCTCCTCATAGCTTAAGCCCTCGACTTCGCGTAACAGCACCACGTGGCGATGCTCGGGTGACAATTTTGCGAACGCGGCGCGCAGTGCCTCGCGATCCACCAGAGTGTCTTCCGCCGATTCGCTTGAGGGGCGGTCAAACAAAGGCAACGGTTCGGGTGCCAATCTTCGCTTTCGAGCCAAGCGTCGGCATTCGTTGTGGGCAATTCCGAGCAGCCACGTCTTGATGTCAGAGCGCTCGGCAAACTTGGATAAAACCCGTTGAGCCGTAAGGAAGGTCTCTTGCGCCGCGTCGGGGGCACCATCCACCCCAATGCGGCGTGCACAAAATCGAAAGACCGAATCGTAATGTTCCCGCGCGATTTGGCTTATGTCGAGCGGGGTTCTCTGCATGGACCGTTCCTGGGCAATCTGCATCATTGTGGCTCCCCGAGGTCATGAGAAGGAAGATCGGGCCTGGCGAAGGTGACGGGAGCCATTCCGCCAAACCCTCCCCGGGTGCAAGCCCGACCTTCTTTCCCAATGCAATTTCGAACATGTGATGGCTCCACAGCTTTGAGTGTCGCTACATATCGATGCCGTTCAAGACATGTGTGACAAACTGAAGTCGTGCCGCACGAGAAAGCCGGGGTCAGCATCATCGTGGATGCCAGCAAGTCGCGCGCAGCGGCCGTGTCGGTGGCATTCAATGCGGTTTCCACCCTCTTTAAGCTGGTGGGTGCCATACTCACCCATTCGGTCAGCCTGTTTTCGGAGGCCGCTCATTCCGCCGCCGATGTGGTGGCCTCACTCATCGCCTTTTTCAGCGTCAAAGCGGCGTCGGCACCGGCCGACGATGAGCACCCGTTCGGGCACGGCAAAATCGAGAGCCTCGCAGGGTTCGCCGAATCCATCTTCCTTCTCCTAACGATGGGCTTCATCGCAAACGAAGCAATCAACAGACTCCTCATGGGCGGCGAAGTGCACCATCTTGAAACGGGCGTAGCGATCATGGCCGCGAGCGCCGTTGGAAGCCTCCTCGTTGGCCTGTACGTTCAGAAAGAGGGCAATCGGTCAAGGTCTCTGGCACTTCAGTCGAACGGCCAGCACCTTATGGTTGATTTCATCACGAGTGCCGGAGTGCTGGTCGCCCTTCTGATCGTGCGCTACACCCCGTGGAAGCACGCCGACCCCGTGCTCGCGCTGGTCTTTGCCGCCTGGATCGGGTTCAACTCCGTCAAGCTCTGCATGCAGGCCTATGAGCAGCTCATCGATCGCAGACTTGCCGATGAAGAGATCACCCAACTCCAGAACCTTTTCGACGGCGCCACCGAGATCGTTAGTTACCATCGGTTGCGCACAAGGCTTTCTGGGCAGACGCGTCACATCGACGTCCACATCGTCGTTCCCAGCACTTGGTCGGTTGTGGAAGCACACCGCGTTGCCGACGACTTGGAAAACCTTATCCGGGAAAACCTTCACCCCGCCGAAGTGGTCATCCACGTCGACCCCTATGACGACTCCGGCGAAGACTCGCGCCGGCAAACCTGAACCCGAACCCTCCAGTTGCGAACCCATCTTGCCGATGGGTATGGGTGGGATGCTCGGAACTATCTTTTACGCAATAGGATGCTTCGGAGTGGCCATGGTGCTCTCGAGCTTGATCATCATGACCCGTTCGACCCACGCCCGCGATGAAGGCAAGCCGTGGAAGACCTTCATCGTCACTTTCGTCTTTTGTCTCGCTGCGCCCTACGGGTATTGCGAAGCCCTTACCCGCATGTACGGCAAGCCGATGGAGGGCGCTATCAAGAGGGCTTACGCCGCCGCGAATTTCACCGGCGCGATGCGCTATTACCGCGTCGTTTCGTACCATACGAATACGGCGAGAGCCCTCCTCGTAGGAACAGACAAAGAGGAGTGGGGCGGCGTAGAAACACCCGTCGTATCGGTCACCCTAAGCAAACGCGATGACGGCACTTGGAAGTCGGAATCCTACAGAATCGTCACCTCCGGTCGGCTCAACCAAGATGGTTTCGTGTTCCCGCCTTACTATTGAGCGATGCGATAGAGCCCGGGGCTAGATTTCGCAATGGTCCGTGAACGGGCCATACTGCACTGTGGGGCAAACGATCACCTTCTATGGCGCTGCTCAAACTGTCACCGGGTCGCGCCACCTTCTCAATTTCAATGGACATCGCGTCCTCGTCGACTGTGGGTTATTTCAGGGCTCCAGGGAGCTGAAAGAACGCAACTGGCACGACCTTCCATTCCCAGCCTCCGATATAGAGGCCGTGGTCATAACCCACGCCCACCTCGACCATATCGGCTGGCTCCCAAGGCTGGTCAAGGAAGGTTACTCAGGACCGATCTACGCCACCAAAGCCACGGTTGAACTGGCGAGAATCAGCTTGCCCGACTCCGGCCGTATCCAGGAAGAAGACGCCCGCCACCACAACAAGCACCAATCCGCCAGCCATACGCCTGCTGCTCCGCTTTACACCGAGGAGGACGCCTATGCCGCGATGAGGCTCTTTAAGCCGGTGCCGTACAACGAGTTCCATCCACTGCCCGGAGGATCACAGTGGCGATATCTGCCTGCGGGTCACATTCTTGGTTCCGCGTTTGCGGAAGTCTATTTCGAGAATGGTGAGCGCATCATGATGTCGGGAGACCTGGGACGCTATAACACGCCGATCATCAAAGACCCAACCGTCATCGAGAACTCTGAATATCTGGTCGTCGAAAGCACTTATGGCGATCGTTTTCACTCCCATGAAGATCCACTGCTCAAGATCGAGCAATTGGTTCACGAAGCGGTCCAGAACGGTTCGGCAATCCTCGTCCCGAGCTTCTCCATCGGCCGCACCCAGGAACTGCTCTACTACTTCAGCGAGCTTCAGAACCAGAAACGGATTCCCAGAATCCCCATTTTTGTGGACAGCCCGATGGCGGTAAGCACCACCCACATCTATGAGCAAGCGGTGGAAGAACATGATCCCGAAATGCAGGAAGCGATGAAGGACCACTGCAACCTTTTGGACCCGGAAGGCTTAACGTTAATCCGCGACGCCGAGCAGAGCAAAGCGTTGAACTCGCAGAAGGGCCCCATGGTCATCATCGCTGGGAGCGGAATGGCCAACGGCGGGCGCATTTTGCATCACTTCATGCATCGAATTTCAGACCCTTCCACGATCGTGCTTTTCACCGGTTTCCAGGCCGAGGGCACCCTTGGACGTCGAATGCTCGAAGGTGCGGACACTGTGCGCATCTATGGTCAAGAAATCGCCCTGCGGGCAAAGATCGACAAGGCCAACGCGTTGTCGGCTCACGCGGATCAGGGCGAGATCATGACGTGGTTGAAAGGCTTCAACGCGGCGGCGAAGATGACGTTCATCGTCCACGGCGAACCGCCGGCGCAGTCGGCGCTGAGTCAGAAGATCAAGGAAGAGCTTGGCTGGCCGACGACGATCCCGGCTTATGGGGATTCGTTCGAACTGTGAGACCTCGGTTCCTTGGGGTGAACGCAGTCATCCGTTGCTTCAACCCATCAGCCGCGTTGGGCTCTCCAGGTAGTCCTTCACCTTGTTGATGAACACAGCGCCCTTGGCGCCGTCGACCACCCGGTGGTCGAACGAGCACGAGATGTTCATCCGATGGCGGATTTCCAATTCGTCCTCATCATTGGGGACGACCTTCTTTCGCACCGAGCTGACGGCCAGAATCGCCGCATTGGGCTGGTTGATGATCGCGATGAAATTGTCCACGTTCAACATTCCCATATTCGAGATCGAGAAAGTGCTGCCGGAAAGTTCATCAAGCAGAAGGCGGTTCTCTCTGGCACGAACCACCAAATCCTTGGTTTGTGATGCAATCTGACGCAGCGAAAGGGCGTGGACGTTCTTCAGTACGGGCACAGTCAAACCTTCCTCAACCGCCGCGGCGATTCCGATGTGGGTGCCGCCGTGTTGGCGGATCTTCTGGCCCTCGAAACTTGCGTTGACCTCCGGCATGTCGCCCAAAGCCTGTGCACAAGCCTTCACCACGAAATCGTTGATGGAGATTTTGCCGCTCTCCTCCTCTTCGAACATGGCGCGAAGCTGGGTGATCTTTTCGACGTCAACCTCCACCGTCACGTAGTAATGGGGCACCTGCTGCTTGGATTGAAGCGTCCGTTGCGCAGTGATCTGCTTCAATCGGCTGAGCTCCAGGAACTTGTCTCCTGCCGCGGCGGGCGTCGGCGCGGCAGAGGGGGTTGCAATTGGTGCAGGGGCGGCCGCGGGCTTGGCGGAGGCTGCAGCTTGGACGTCCTTTTCGACGATGCGCCCACCGGGGCCAGACCCAATTACGGTGGAAAGGTTGACCCCAAGTTCTTCGGCGATCTTCTTCGCCAAGGGCGACGCCTTCAATCGATCCTCGGACGAAGCGGCCACGGATACAGTGGCTGACGCCTGAACCTTGACTTCCTCTGCCGGCACGGAAGCGGCGTTGACTTTGCCGTTTCCAACGGCCCAACCGGTCGGCAGCTTCTCGCCCTCTTTCAGAATGGCGGCGATGGGCTTGCCAACCGGCACGGTCGCGCCGCTCTGAATCAGAAAACCGGAGAGCGTCCCGCTTCCCGGCGATTCCAGTTCAAGGGTCGCCTTGTCGGTCTGAATCGTTCCGATGACTTCGCCGCTCTTGACCTTGTCGCCTTCTTTTTTAAGCCATTCCAGAAGGGTCCCTTCTTCCATCCCATCGCCCATCTTGGGCATGATCACTTCCGTCATGAACCTCTAGCCTCCGTCATCCCGCCCAGATTACCTTCGGGCGATGAGCGAGTGTCCTGCGGGATCACTGATCGCTGGGAGGGGGGGCATCCTTTGGAGGCGCAGCACTTTCCGGTGGAGGATCGTCCTTGGTGCCGCCACCGCCCTCTTGCGCGTTCGTGTATCCCGCCGCCATCGCCGCATCTTGCGACTTGAAATAAACCCGCTTATCCTTCGGAATCGTTTCCTCGATTCGGGCGATGTTTCGGTAATAAAGCTTTGTGTCCGAATTGCCAATGACATCGTTCCGCTGCTGATCCTTCAAATCCTTGCAGCCACCGATCGCCAACGCCGCAAAAGCCAACCAGAGAAAGCGTTTCATGATTGTGACGACGTTGCATCGCCGTTTTTCGTTTCGCTCTCTGGCCCTACGGGTTCATTGTCGACCTTGAATTTGTCATTGTAATGCTTGCGTCCGCCTTCGATCTCAGTCTTTTCTCTGCGAATCGCAAGCTTGTCATTCAGGGTCCGATGCTCCCCGTTTGCGGCTTATTCACCCATCGCTAGTGCCGCCGCTCCCATCATCCCCGCGTCTTCGACCTGCTCCGCCTCCACAATCCTTGCGTCTCGGAAGAGTGTCGGAATGGCTACGTTTTCCGCAGCCCGCCTGGCGGGATCCAAGAGCCACTTGCCCGCCTTTGCAATTTGCCCGCCGACGGCAACCACATCGGGCGCAAACACGTTAATGCAACTGCCGATTCCGACGCCCAAATATGTTCCAACCTCCGCCCACACTTCGATGGCGAGTTCATCGCCCGAATTCGCCGCCTGAGAAAGAAGGGCTGGAGTGACCGTTGACCAATCATTGCCGCTGAGTTCGTTCAAGGTGGACTTCCGCCCGCGCCGCAGGCGAGTCACGGCGCGATGCACGATGGCGTCTCTGGCGCAATAGCCTTCGATGGAACCGTACTCGCCGGAGGTCGGATCCGGGCCACCGTGTTGCACGATCATGTGGCCCAGCTCCGCACCACCCTGGTTGCCGCCGACAAGCATCAACGTGCCTCGCGCTTTGCCAGAGATCGACTTGGGCGCCATGATGACACCCCCTCCGATGCCCGTACCCACTGTAAGCAACACGAGGCAGTTGGCCGAGTTCTTGCCGCCGCCGTACTTGTATTCTCCGAGCGCAGCCAGATTTGCGTCGTTGCCCATGCGAACGGGCAGATTCACGCGCCTCTCCAGCGGTCCCCTCACTTCCTGGTCGATCCAATAGTGAAACACCCCGTCCTTCGACTCGCCGAAATTTGGCGCCCACCGCACCATGCCAAGCTCGTCGTCAATGTGGCCCGGGATGGATAGCCCGATGGAGGTCGGCGTTTCTTCGGCGCCGTTGCGAGCCTCCTCGATGACTCCTTGCATTGCGTCAAAGATCGCCTCAGTGCCATGTTGTGCATTGGAGGGTCGTTCAACTTTTGGTCCGGCTTGGGTACCGTCTTCCAAGTAAACGCAAGCTCGCACGTTCGTGCCTCCCAGATCGACGCCGACGACGCATTTGTGCACGATGGAGTGTAGCAGACCCAAAGTTCATTAGTTTACCTAATAAAATGGACCGATTCAAGTTCACCACCATCGCACACAGCAGGCACGACTTCTGCTGCCCCGTCAGTTCTTCGAAATTCAACGAGATCATCGGCGCGCTGCAATTGTCAAAGGGGCAGAGGGTTTTGGACGTCGGCTGCGGCAAGGCGGAGTTGCTTCTGAGGATCATGGAGCGGTATGAGGTCGCGGGCACAGGAATCGACATCTGTCAGCCATTCTTAGACGACGCCAAGGAGCGCTCCATTGGCCGAGTGCCGACTGGATCTCTCGAGCTGCTCAATGCCTCGCCTTCTGATCTGAAGCGAAACGACTTCGACTTTGCCCTGTGCGTCGGAAGCGACGCCGCTTTCGGCGGCAGTTTTCGTGAGACGTTGGTCGGGCTTTCCAACCTGGTCCGGCCGGGCGGACAGTTGCTTGTCGCCGCAGGCTACTGGCAATGCAAACCGGACCTGGAATACCTATCCTTCCTCGGGGGTATGGGTGAGTCAGAGAACAGCACCCACGCTGGGAATGTTCAGCTTGGGCTCGACGAGGGCCTTATGCCCATCTATGCCTGTGTCAGCAGCAAGGATGAGTGGGACCATTACGAGGGAATGTATCTCGCCGGGATCGAGCGCTATGTGACCCAACATCCCGATGACCCGGATTGCGATGAAATGATTACTCGCATTCGGCGCTGGCGTGACGGATACTATCGATGGGGTCGGGACACCCTGGGTTTTGGCATCTATTTGTTCATGAAACCGTGATTGACGAGACCCACAACAAATTCGGCGTCGAGCATCGGTTGACTTCCCTTGCAGCTTAGTTCGAAATGACTTGCGGAGCCTGGATATACTTGGCTGCCAACTTGGCATATTTGCCTGGATTCGAGTTCATTTCCATCAGGCAGTCTTCGCAGCACACGTAATAGCGGACACCCTGGTAGTCAACATATCCACCCGCACTTGCGTATGAGGCCACGGGATGATTCTCGACCGGACAAAACAGAGCCTCCTTGACCGGAACTGTGGCGTAAGTTTTGGCATCTGCGTCGAAAGCCTTCTTGTCGGCGGTGGTTCCGAAGTAAAACCGGACGCCTCCAAAGTCGCTGGAGCCTTTTGCGCGCGCCGGATACACTTTGCCCCCACTTACGGGGTCGAAATAGAATTGGGCGACCGTGTGATTCTTATCCCCCGCCGCCTTGTACGCTTGAGCCGGATTCTGGGCGAACACAGCAGGGCACGATTCGCAGCAGAAAGTCGTCCTTGTGCCCGCATATTGATAGATCTTGCCTTCCGCCGGTTGCGGCTCAAAGGTGATGGGGCAAAGGAGCGCGGGCCCCGATTGGACGACGGTGAGGGCGAATACGGCAGCGGTCAGCATAGAAATTCTCCAGACTTAGAGTTATACGCATTTCCCTAGGGAAAGACTCCTAAGTGCGGTCAAAATCCAGCCCATGAAGTCCGAGACCGAATATTTGACCTTCGAGACCCGTCAGCGTGAGGAGTTCGTGTGCATCACCCAGGAATGCGCTGAAGTGGTCGCGCGCTCGGGCATTCAAGAAGGCTTTTGCCTCGTCAGCGCCATGCACATCACAGCGGCGGTCTATGTGAACGACCTAGAAGACGGCCTCATCGAGGACATCAAGGAATGGCTCCGGGGACTAGCTCCGACCAAGGACTATCGACATCACCGAACTGGTGAGGATAACGGCGAAGCTCACCTCAAAAACCTTGTCCTTCATCACCAGGTGATTCTTCCCATCACGCGGGGTCGCCTTGATCTCGGACCGTGGCAGCAAGTCTTTTACGCCGAATTCGATGGCAGGAGGAGAAAGAGGGTGATCGTGAAAGCGATCGGTGAGTAGCTGTCGATCGCCAGTTCACGCTTGCCGTCCTCATTCGGCCCCTTCCAACGTCAGACAGAGGGAATATCCGATACCGAAATACAAAGATCTGAAATCGACAATCAAAATCGCCTTGCGCCATAATGCCCGGAGCAATGGCGCATAAAATCGCAGTTCTCGCGGGCGACGGAATCGGCCCCGAAGTGACCAACGAAGCGGTCAAAGTCCTTCAAGCGACCGGTCTTGACCTCGAATTCACGCACGCGCTCGTCGGCGGGTGCGCGTATGATGCCACGGGCCATCCCCTGCCCTCCGAAACTCTGGAACTGTGCCGGCACTCTGACGCCGTGCTCCTTGGCGCAGTCGGCGGTCCCAAGTGGGACACGGTTCAACCTCCATCCATGCGTCCTGAAGTCGGAGCATTGTTGCCCTTGCGGTCCGAACTCAACCTCTACGCCAACGTCCGTCCCGCCAAGACTTTCCGCGCCCTTCTTAACGCCAGCCCCCTCAAGGGCGAAGAAGGACTGATCGATCTTGTCGTCATGCGGGAACTCACGGGCGGCATCTATTTCGGCAAACCTCGCGAACGGCGAGAGGGCGGTGAAACCGCCGTCGACACCTGCACCTATGCCCGCTTTGAGGTCGAACGGATTGCCAGAAGAGGCTTCGACATCGCAATGGCACGCCGGAAAGAACTTGTCAGCGTTGACAAGGCCAACGTCCTGGAAACGAGCCGGCTTTGGCGAGAAGTCGTGTCCGAAGTCGGTGAGAACTACCCGCAGGTGAAGCTCACTCACATGCTCGTCGACAATTGCGCGATGCAACTTGTTAGGAATCCTAAGCAATTTGACGTCATCCTGACCGAAAACATGTTCGGCGACATCCTCTCCGATGAATCGTCGGTCATTACAGGGTCCCTCGGCTTGCTGCCATCTGCCAGCCTCAGTGACGCCAAGGGGGATAAGGTGTTCGGCCTTTATGAACCGATTCACGGTTCCGCTCCCGACATAGCGGGCCAAGGCAAAGCCAACCCCATCGCAACGATCCTCAGCGCAGCCATGATGCTCCACTACTCGTTCGAAGACCACACGACCGCTCAGCGCATCGAATCGGCGGTTGAGAAGACACTGGATGACGGCTTCCGGACGGCGGACATCCATACGGAAGACACAGCGATGGTGACGACTGCCGAAATGGGTGAACGTATCGTCGAGCGCATGAAGTGATCACCGTCGTCGGAGGAGGATTCGCCGGAGTGGAGGCGGCTTGGGCTGCCGCAAATAGGGGCGCCAAAGTCCGTCTTTACGAGATGCGGCCGAAAGTGCAAACCCCCGCCCACAAAACCAGCTTTCTCGCAGAACTCGTCTGCTCCAACTCCTTCAAATCCAAATCACCCACCAGTCCTGCCGGACAGCTGAAATCCGAAATGGCGGCCCTTGGCTCCCTCGTAATCCCAACGGCCGAAGAGCATTGCGTCCCAGGTGGGGAGGCGCTGGCCGTTGATCGCGACGCCTTCGCGGCAGCGATCACATGCGCCATTGATGCCCATCCCAACATCGAGATCGTTCGTGATGAGTTCACCCCTGAAATTTGGGATGGTGGAATCGTCATCCTGGCCACCGGCCCCCTCACTAGCCCGACGCTCGGGAAATGGTTAGCCACACTAACGGGTCGGGACCACCTCTACTTCTATGATGCAGTCAGTCCCACGGTCGATGCCTCCACGGTCGATCGCAACATCGTCTTCGAACAGAGCCGCTATGACAAAGGGGGCGACGACTACCTGAATTGCCCGTTTGACAAAGAGAGCTATGAGACGTTCGTGCACGCGCTGAAATCCGCGGAACGCGCACCCATCCATGCGTTCGAAGCCGAAGGGGGAACGGAGGAGGCACTCGTTGAAAAGATCAAGTACTTCGCCGGCTGCACCCCCATCGAAGCGATCGCGGACAAGGGCGATCGATCCCTTGCTTTCGGCAACTTCAAGCCTGTGGGTCTCACCGATCCTCGCACCGGCAAACGTGCCTATGCGGTGTTGCAGTTGAGACCGGAGAATCGTGAAAAGACGCTCTACTCACTTGTCGCCTGCCAAACCCGTCTGAAATGGGGCGAGCAGAAACGGGTCTTCCAGATGGTGCCGGGGCTGGAAGACGCCGAATTCGTCCGATTTGGGGTCATTCACCGCAACACTTATATCGAATCTCCCAAAGTGCTGGGTCCTAATTTGGAGTTCAAAGACCATCCAGGCATCTTTGTGGCGGGACAGCTCACGGGTGTTGAAGGTTACGTTGAGAGTGCCGCGATGGGGATTCTTGCCGGCATCGTAGCGGTGAAGAAACTGAATGCCGAGCCATCGTTGACTCCGCCTCGCGAAACCGCCTACGGCTCACTCATTGCCCATCTGCAGGACGACACACCCCGTGAATTCGCTCCGATGAACATCAATTGGGGCCTCCTTCCGGATCCAGAGTTGGCGACACGTGAAAAGGGTGTCAAGCGCGACTTGAAAATCAGGGCTGCGCAGGCTGCATTCGTTAAGTGGCAATCGGGCCTCGATGTCAAAGGCACCTAGGTGAAAGGGAGGGGACAGCCTCGATTGGAGGTAGGGATTCTTCCATACGGGTGAGACGTGCCCCCACCGTCTTACGCAAGGCCGCCAAATTGAGTGCCCGGAGAATGCTATCGTGGTCTTTAAGTGCTGCCCATCGATCGATATCAAGCGTTGAGCCGAAGGCCGCAGGGCGAGCCCACGATGCTGCAGCAGTGGCGTGATCTGTCCTTTTTGCACTTCCCCACCGATCCGGCGCAAATTCAGAACCTGCTCCCAAAGGGACTGACCGTCGACACCTACCCTGATTCACAAGGAGCTGAGCAGGCTTGGGTGGCCCTCGTGCCCTTCAGGATGCAGGGCGTCACTCCACTCCATTTCCCGCCCATTCCGGGGTGCCATGCCTTCCCGGAGACCAACGTTCGAACCTATGCCCACCGCGATGGTCAGCAACCCGGTGTCTGGTTCTTCAGCTTGGAAGCCACCAACGGCTTCGCCTGTCGAAGGGGCCGTCGCTGGTACGGACTGCCTTATCTCCACGCCTCGATGTCGGTGAAAAGGGATGGAGACGACATCCTGTATCACAGCCTTCGTAAGCGCTCGCTGATCGGACATGACATTGCCGTGAGAGCAGGTGCACCGGTCGTCGCGACACCAGGCAGCTTGGAATTCTTCCTTGTCGAACGTTACTTGCTGTATTCGTTGCAACGCGGAAAGCTTTGTACCGGCATGGTGCATCACACACCCTATCCTGTTCAGCATCTCTCAGTAACCTCATGCGCGGAATCGCTCATCGAGTCGAACGGCATTGAGCCCAAGCCATTCATTCACACCATGTTCAGCCCAGGTGTCGACGTTGAAGTGTTTGCTCTGAAGCCAATTTGAGCCCAGCAAGAGTGCTTGCCGGTATTTATAGGAACCTCGCAATATTGTCCGTTTCCTTGCCCTCGGAGGCTCCGACACTTGAAATACCTCTGAATCCTGCGGGCTTTCCACGGAGAGGAAGGCAACGCGGGACTTGGCTTCGGCCAAGAAACGGAGCGAGGTGCAAGGATGGCGAAGAAGCAACTGAAAATCGTGCGACTGCTTGAGCCCGAGCTATGCCTCGAATGCCGCTTTGCCCAAACTGCGGAAGTCGAGACACACGACGGCATCTACCAAAGAATGGTTTACTGCCGCAGACTCGACTGCGACAACTGGGACATCGTCAACGCAGAACCGGCTAAGAACGTCCGTATCGACGAAGCCGCCTAAGCCATCAGTGCTGCTCGGCGTCTCCATACAGGGTCTGAATGTAGTTGATTTGGCCCCAGTGGTAGTACATGTGCCGCGCCAGAAATAGCATCATCCAGCGATAAGGCCTTGGATTTTTGGCAGGAAACGTGTCCTCTAGGCGCTCCTTCGGGAACTCGTTGATCGCCGATAGAATCACCTCAACGCTGTCGTTGAAAATCTTCAGCGCCTCCTCGGCAGTATCCGCCTTATGTTCGGCATAATCCGCCGGCGCCACGAAGTTGCGCAGATATTCAGCAAAGTAGAAATTTGCGTCGGCGCATTCGAGCAATTGACCCACAATATGCCGCCCCGATTCGAGAGGTTTCCAAAGCCTTTTGTCTTCAGGAGTCGCTTCGTAGGATCTTAGTATCCCGTCGGCGGCATCTTTCGTGATCTCCGCAGCGATTTGGTTGAATGGAGTGAGGGTTGATTCCATTCCGACTATTACGGCCGTCTTGTGCCAAATGTCACCGCAGGTCCGCCGAGCTGAGTTGATCCCATGCGCTCGGAGTTGACAGGGCTCCACGAAGCATCCTCATATATTCGTCGTGTGAAACTTCGAATGCGCCCAGGGACGCCAAATGAGCGTTCATGATCTGGGCGTCGAAGACCGTGAATCCCAGGTCGGCACACTTGTCGATCAACGACTTCAGCGCGATCTTTGAAGCGTTCGTCTCCCGGTGAAACATCGACTCGGCACAGAAACAAGAACCCAACGCGATGCCATAGACTCCGCCCACCAGGAGCCCTTCCTTCCAACATTCGGCACTGTGCGCCCAGCCGTTGTGGTGAATCTGGGTGTAAACGCGGATGAAATCCTCGCTGATCCAGTTCTCCTCGGGTCGAAGACAACTTCGCACCACCTGCTCAAATGCGGTGTCAAACGTGATCTCAAAAGTCGCCTGGCGCAACGTCTTTGCGAGGGATCGGGAAACATGCAGTCCGGTCATCGGGAAAAGCGCCCTTCGGCGAGGTTGGAACCATTGGACGTTGCCGTCATCCATCGTCATGGGGAACGCACCTTGCGAATACCCGTAGCGAATGAGGAAGGGTGTGAGTTCCTCGGTCGCGTGATCCTCGGAATTGCCCACACCCTTCACTTTATCACCGCTTGAATCGTGCGATACTTCGGCAATGACCGCCACTGAGTTTGCGAAAGAAGAGTTAGACAACGTTGGATACATGCTGGAGCAAGCGTTTGAAGGCATTGACGACAAGACCTTGGACCTCAGGACCTCATCCAAGTCGATGACCGCCAGAGAGATGGCTGAGCACCTTTCGGAGTGCTACCAAGCTGTCATTACAACGTCGCGCGGCGAGAAATATGAGTGGGGGTCCTTTAGGGCCGCCGACAAGTCCTGGCCCGCGCTAGGCAACGAAATGAAAGCCATGCGTGCCAAGGCTGTTTTGACGTGTCTCGACGGCACGGATGAGGCACTAAGGCGAGCCAAGGACTACCTCATCTCGCACGACAACTATCACGTCGGTCAACTTTGTTTGATCCGCTTGGAAGCCGATGAGAACTGGGACGCCTATTCGATCTACCAGTTCGAGGAATAAAGTGTTGTCTCTTTCGCGCTAGTTAGAAGGGGGAAGCCTGTGAAACTTCAACGTCATGCATTTGGTGCTGCCCCCCGCTTTGATGAACTCCGGAACTGGGGTTACGTGCGGCCTGAAGCCACGATCTCTGAGCCATCGATCCAAGGGACTGGTCACTGAATTCATCACGAGGTCGCGCCCGACGACCACAGCGTTGAGGGCAAAGCAAGCCACGTCCTCGGCGCTAGCCACATAGAGATTGCCTTCCGGGGCTCGCTCACGAATCGCTTCCAGTCCGATGCAATCCATAGCGTCCGGATAGACAAGGAAGTGATCCCCGGGGAGAACGGTTAGACAAGTGTCCAAATGGTAGAAGCGGGGGTCCGTCAACTTCACTTTCACGACTTCAAATTCAAGCTCGGCAGCCACCCACTCGTAGGCCGCGGCCTCGCTCCGGATGCCGTACCCGCCAAAAAGGACGCCGTTTGCGCATCCCTCATCGGTCAATCCACAAAGCAACTCTCCGTTGCCTTCCCAAAGAAACCCTTCCGGCAGTTGCCTAACGTC
This sequence comes from uncultured Fimbriimonas sp., assembly GCA_964619505.1. Classification (GTDB taxonomy): domain Bacteria; phylum Armatimonadota; class Fimbriimonadia; order Fimbriimonadales; family Fimbriimonadaceae; genus JBBQMJ01. Next base: position 20,088 of record CAZUCK010000001.1, on the reverse strand, counting down.
GTAACCTCGCTCTTGCATCCAAGCTTTCGCATTTTCGGACTCCCGCGCACGTTCGGGAGTGGCGAATCGGCCAGCCAAGAAGACGTTGTCCACGACAAGTCCTGGGTCTGACATGAACACCATGTCCGGGCAACCAACTTCCGGCGAAATGGTCTCGACGATGGCACCCAGCGCCAGTAACCTTTGAACAAGACCCTCCCACTGCGACCGGGCGGCGACCTTGTTCACGGTCCCGATGTTGGCCGCCATGTAGGGGTTGATCGCGTAAGCGACTTCGTAGTGATCCGGCGGACAAGTGAGAAACGTCTCCATGGGCGTGAGGGCGGAGGAATTATGTCACAGCCTTAAACTTACGGGCGTTGGGTCGCGCCCTTCTTGGTGGGCGAAAGGCAAGGGTATCGTTGAACCGATATGTCCGCCCAAACGACTAACCGTGTGCTGATGATCCGGCCAGCATCGTTCGGATTCAATCCAGAAACGGCGGCGAGCAATACTTTTCAGAAGAACGTCGAACTGCCCGATGCGGCACCTTGTGCGCGAGCAGAGTCGGATCGCTACGTCCAAGCACTAAGGCAGGCAGGAGTGGCGGTCGAGGTCGTCGAAGACTCTGCGCACCCGGTGAAACCGGACGCCGTCTTTCCTAACAACTGGGTCAGTTTCCACGAGGGTGGAAAGGCGGTCCTCTTCCCCATGGCCTCGCCCCTTCGTCGCAACGAGGTGAGAACGGAGATCCTTGCGGACTTGGGCTACGAGGTCGCCTTGGACCTCCGAGCGGATTCGGATGATGCCTATCTCGAAGGCACGGGAAGCCTCGTATTGGACCGCATGAGCAAACTTGCTTACGCCTGTCGATCGCACCGCACAGACGAACGTCTCGTTCGCACCTTTTGCGAGTTCATGGGATACGAACCGGTGCTCTTCGATGCAGTCGAGCGCGGCGTTTCCATCTATCACACAAACGTCATCATGGCGGTAGGAGCTCATATCGCAGTCGTTTGCTTTGAAGCCTGCCAACCGGCGAGCCTAGTGCGGAACAAATTGGAAACGTCAGGCATGAAGGTGCTCGAGATCACGCGAGAGCAAATGGGTAGCTTCGCCGGGAACATGCTCCAGCTTCGGGCGCAAAACGGGGCATCGATTTGGACGATGTCGGACCAGGCATGGGCGGCTCTGAACGCCGATCAAAGGTCCCTACTCGCCGCCGAGGGCCCCGTTGTTACGTCCAATATCGAAACGATCGAAACCCTCGGCGGCGGCTCGGCCCGTTGCATGATTGCAGAACTCTTCTAAACCTACAAATCGGAGAGCTCACGTACGATGCGAGGCGCGATCTGGCGTGCAACAAGTGGGGTCATCGGCTTAGATTGCGGCCCATAGACCGGGGTCCCATATCTTTCTTTCAACCCTTCAAAGGCAATCGCCAGATTCTCGAGCGTCCCCTCAGCCATGAAATAGGCGTCGCCCAGCTCACCCCAAAGACCGTCTCCGCGAGCGTCGATCAGTCGATGCATGTCCATCGGCGCCGCCCCAAGCCACAAGTTGTAAGTGGCGATCCGAGCCACTTCCCGATCCGTGTTGGTGAAGTTTTCGAGGAAGGACATAACGCCTCCGCCCGCAATGGTTTGAGGTGACTTCCCCTCGACATCGGGGCTCATAATGGTCGCGCTGTGCCGCCAAGCTCGTAAGCTCCTGTCATACACAAAGTAGTCCGAATCCATCGAGTTCCGAGCCGTTCCTGAATGGGTGCGGAAGTAAACCTGGGACGTCTCGTTTAGCTTCCAGTTCCAGATCATATGGGTGTGTGCGCCCTCGCCTTCACCGCCGAAACGGGTATGGATGGTCTCAGGATCGTAGTACGTCGTCTGGGCGTGGCGTGCCGACGAAGTGTCCCATTCTGAAAAGATCGTACGCTTCTCGGCATCGGAGTTGTGTTGGATGCCGCAATACCCGTGCATCGGCTGGGACTGCCAATCGACGCCGCAGTAGTAGGTCGTAGGGTGGGTTGCCAAAACGGTGATCTCGCCGTAAATGCAAGTTGCGTTGAGAAGACCATCATGCTGCCACCACAGATGTTGCGCAGCGGCGAACGTCGCCGAAGCTACGATGGCAATCGTGCAAAGGAAGCGGACGAATTGGCGCATCAACGTTTCAGCGTAACACACGATATTGGTGAAATCGTGTCACTTGCTCGCCTCCGCTCGTATAAGAAGTACATGCGGCTTGCGGCAAAGACTCTGCGTTTCGTCCTTGTGATCTGCCTCTCGTTGCTCGGCGGGGCAATGGCGGCGGCCGCCTACGTCAAATTCAACCCCGAGACCCAGGGGCTAAGCCCTTGGATGCCCATGATCGTCGGCACGCTCATCACAAACTTTCTTGCCCGATGGTGGTCGTTCAGCCATCCGCCACGCTTTTCACAAGAGTGGGAAGACCGCCAACTTGACGGCGACGAATTTTGAATTTGCTCCAACCTGCGTTACTCTAAAGCATGGCTTACGAGCTTAGCAACTGCATTGCGTTGGGCGTTGGCAACATGAGTGAGGCGGCCAGCTTCTACGAGCGCGTGCTCGGTTACAAGCGCAAATTGGAGAGTCCTGGCTTCATTGAGATGGATACCGGCGCTTTGCGGCTTTTTCTATGCCACGACGAAGTCACAGCCCCCACTTTTGAAATGCTCGTCGACGACGTCTCCGAAGCGAGTGAATACCTGGCGGGGCACGGATTCAGGCGTCAGGCGGAGGAGTCAGGCGAAGTCTACATGAGCGACCCCTTCGGCTATGTGTACTGCGTGACCAAACGACATCCGGTCTCCTGAATGGCCAACGGACAGTCCTGCGAAATCGACTCCCGCGCCATGGTATCAACAGATGTTTGGGTCGAATTTGGAGGAACCAACAGGTACATAACGCAACATCCGGGACCTTATCGCAGATGACCGAGGTCCTTCGGTTCCCTAGGTTGACGACCTGACCGAACTCGTCCCAAGGTATAATAACTCCAGTATTCCAATCACACACGAGTGTGGCTGCGCAGAGACAGGTCCCGAAAGGGTTGCAAAGCGCTAATCCAAAGCCCCTCGGAGGAACAACCTGGAGGACAATCATGGCTCAGCTCAGCATGAAAGAGCTGCTTGAATCCGGCGTGCATTTTGGGCATCAAACCCGGCGCTGGAACCCGAAGATGAAGCGCTATATCTATGGCGCTCGCAACGGCATCTACATCATCGATCTTCACCAGACGATCAAGCTGTTTGAAGACGCCCTCGAATATGTTCGCAAAGTCATCGAAGATGGCGGGTCCATTCTGTTCGTCGGCACCAAGAAGCAGGCGCAAGCGGCCATCAAAGAGGCGGCCCAGCGCAGCGGCCAGTACTTCATCTGCGAAAGATGGCTCGGCGGCACGCTGACCAACTGGAAGACGATCCAATTGCGAATCAGCAGGCTCAAAGAGCTCGATCGCATGGAAGCTGACGGATATTTGGAGCGCCTTCCCAAGAAGGAAGCCCTGAAGCGACGCGAAGAGCGGGCGCAGCTGAACCGATTCTTGGAAGGCATCCGAAACATGGCCGCCCTCCCGACGGTGATGTTCGTGGTCGATCTCAACAAGGAGGCGATCGCGGTCGCCGAAGCGCGCAAGCTTGGCATCCCGATCGTCGCCATTGTCGACACGAATTGCGACCCGGACATGGCCGACGTGGTCATCCCGGGCAATGATGACGCCATCCGCGCCATTCGCCTGGTCACATCCAAGGTCAGCGACACGATTCTTGAGGCACGCCCGATCGACGAAGCTCTCACCGAAGGCACCCTCAGCGAAGAGGGTGAATTGCTCGAAGAGCCTGTTGAGGGCATCGGAATCGAGTTCGGCGCGGTGGAAGAAGAACTGCTCAGAGCCTTTGGCGAAGAGGAGGCAACAGTTTAAATGGCGTACACAGCACAAGACGTTAAGAAACTCCGTGAAGAGACGGACGCACCCATGATGGAGTGCAAAGCGGCCCTCGATGAGGCCGACGGCGACTTCGAAAAGGCGAAAGCCCTCCTTCGAGAGAAGGGCAAAGCCGCCGCTTCCAAGCGCGCAGATCGAAGCACTTCCGCAGGCGTGGTGGCCGTTTCGCACAGCCACGACCATAAAACGGTCGGCGGCGTGGTGCTGGAGTGTGAGACCGACTTCGTCGCACGCAACGAAGGCTTCATCGCCATCGCCCAGGAACTCGCCGAGATCTTCTTGCACAGCAGCCCTGGTACCAATCCCTTGGCTGTCAGTCACGGCAACAAGACGGTGGGAGACATCGTACAGGAAGCCGTCGGTAAGATTCGCGAGAACATCAAGATCACGAGGGCCGTTCACCTGACCACGGAGGCCAATCGATTCTCGACCTACGTCCACCACGACCGCATGAAGGCCGTGATCGTGGAAGTCGCGGGGCCCGATGCGGAAATCGCAGGAAATGCCGGCCGTCAAGTTGCCATTCAATCCGTTGCTTTCCCGCCTGAGTTCATCGACAAGGCCGAAGTGCCGCAGGACAAGATCGATGCCGAAATGGAAGTCGAAACCCAACGCGCCATCAACGAAGGAAAAGATGAAAAGATCGCGAAGAATATCGCGATGGGCAGAATCAACAAGGAATACATGAAGCGCGTCGTGCTCTTGGAGCAGCCGTACTACAAGGACCCTGCAAAGAGCGTGGCCCAGTACCTTCAGGAAGAGGCCAAGGGAGTGAAGATCTTCCGCTTGGAAAGACTCGCCGTCGGCGAGGGGGTCTAAGCCCCATGGCGGAGCGGCGAGCTTACTCACGCGCTCTGGTCAAGCTGAGCGGCGAAGCGTTGGGTGGTCAGGATGGATCGGGCCTCGATCCAACCGTCCTAGGCTACATTGCCCATGAAATCGCCGCAGCTCACAAGTCCGGTGTCCAAATTGCCGTCGTCGTAGGCGGCGGCAATTTCATTCGCGGTGAAGTGTTCTCCGAAGAAGGAGGCATCGACCGCACCGTCGCGGACCAGATGGGCATGCTCGGCACGATCATGAACGCCCTTGCCCTGCAATCGGCTCTGGAAAAGGCCGCTGTCCCCACTCGAGTGCAAAGCGCCATCGCCATCTCGCAGGTCGCAGAGAACTTCATCCGCAGACGCGCCATCCGACACCTTGAAAAAGGCCGCGTGGTCGTGTTCGCCGCAGGAACGGGCAATCCCTATTTCACCACTGACACCGCCGCCGTTCTACGCGCCCTTGAAATCGAGGCCGACTGCCTGATCAAGGCCACGAAAGTGGATGGTGTTTACGACAAGGATCCCAAGAAGAACCCTGATGCGGTTCGCTACGAAACGGTCGCCTACAGCGAAGCAATCTCGAAGCGATTGGCGGTTATGGATCCGACCGCTTTCACGATGTGCAGGGAGCACGACCTTCCCGTCATCGTCTTGAATTTCAACACGTCAGGCGCCATCGCCAAAGCCCTTAAGGGCGAAACGGTAGGCACCATAGTTGGAGGAGCATAAGGATGTCAATTGACGAGATCATTAAGGACGCAGATCACCGGATGAAGGCCGCAGTCGATGCTATGACTCATGACTTCGGAACCTACCGAACGGGTCGCGCCAACCCCGCCGTCCTGGAGCGGGTGCATGTGGAGTACTATGGCACGGACACTCCCGTCAACCAAATTGCAAACATCAGCATTCCAGAACCAAGACAACTGCTTATACAGCCTTACGAGAAGCACCTTACGCCTTTGATCGAAAAGGCTATCCTGAAGAGCGACTTAGGCATCAATCCAGTCAACGATGGCACCGGCATACGCATCAATTTTCCTCAAATGAATGAGGAACGACGTAAAGAGATGGTTAAGCAAGTGAACGCCCGTGCTGAGCACGCCTGTGTCGCCATCCGCAATGTCCGACGCGACGCCATCGAGCACCTGAAAGGACTGGAGAAGAAGAAGGAAATCACAGAAGACGACGTGAAGTCGCAAGAACATCGCGTACAGAAGATGACCGACAAATACATCGCCGACGTTCACGATTTGCAGAAGAAGAAGGATTCGGAATTGATGGAAGTCTGATTTTGCACGCCCCTGCGCCAACCAACGAGATCCAAACCAAGGCAGCCGCACTTGGCATTGACTTGGATCACATGCCAAGCCACATCGCCATCATCATGGACGGCAACGGGCGGTGGGCGAAAAAGAAAGGGCTGCAGCGGCTACTCGGACACCGTGAAGGCTACAAGGCGCTTCGCGGCGTGCTTCTTGACGCCAGCGAATTGGGTCTGAAATATTTGACCGTCTACGCTTTCTCGGCGGAGAATTGGCGAAGGCCCGAAAGCGAAGTCGACGGCCTCATGAAGCTCATTGAACGCGCCGCCCGTGATGAACTCAGGCTGATGCACCAGAACAACGTCCGCGTGCAGGTTGCTGGAAGGATCGATGAAGTCCCGCGCGGTCTTCAAGAGGCCCTGCACGAGGGCATAGAGACGACCCAAGGGAACACGGGAATCACCTTCACCCTCGCCGTGAACTATGGGGGGCGCGCCGAAATCGTCGACGCCGTAAGAGACCTGATCGCGGCCGGTTTCGAGCCGGAAGACATCACAGAGGAACTGGTCGCCGCCCACCTCTACAACCCGCACCACCCTGACCCCGACCTCATGATAAGAACCGCGGGGGAGATGCGCTGGAGCAACTTCCTCATCTGGCAAGCCGCCTATTGCGAACTGTACGTCACCCAGACCAATTGGCCGGAATTCGGTACGGATGAACTGCTGGACGCCGTTCTGACCTACCAGAGGCGGACGCGCAAATTCGGCGCAGTCGTGGATTGATCGTCAAACCAGAGCCCGGACCTTGACCGCCGACACGCTCCACAGCGGCGCGCCCGCCGGCGGGTCGATCGTGATCCTAACCTGCGACTTCCCTTCCACGAACTCGGCCGGAATCCCGTATTCCGCGACACCCCAACGACGCACGCGGTCTTCCTCGGGCTCGTACCACCAGCCGACGGCCTCGCCGTCGATGAGCACCCGCGCCCGCTGACGCCCATGGAACCGATCGTATCGCTTTCGGATCAACAATCCGCGGCATCCAGACGGCACCGGGCAATCCCAACTAGCCGCATTCAAGTGGCTGGCGACGGCTGAAGTCAGAGGCTCACCATTCGGATACGACGACTCCAGGCTCAACACCTTGCTCATGTTCTGAACGACGAACTTGCGCGCCGTGAGGGCCGCCACGTCGTCGATCGTGAAGGCGTCCATCGTTTCGCATCGCATCGGCTCAGCACGAATGATCTCCAGGCCGTCTGAGCCACTGGGTCCTATGGCCGAAGCTTCAAAAAAGACGGGCGCCGGGAATCCGTTACACGGTGAGCCCAACACGGTGTGCTTCTCATCGGTTTCAAACTGCCCGGAACTGTGAACAACCCAGCCCGTCCCTTGATGGGATGCGCCAACCTGTTCTATGAGCCCTGAAGGTGGGAAAACGCGCCCCTTCGTCACATGTACCGTACACGGCCCGTCGGCCAATGCGTTCACCAGGAGACTCTCGCTAAAGGTGCCAGCCATCCCGTGCAAAGGCACGTCATCCACAAACACTTCCAAGCCCTCTGGCGTGCCGGACACCGAAAAGTGGCCAAACCCTTCTGCATCACCAAGCACCCGGCGGCCCCGGTGGTCTCGGTACAAGCAATCGGCTCCCAGAAAAGTCCAGTTCAGCACGCTTTCTTGCGGATGGATCAAATCTGGCATTTATGTCGTCCAAAGAAGCGATTGGGCGTAAGGATCGGGAGGGTATTGACCGATCCATCAAATGGTAGCACCATGAACAATCCCTTGGCCTTTCAAGGCATCAGTCGAATCGATGGGCATCGGCGGTTCGCCGCTGAGAACCTGAAGCGATGCCCTCTCTGTGGCGCTGTGAATGTCAAGGACAATTTCTCTTGCTTTCTCTGCTCCTGGGCGGGCCAGTTCGACTATGAGGCCGAAGCGGTTGAAGCTGGCCTTGAAGAGCTGTTGTTGCGTTGCCCTGAACTTGCCGATCTCCTGGTGGAACTGCCGGCGCCGGTCGGGCGGGTTCAGGCAGGATTGACCGCATTCTGGCGTTGGATCACCCGACGAAAAGTCGACTATTGGGTCTAATTCAACGTCTTGCCAAAGGCGTGGCCACCACTTGGGCCATCTCCAGGACCATCCGCTCCAAGCTGTCCATTGGTGTGAACGAATCCATCATGCCTTTGAGCCTGGCGTCCGTGTCGGAAACAATCTGTAGGCACTTGGAAAGTTGGCAGAGGTCAACACATCTGGCCAACCGCATGATCTTAGTCTGAACCCAAGGCTTTTCCTTTAAGAGATTGTGCTTCTCTGGAAACATGTCTGTGACGGTAGCGGATGCGTTTTCCAACGACACTTTAGCGTCGACACACAGGCGAGCCTGCCAAATCAGCCTTAAGTTGCGGGAGGCTTGGGGAAGGATGTTTCGCATAGCCGCTTCCTCCGCCTTCACTTGTGACCCAACCAAGATCCGAAGTTGCCGCAGCGCTTCTCCCGATTCCCCGCTCAGCAGCGAGTCCACTAGCTTGAATACATTCCATTCCCGTGAAGGCACCACGACCGCGCGAACATCCGCTTCCCTAATCTCGGGTTTGTTGCCGACAAAGATCGCCAGCTTCTGCAATTCATCAATCGCGCGGCTAAGGCTCGCACCCGTCATCTCCGTCAACGTGGTCGCGGCCTGGTCCGAAAGCTTCTTGCCGAGCGCACCCGCTTCGACTTTCACCGACGAAGTGAGGTTCTTAGATTCGGTGGCAAAGTTCTCCAGGAATCCGCCTGCTTTCTTTGCCTGCGCCTCCCACTTGCTCCGCACGTTCAGCAGCGTCCGTTGCTTGTTTTCGTCACCGGTCTCGTCATCGGCTACAAGAATCAACAGCGCTGTTGCGGGCAGGCCCATCAACTTCGCTTCATCGGGGTCTGAGCGCAACAAATGCCGCACGACCACCACCCGTCTATCCCCGAGAAAAGGAGCCGTACCGGCGAAACTCACCCACTCAATCGATTCGGAGGAACCGGCATCGAACTCCTCCCGATCAAAGTCGTCATCACCCTCGACAGCGGCCGCCAACAACTCTGAGAGGGCACGACGACGCAACTCGTGCTCGTTTCCGCTGAGCATCACCACGCTGTGCTTAAGAGCCTTTTCAGTTGAGAAGGGCATGCCACTTGAAGCTTACCGAGGCAAGACTCAAGTGCGCTTGCCCTTGCCGGATTCGACGAGGTGGCGATTCTTCTTTGTTTCTTCGCCAAACTCGGCGACGCTTTGCTTCAGTAAGGCGATCATCGCCTCGTCGGGTTCTTGCATGCCGTATAGCGCTTCTTCAAATTCCTGGTTCAATTTGGAGGCCCTAGGATAAAGTGTCCCCAATCTGCGTCTGCTGGAATCCAAGTACTCGCTCGGCGTCTGACTGAGGCGCCTCGGGTGCCCAGCGACGGGTTGCAGGATGCGCTCGAAGCGCGCATAGACCTTGCCCAACTCCTTCCGATAGGGTATCGCACGCTTCGTCGTCAAGCGTTTGAACGCCAGCACCCCAAGGTAAAGGACCGTGATGCACGAAAAAGGAAGCAGTCCAAACTTCCACCAACTGGTCTGATACCAGGGCACCTCGGTGGAGTCTCCACGCTTTGCTCCCTCAACGGACGCCGCTCCAGTTGTGGCGTCAAAGGTCACCCACCCAAAATTCTCGAAGAAAAGCTCCGACCAGGCGTGCCCATCTGCTTCCGTAATGATGTAGTTCCCGTCCGTTTGCTCATCCTCGGGCAAATAGCCGGTGACGTAGCGGGCCGGAATGTTGACGGAACGCGCCATGGTCGTCATCGCGCTCGCAAACAAGTCGCAGTAACCCTCATGCGATGTGAATAGGAAGTATTCGACAGGGTCCGCGCCCGCAGGTGTGGCATTGGCCTTTAAGTTATAGCGGCAGCGCCTATCAATTTCAGCCTTGATCGCCTCTGCCTTCTCCAAATCGGAATGTGCGCCCTTTGTGACGGCAATCGCCAAGTCCTTCACCGCCTGAGGAACCTTGGCATCGCTTGCCAATGCTTGAATCTCAGGGTTTTCGGCTTTGGGAATACTGGTTGGATTGGTCTTGTAATCCGCATCGATGGCGATGCCATTGAATTTGGGATAGTTCCTAAACGTGTCGCGAGTTTCCAACGCCCCGTCCCAAGTCCTCAGCGCGTTGTTGGAGCCGTCGCCCGTCAGCTCGGCGAGCTGGCCCGGAAAAGGCACGAACCTGAGCGGGCGAATCATTTCAACAGAAAAAGAAATGGTTTTTGGGTTGGTGATCTCTTCCCTCGTGAGCTCCGCCAAAGGAATTCGCTTTGAGAAACGTCCCGCTTCGTAGGATTTCCAGCCTGTGCCTGTGTACTCGTAATAGGAGGTCGAGCGCAGGTAGTTCAGCCCCTGCATTTGGACCCTCAAGACCGGAGTTCTAGTGAGACTGCTCGGTCCCTGCCCCACATTCACCAGGCCCTGACGCTGATTGAACAAGGCGGGAATGTACCGTTGGTTCTGCGGCGATGGCAGATGCACGAGCCCGGATATGCCAATGTTTTTTGCCTCTTCTTGTACAATTGGAGCGCCCATGATGCTGATGATCACAACTGCAGTCGCCGAGGCAAGAGCCCACTCCGGTCCCGCCATCCAGCGCCACGGGCCATCACGCAGATTTGACACGCCTTTGTGCCCCGAAGACTCCGCTTGCTTCATCATAAGTCGCCCGTGGGCACGCGCCATCAGGGTCGCAAGGCACAAGATGAAGAGGAAGAACAGGATGGTCGCCTCTTTGTAGGTGTCGTAACAGCCGACCAAGCCGAACATCGCAAGGCAAGGAACAGCCTGGAAAAGCAACGTGTTGTCGCGCCACGTCATGAAACTGCCAATCCCCAAGAGCCAGGTCACGCCCCCCGCAAACACCAAGGCGTAGTCAGAAAAGGGGTTGTCCGGAAGCACGGTATTGAGGCCCCCTTTCGTGCTCCAATACATCACGCCAACGCCGACGGCGGCATAGATGGAGGCATTCCAGCGGACAAACTTGGTTTTAGCCCCGTAGCGGCTCATCGCATAGCTGACACACATACCGACGGCGATGAAGCAGATGAAGAAGAACGCATCCTTGTCTGAGCCAATGCTGGCGCACATCGCAAAGGCTGACAACATTGCCGATAGGCCAACCAACAGGATGTCCAGAGAGCCGGTTCGCCGAGGGTCGATTCGCAGTGCCTTCCGGATCATACGGGATACGCCTCCGGTGGAATGACATAGGGGAATGCCCCGTGGCTCCGGAGATCATTGACATAGTTGGGGGTCACGGCTGAATCGTTTTTCAGCTTGCGTCCCTTCGGCACAAAGGCTGCTGCGTCGTAAAGGAGGGGGACGACCTGCATTCCTTGAGCCTGCAAAAGCCGGATGGAACCGACCAGGTTTTCGTCCGCAATGCCAAGCATGGCGAACACCGTGCTGCCGGGCGGGAGCTTCCCAAGGCATGCCAGCACGTCCGAACCAATCGACTCTTCCCTGTCGGCCTCAACTCCGGCAAGCAAGTACATGATCTCCGCCTTCCTCTCTCGGGTGTTAAGGGAGACCGAGGCTTCTTCCAACAAGGGAAACTCGACTCTGGCGCCCTGCTTCAGGAAAAGGTCTGCCAGATACGTGGCATGTGAACACATCGCCTCCAAGGTCGTTCTTGCACCCAAGCCAATTTCGGTTCCTCGAGTTCGCTGAATGATGAAGGCAGCCGCCGCATTGGAGCCAGCCTCGAATTCTTTGATGAGCAGTTGTCCCGCCCTAGCGCTGGAGCGCCAATGGATGTAACGTATGGAGTCGCCAGACACGTATTCGCGCACACCGCGAGGTTCCATGCCTGCCCCTCGCGACTGCCCGCTCGATGCCTCGCTTATGCCCCATCCCGCGGCATTGGGCAAGTCTAAGGCGACGGGAACGGCCATTGGCAGAACCGTCATATCGGCCATCGACGTGTGGTACTTGCGACTCATCGTCACAAGGCCTAGGGCATCGGTTCCGCGAACCGTTAAGCCGCTCCACTGATACTGCCCTCGCTTCAAAGGGCGGAATTGGTATTGCGTTTGGATGGGGACATCGAACGCGGGAGCGATTGGCAGGCTCGGTGATACGTCTCGCGCATAAAGCCTTCTCGGCAAATCGTCGATGATCGTGACCAACGGCCTGCGAATCTTCTTGTCGCTCCAGACCGTGATCTGCACGGTGACCAAATCTCCGACTTGTACGCTTGGAGGGGCAACCCGTTCCAAGCGCAAAGCCCTAACGGAAAGGTAAGCCTGCAGCCGGCATGCGCCAAGAGTCGCGATCAGAGCCGTGGTCATGTAGAAAAGCGACGTTGAATTAAGGAGCAACGCAACGATCGTGAGCATGAGTGCGGCGGAGGTGATCGTGAGTCCAGCCAGGTCTTGCAGACGTTGGTTCTCCGTGCGGGAAAAACTGCTTGAGCCCTGCCGTTGAGCCATAAGGTCAGCCTGCTGGAACGGGTGCCACCACCGTTTCCAAAATCTTCTCGATCGCTTCACCGGAGCCGCCGCCTCGCATTCGAAGCTCCGCCCGAGGGATGACTCTGTGCGCCAACACTGCAACGGCGACTGCCTTGACGTCATCCGGGCGTACGAACTCAATGCCTTGAATGGCTGCCTTGGCTTGTGCAGCCAACATCAAATGGAGTGCGCCGCGCGGGCTCGAACCCATCAAAAGGAGGTTGCTCTCACGCGTCGCTCGAATGACGTCAATGATGTAATTCCTCACCGTGTCGTGCACGAAGACATCCCTTACGGCGCCTTGCATCTCAACCAGCTTGTTGAGGTTCAGCACCGTCTTCACAAGATCCAACGGGTGGGAAACTTGCTGGTGGCTGAGGATTGCGACTTCATCGCCCTTGCTGGGATAGCCAAGGGAAAGACGCATGAAGAATCGGTCGAGTTGAGCTTCGGGAAGGGGGAACGTGCCCGTCATTTCGATCGCGTTTTGCGTCGCAACCACAAAGAACGGCTTCGGAAGCTCCCGCGTGACGCCGTCCGTAGTGACTTGCCTCTCTTCCATGGCCTCGAGAAGCGATGACTGGGTCTTAGGTGTCGCTCGGTTGATTTCGTCAACGAGAACGATATTGCCAAAAATCGGCCCTCCCCTGAATTCGAATTGGGAAGTCTGCTGGTTGAAGATCGATGAGCCCGTAATGTCGGTGGGAAGTAGGTCGGGGGTGAACTGAATCCGTCGGAATTCCCCGCCGATCGACTTTGCGAGCGCCTTCGCCAGGGTCGTCTTGCCCACGCCTGGGATGTCCTCGATCAACAGATGGCCGTTACACAGCAGCGCCAAGACGGCGTTCGTGACGGTCTCGTTCTTGCCGATGATGACTCTCTCGACTTCTTGCACAACCGCTTGTGTTTGGCTGGCGATATCTCCGACTCTCAAAGTCTTGACCTCAGAAGCAATGCTCAATCCACACCTCAGTGACGAATCCATGGCAGCCTGCCACAGATCATCGCCAATACGTTTTCTACGAACCCACTGCCAAGACTGTGACCGCCTAAGGCGAGTCCAGTATCGACGTTGTTGACTCTTAGACGCGGGGCATGGCGTCAATGGCACCGCATAGGTTAAAGGTCCCTTTCCCAAGTCAAATTCGGGCAACGGCCGCCACAACGTCCAGCCTAGTCGCAAACGCTGTACCAAGTGCCATTCCAGGCATTTGGATCTGACGTTGGCTCCCCGGACAGATTGCCTTGAGGGTTCACCGCCGTCTTGTCGAAATGACCGGCATCAGGAATCTTTTTTGAGTGGGAATCAGAGAAGATAACAGAACCACCGGTGGAGCCCCACTGTCTGTAGTAGTCATAAGGTGGACTGCAATCATAGCCATAGATGGCGCAACCGGGGTCATCCGTCTTCGCAAAGAAAGGAAACATCTCGATGCGAATGATCCGAGAATTCGTCGGGTCGGCGACTTCTGATTCGGTGACGATGTGCGTGACATCAGTTTGCTGGTAAATCGGGTCGTAGATCGAAAAACCGTTGTTCTGTGACGACTCATCTTGGACCGTTGTGAACATGCAGTGGTCGAACCGATAGGAGCTGCCGTACGCTTCCCAATAAGTATCTGGATGCTTGTTGTTCGCGATGAGCCCCGGGTCGTTCTTCAGATAAGGGCTGCCGACATCCAAAGGACTCTTGAATATGTTTGGCGCCTTGCTGTAGACCTCCAAAAGAACTTCAGTCCCCTTGTGTTGGGCCGGACTGTAAAGGGTTGGATCGCTGTTGTATGCGTAAAAGATCGGTTGTGTGTCGTCGTAATCGGAAAGGTACATCTTCGTCGCCAGCCCGATTTGCCGCGCATTGCTGAGGCAAGAGGTTTGTTTGGCCGACTCCTTCACCTTCGCAAATACGGGAAACAGGATGGCGGCCAAAATCGCGATGATCGCGATCACGACCAGAAGCTCGATCAGCGTGAAGCCAGCTAAGGTTGAATGATCGATAGGTGCAACAACACCGCTTGCGCCGGGCCCAAGTTTTGAACTCATTACAGGACTCCTTATTAACTGAACCGCCTTCGCTCGCCATTGCGAAGGCAGTCCGTCGCCGGATCCTGTCTTCCACAATTCCTACGCCGGTACTAACCGGATCAGGTTCATGGGGTCTTTCTCTTGGCGAGAAACTCTCAGCCTTGCGGCTCCCCCTGCGGGCTGTTCTACATTCAGATTACTCGGTTTCCCTTGCGACCAGGGACGCTAATATAAAACGACCTTCGCGACGATTCGATCCATGGGTACGGGACCGTAGTATCGGCTATCTTCAGAGGCCAACCTGTTGTCCCCCAGAACGTATACGCTGCCCAACGGCACCATATATGCGGGCTTGAACGGCGTTGCATCCGGGTAGTCAATGGGAGTGCTCCATTGGTCAACCGTCTGGCCGGCCGTTCGGTAGACGCGCTTAACCACGTAGTCGCCCGAACTCCAATCTTTGATCAAGACGATGTCGCCATCATTGACACCGTTGAGCCAGATTGAAGCCTTGGATGCAAGGAGGTGTTGTCCTGATTTCAAAGTGGGCGACATTGAGGCCCCGTCGACGACCGCCGTCCTCATGCAAATTCCAAACATTACGGCAATGCCAAAGGCCGTCCAGATCACCGCGCTGCTGAAACGAATGGAGATCTTCCTCCGCTTACCGCCGGAAACTTGAGCCAAACCACGAAACCGTAATCCTGACTGGAGAGTCATCAAATCCATTTGACTTATTCCTCCTATCCAAATGTTCTCTATTAAGAATCGTCCGTTTCTTAATATTCATTGACGGCAGTAAGTTCAGATAAAGTTACCGTGAATCTAAAACCTTAACATTAATTTTGCTGGGCAAGTAGCAGATCGATCGGCCACCGAGCAATCACCAAGGCCTAACGTCCAAAGGGAACGCGTCGATTTCAGGACGTGACTGGAATCTGCATCAGTCGGCGAGGCGCCTCCTGGGCGGAGTCGACAACAATCTCCCGATAGAGGGAGTCCCGCTCGATCGGGATACGGCCGACCTCATCGATCATCTTGATCATGTTCTCGCGGGTGAGACCCTGGCTCTTGTTGCCATGGTCGCCATCCTTGTACGTAATCTCGTATTCAAGGACCGTACCATCGGCATCGTCGGCGCCGTACCAAAGCGCGGCTTGGGTGACGGGCACCGTGTTCATGATCCAGAAAGATTTGATGTGCTCAAAGTTATCCAACATCAGCCGCGAAACGGCGATGTTCCTCAAATCCGTATCGGCCGTCGTGTGCTCGATATGTTCAAGTTCAGTTCCCTCTGGGTGGAACGCAAGCGGTGTGAAAGTGAGGAAATGGCCCGTTTCATCCTGCAGTTCTCGCAATTGGATAAAATGGTCGACTCGCTCCTCATCCGTCTCAATGTGGCCGTAAAGCATCGTTGCGTATTGATGCAAACCAAGCCGCGCCGCCGCTCTTGCGACCTCCTTCCACTCTTCCCCATTCAGCTTCTTGCCGAACAGTTCCGCGTGCACTCGGTCACTCAACACTTCAATGCCTCCGCCAGGCAACGAATCCAAACCCGCTTCGATCAAATCGGCGAGCGCCTTGTCGATGGAACACTTACCCACCCTCGCGATCTCAACGATCTCAACCGCCGTGAATGCTTTCACATGAATGCCCGGCCTCGATTCCTTCACAAGCTTGATGAGGTCCATGTAGTACTGATATGGAAGTCGTGGATTGATGCCGCCCACCATATGAATCTCCGTGATCGGCACGTCCTTATGCCAATCCAGCCGACGCTTCACCTCTTCCAGCGTCATCTCGTACGCTTCAGGCCCTCCCTTCTTAGCGTAGAAAGAGCAGAACTTGCAGAACTTGTTGCAGATGTTCGTGTAGTTGATATGCTGATTGCGAACGTAGTAGGTGCGGGCGCCATGCTTCCGCTCCCGCACGACGTTCGCCAAGTAACCAACGCCGGTCAAGTTATCGCTTTGGTAAAGGGCAAAGCCGTCTTCGCGTGAAAGTCGCTCGCCTTTGACGACCTTCTCGTAAATGGGCATCAGATCATTGCCGACGAAGCGTTCCGGAGATAAAGGCATCTGCGCCTACCAGTTTACCAGTTGAACTTTCAAGAATCACTGAAAGATGCCGGTTGGCGGCGGAGCCAAAAATTCGTCCTGAATGGGCACGGCTCCCTGCGGTAGCAAGGGAGCCGCTTCTTGCAGCGAGAGTTCTGGGGGAACCAATGCCGCAAGCCGAAAGGGATCGCCCTAACCCGTTTGTCGGAGTACTCACACGACCGGATCAAAACAATCCCGAATCGAATGGCTCCCCTGCTCAGGCAAGGGAGCCGAATCATTCGCCTAAAGCCCGCTGGGCCTCAGTTGCACTTGGGATGGTCGCCATCCACGTCCGTCGTCCAGAGACAAACGTCACCGATGACTCGCTGGGTCGGGATCGCCTTTGCGTGGCCGTCAACGAACTGGCAGTTGATGACTCCACCGAAGAGCGTCAAGCTGCTGTTGACCGAAGCGGTGTCATTCGTCAGGTTGTACGATGCGCCGTCGCTGTAGCCCCACTTGCTGTTGCCAAGGTTCTTCCAGTAGGACTCGTACTGATGGGTGTTCGAACCGCTCAGCTGAGCCGCATAGGTCGCCTCATTGCCATTGATGTGCGTCTGATCCAGCAGACCGGACTGGTTGAGCGAGTCAAAAGCACCGCCGTAGTACGTACCGTCCGTGAGAACGATCGTAGACGTGATGCGAGGTACGGCCGCCGAATTGATGGCCGTGATATTTGAACTGCCACCGTTGAAAGGCTGTGCAGGGCTCAAGTAAGTATCGTTGTGGGCGTAGCTGTTCTGCCCGCCGTAGCCGTATCCGATGCATCCGCTTGCTCCCGGAACCGTCGCATTGACCGATGTAAACGCGCCGCAAGCCGGTCCGACCGTCTTGTCGTTCATCGTGAACTTGTCAAAGCCGCCCGGATTCTTGAAGATGTCAAACGTCTTTGCGTAAGGCTGCACGAGGGAGACGAAGAAGTATCGGCTAATCGCAGCCTTGCTTTCGTTGCCATCGCCGAGCACACCCGTCTGCTGAGTGGCCGAGTTATTCGCGTGGTAGTAGTAATTCTTCGTTCCCACGATTCCACCTAGGACCGTAGCGCTCTGAAGGAAGTTGCCATTGGCGTCGAGGTAGCGGGGGTCCACGACAAAGGAGCTGCCAACCTTCGAGTTCTCGCGGTGGGGATACCAATAGTCATCATAGTCAGCAATGTAAAGCAATGACGAGGTGCCGATTTGCTTCATTTGGCTGAGGTCCGAGATCTTCTTTGCCGATTCCTTGGCGCGAGCGAAAACGGGGAACAAAATGGCGGCGAGAATCGCGATAATGGCGATTACGACTAAAAGTTCGATGAGGGTAAAGCCCTTGCGTAAGATTCGAAACATGTGATGCGTCCTCCTCTGCGGCTCGCCTGGTGTCCTCCACGACGGCCCGAAAATAGTCTGCCTCTCGCCGCGCGGACTTCACGTGGGCTTAACAGAACCTTCAACAAGGCTTAACTCAACCTTCACCTCTCCTTAATGAATAGCTTCGGTGCAGCCTCCCCCAAAACGAAAAGAGCCCCGCGACGATTGTCGCGGGGCTCTTCGTTCGCTCGCTTACTTCTTGACGAGTTCCTTCTGCTTCTTCGGGGGCTCGGGAGCTTCCTTTCGCTTAAAGATGACCTTCTTGTCGTCGTCCAACTCAGCGACGATCGTGTCGCCGGATTGGAATCGCCCAAGGAGCATTTCTTCACTGAGCGGATCTTCGATGTAACGCTGGACGGCGCGCCGAAGCGGCCTAGCGCCAAGGTTCGGGTCGTAACCCTGTTCGGCGAGCAGGTCCTTGACCGCGTCGCTCAACTCGATCGTAATTCCCATCGAGGCGGCCTGCTCGTTGACTCTCCTCAGGTAGAGGTCGGCAATCTCCAAGATCTCAGGCTTCGAAAGGTGCTGGAACACGATGACTTCGTCGACACGGTTAAGGAACTCGGGGCGGAAGAGCTTCTTCATCTCCTCCAGCATCTTGTTCTTCATCGACTCGTAAGTCTTCGGATCACTCGGATCCATCTTGATGTCGCGGAAGCCCAGTCCCTTGTCCATCTCGATGGGCCTCACACCCACGTTCGAAGTCATGATGATGATCGTGTTTCGGAAGTCGACCGTTCGCCCCTGGCTGTCCGTCAATTGCCCATCTTCCATCACCTGCAGCAAGATGTTGAACACCTCGGGATGCGCCTTCTCGATTTCATCGAGTAGAACGACGCAATAAGGATTCCGACGCACCTGCTCGGTGAGCTGGCCGCCCTCATCGTATCCCACGTATCCGGGAGGTGCGCCCACCAGCCTGCTGACCGAGAATCGCTCCATGTATTCGGACATGTCGATCCGAACCATGTTGCTTTCCTTCTCGTATAGGTAGCCTGCCAATGTTTTTGCAAGCTCCGTCTTTCCGACGCCCGTGGGACCTAGGAAGATGAAGCTGCCCATCGGCCGCTTTGGATCCTTGAGGCCGCTTCGCGCCCTGCGAATGGCCCGGGAGACCGCGATGACGGCGTCCGTTTGTCCAATGATGCGTGTGTGCAAATCCTCTTCCATGCGAAGCAGCTTCTGAGATTCCGCCTCGACCAGTTTCGTGACTGGGATGCCCGTCCAAGACTGAACGATCTGAGCGATTTCCGATTCGCCCACGACCGGCTCGGTCTTCTCGAGATTCTGCCAAGACTCTTCTCGAGTCGTGATGCTGGCTTCCAGTTCATCGCGCTCAGCTTCGAGCTTGGTGACGGTCTCTTCAGAGCCGGGACGTTTGATCAAGTGCTCGATTTCATTCTTAAGCTTCCCTAGTCGGGTGCGATCGTTGCGGACCTCAGCCGGGGGCAAGCTTTGCTGCAAGCGAACACGACTGGCCGCCTCGTCGATGAGGTCGATCGCCTTGTCGGGCAGGCTGCGGTCCGAAATGTATCGCTGCGAAAGTGTCACCGCGGCGTGGATCGCATCATCGGTGATTTCGACTTGGTGGTGAGCCTCGTACCGCTCGCGCAGGCCCTTCAGAATGTCAATCGCTTCCTCTTCCGAAGGTTCACGAACCTTGACGCCTTGGAACCTGCGCTCCAAAGCGGCGTCCCGCTCGATGTACTTTCGGTACTCGTCTTGCGTGGTCGCTCCGATGCACTGGAGCTCGCCGCGGGCGAGGGCCGGTTTCATGATGTTGGATGCGTCGATGGCGCCTTCTGCGGCGCCAGCGCCGACCAGCGTGTGAAGTTCGTCGATGAAAAGGATCACATTGCCCTCGGCTTTGCGTACCTCTTCCATCACCTTCTTCATGCGCTCTTCGAACTCGCCGCGGTATTTGGTGCCCGCGACCAGTCCAGCCAAATCCAAAGCGACGATGCGCTTGTTTCGGAGCAGATCCGGTATGTCCCCGCTCACGATTCTCAGCGCCAAGCCCTCAGCGATGGCCGTCTTGCCAACGCCGGGTTCACCGATCAGACATGGATTGTTCT